>NZ_JAQBOD010000033.1 GCF_028288205.1 Mucilaginibacter sp.
TCATCCATTCACGTAAGCTGTTGAATAAATTGACGATGAATTTCATAACAGTGATTTTTATGTCCAATACTAAGGTACGCTGCCTGTATATGTTTATGATGACGTTAATATTATGTTATTGTTAACCTGTCTATACTTACTTTTGTTTCTGTTAACCAACTATATCATGAAAAATTATTTTATCCGCCTGTTTAATTACAATCAATACGTAAATAAAAAAATTGCCGAAACAATTATTACTGCCAATGCTCCCGAAAAACCGGTGCAACTAATGGCGCATTTATTAACGGCAGAACAGGTATGGCTCCGCCGCTGTAAGGGTGAATACCAGTTTAGTGCTGTTTTGTGGCCTAACCTGCAAGCAGCAGAGCTTGACCAAATCATTAATGACAATCACCGGTTATGGGTAAGCTACTTAAACATCATGGACGACACCGCTTTTGAAAAACTTATAACCTATAAAAACTTTTCAGGCTATGAGTTTACAACCAGCGTGACTGATATGATAACCCAGGTAATTAACCATGGTACACATACCCGTGCACAGACAGGTGTGTATTTAAAGCTTGCCGGTATAGAAAAGTTACCGGTAACTGATTTTTCGTTTTATATAAATAGTATAATATAGCACCTACCCTATTATTTTTATAATATTTGCATTCTGAAAACTTCATTCCAAATGAAAAAATTAATTATAGCAGCGTTTGTATGTATGGCCATAAGCGCCTGCATCGATCCAAAAGATAAAGAAAAAGCGATTTTAAATGATGTTATCAAAATTCATGATAAAGTAATGGGTAATGATGAGCGCTTAATGCAAAATAAAATGAAGCTGGACACCTTATCGCGGGTTGATACGCTAACTAAAAAATATAATCCACAAGAAAAAGCGACCATGAAGGCACTCAACTTAAAACTAATTGAGGCTGATAAAGCTATGGAAAACTGGATGCAAAAGTTTGACCCCGAGCAAAAGGGAAAATCGCACGATGAGATAATGGCTTACCTGGCCGATCAGAAAAAACAGATAATGCAGGTTGATTCAATGCTTAACATGGCGGTTAAAGAATCAACCGATTATTTAAATCATCTTAAAAAATAATGATGAAGAAACTTATTGGTGCGGCTGTTATCATCCTGTTATGGAACGCCTGTAAATTTAATGAGCAAAAAACATTGCCCATAGCCGGTAACCGCGATGTAGTTACAAAAACAGCAGATGGCAAAACTGTAACAGATACGGTTTATCAAACTATACCCGCGTTTAAATTTGTTAACCAGTATGGCGATAGTATCACCAACAAAAACCTTGATGGCAATATTTATGTGGCCGATTTCTTTTTTACCACCTGCCCTTCTATATGCCCGGTTATGCACCGCAATATGCTTACGGTTTATAATGCATTTAAAGACGCGGCGGATGTTAAGATCATATCGCATACCATCGACCCTAGTCACGACAGTGTGGCTGTATTAAAAAAATATGCGGATAAGCTGGGCATTGCAGGCAACAAATGGTGGCTGCTGCAAGGCAAAAAAGAAGATACTTACAAACTGGCTGCCAGCTACCTGGTAAGCAGCCCGCAAGTAGATGCAAAGGAAAAATATATACATGATGGTTATTTTATATTGATTGATAAACAAAAACGGATACGCGGCCAATATGACGGCACCGTGCCCGAACAGGTAACCAAACTGATAGAAGATATTAAAACGCTAAAAGCCGAACCCGACCAAACTACCGCTAAATGAAATTAAAAGTTATTAGCGGAATATGCTTGCTATTGGCCGCATTCCTTTATTCATGCCAGAGCGAGGACGAACTGGAGTTTAGCCGTTATTATTCGGCCGGGAATGTTATATACCAAAATAAGTGTCAGAATTGCCATGGTAAAAACGGCGAGGGCCTGTCGGCATTGATACCGCCGCTTACAGATTCTGTTTATCTTAAAGCTCATAAAGACTCCTTATCCTGCTATGTAAAATATGGCTTAAAGGGGAAGATCGCACTTGCTAATAAAACATTTGAAGGCGAAATGCCCGCGAACGACCTCGCACCTATAGAAATTGCCGAAGTGTTAACCTTTGTAACCAACTCATTCGGTAATAAAATGGGGACCATTACATCACAGCATGTTGGTGATGATTTACAGAAGTGTAAATAGTAGGTTATCACGCTGAGGCTCTCGAAGCATGAACGTAAGGCCTGCCCACATGCTTCGACGGAGCTCAGCATGACATCTTCCCGCTCAATTCAACTAAATTCCCTACCTTTACACTGCAAAACGTTCTATCGCTGCTTCGGCCTACGGTCAAAGCGGAGGAAAGTCCGGGCAACACAGAGCATCCTGCTTCCTAACGGGAAGGCGCCCGCAGCGGGCGACAGCAAGTGCCACAGAAAATAAACCGCCTTTCGGGGTAAGGGTGAAAACGTGAGGTAAGAGCTCACGGCTTTTCCGGGCGACCGGGATCGCGGTAAACCTCAGGAGTTGAAAAACCAAATAGGTCCTGAAAGTGGAGCGGCTCGCTCCCGACCCGTATTATGCGGATCGTCAGGATGGGTAGGTTGATTGAACCTGTCAGCAATGGCAGGGCCAGATTAATGATAGAAGTCGTCATTCGGCGAAACAGAACCCGGCTTACAGATTTGCTGCTGATTAAAAAAACACCTCTTCCTAACGGAAGGGGTGTTTTGGTTATTAGTTAATTAGAGATCAGAGATTAGTTTTATCGCGTTGCTAATAACTAATCTCCAATCAACTAATCACTAATCAACTATTGCTTAGCTATCTTATATAACTTACCGCTATCGGTGCCGGCATAAATAGCACCGTCTTTACCGGTAGCAATGCAGCGCCAGCGTTCGTGTTTATCAGCTAATAAACGCTCCTCGCCTACTACTTTATTATTTTCAATAACCACGCGTGCAATATACATTCCGCTTAGTCCGCCTACAAACATGTTGTTTTTCCACTCGGCAATGTTACCAGTATAAAACATCATACAACCCGGCGATATTACCGGGTCCCAATAGTAAACCGGCTGTATGGTGCCTTCTTTTTGTTGTATACCATCATAAACCGGCTTGCCGCTGTATTCAATCCCGTAAGTTACAAAAGGCCAGCCGTAGTTACCACCTGGTTTTATCAAATTGATCTCGTCGCCGCCACGTGGGCCAAATTCAACCTCCCAAAGGCCGCCGGTAACGGGGTTAATAGATAAGCCATCCTGATTGCGGAAACCAAGGGCATATATCTCGGGCTTAGCACCGGCTTTGCCAATAAATGGATTACCCGCAACCGGTTTACCCTCTTTAGTAATGTGGATGATCTTACCGGTGGTGGTGCTCAGGTCCTGCGCTTTTACGCGGATATCATCAGCCATGCGGTCGCCCGAGCTTACAAAAATATTGCCCTGCTTGTCAAACAACAAACGCGATCCAAACTGGCCGGCGCCTTTATAGCGTGGCGAAGCTTCCCAAATCACCTTTACGTCTTCCAATTTAGTTTCATCGGCAGATAGTTTGCCTTTAGCTACAGCCAGAGTAGCTCCTGCGTCGCCCGGTTGGGCGTAGGTCCAGTAAACCATGCGGTTTTTAGTGAAATCAGGGTCAATGTTTACATCAAGCAAACCGCCCTGACCGGCATATTGCACCTCGGGGAAACCGGTAATGGTTTTATCAATTTTACCGTCGGTGGTTAGTATTTGCATTGTTCCGGGCTTACCGCTTATCAGTAAACGGCCATCGGGCAAAACATGTATACCCCACGGACCCTTCAACTCGGTGTTAATTACGGTAACCGTGTACGGCGTTTTGGTTGTAACACCACCAATACGGGTTTGCCCGGCAAAAGCAGGTTTATAGTTGCTGTTAGCTGGTTTTGTTTCTACCGGTTCGCCGGCTTGGGCCATGCAGGCCGCAGTTGCCGATAGCAGGATGGCTCCTAACGCTAACGGCTTATAGAATTTTGATATCATAAGTCAATTTTAGATTAAAGTCACGTAAGTTACAATGTTATCGGCTATATGTTTAATTACCACATGTTTTTTACAGTTTTTTTTGTAGTTGATTGGTACACTCACAACCCGTCATTGCGAGGAACGAAGACAACCGACCAAAGGGAGCTCATTAATACCTTTTAAAAAACAAATAATAACATTAATAATCTCTACGTAGGATATCTAACTGTGCAATAGCAATATTTTCACCAGAATAAATTTATCCTGATTGATTTGCGAGTGCAGAGATTGCTTCGTTCCTCGCAATGACGCTCAGGTATGACTAGCGCAACAATGGCAGCGACAGTGCGCACCCCATTACTTAACATTTTATTAACCTAATATTAACTACAACATAATTTGTATTACATATAATTGAAAATATCAATGCTTTGATTATGGAACGCTATATAAAAGACAGATTACCAGACAACGAACGGCCCGGTACTGAAGAAGAATTTGAGTTGGATTATTGGTCGAACGAGTTTGGCATCAGCAAGGATGAGTTAGTAAAAGCGGTTAAATCCGGCAAAACCTCTACCGAAGCGGTAGAAAAATATGTAAAAGAACTTCAGCTTACCCCCACACTGGCCGAGGTTTAGCATAGCATAACTCCCGAAACGTGTTATTCTGACAGGCTGCGAATTTTTATATTGCGGAACCGGATCTCATCACCATGGTCCTGCAGGAGAATGCGGGTAGCGGCTTTGAGACCGAAACCTGGTACGTTTTTATATTTGCTTTTGGCAATTGCTTCCAGCAACACCGCACTTCCCAGATCAAAACTGACGATCTTGGTGCCATTTAGCCAATGTTCCACATGGTTGCCATGTACTATAATACGTGATTCATTAAATTCCCCGGCCGGTTTTAGTTTTTTGGAATCATTTGGAGGAATAAGCGCATAGAGTGAGCCTGTAGCATGGATCGGGCCGTTTTTCAGTACATCCGGATGTCGTTCATCATCAACCAATTGATATTCAAATGCAACTGCACTGGTCCCATCATCTCCATTATACATCAGCGTTCCCGGTTTATTTTGACGTTCCTGAAGCAGATAATAAACTCCACTATTGCCACCTTGCTGAATGTTCCACTCGAAGCGCAAATCAAAATCCGTAAACATCGCATCAGTCATCAGATCGCCGCCGCCGGTGCGGGGGCGTCCGTTACCTTTGGCGTTTTTCAGACATCCATCTTCAATAGTCCAGCCGCTAAGCGGTTTATCCGTTTGATAATAGCTGCGCCACCCGTTCATAGTCTTGCCATCAAAAAGCAGTTTCCAACCCGCTTCATTTTCAGAAATTGACAACGTGTTGATGGGGGCAGTTGCAACCTGAGCTTGCCCGGAAATCGCTTTAAAAATCAGAAAGGTAAGCATCATAATTCTACCTGATTGCTGCATATTCTTTTTCATTCGATAATTAATTTTTATTTTAACTGATTAGCTATTTCTTATTTTAAAACTTACGGAGAATTAGGTGATGATGCACTTATTTTTTATTGTGCTTATCAAAGGGCAGTAAATAAATTGGGGCATTGGTTATTCAATACTATTAAAAATAGTTGATAAAGAGAAATTATCCCCGGCTGCCGCAAGCGCCTCACTTGTGGTTAGGTGATAGGTTTAGGCAATGCTTATTTATAGTTTAACTTGTATAATTTCCCACAAGCGGGACGCTTGCGGGAACATCAATTCACCACGCCGTCATTCCGAGGAACGAAGACAACCGACCGTAATATCAAGTCACCAACTCACCACCGCGTCATTGCGAGGAACGAAGCAATCTCTATGTAAGCTAATCAACTATGAAAAATCTCAGTCAAGTAACGTGTCATATAGATCATTCCAATCTGGATTTAGCTCGTTAATCAATTGCTGTTTATGCTTTCGGCTGCTCCCCACATCTCCGTTATCACTCACCACGCCGTCATTGCGAGGAACGAAGCAATCTCTACGTAAGCTAATCAGCTATGAAAAATCTCAGTCAAGTAACGAGTCATATAAATCGTTCCAGTCTGGATTTAGGTCGTTAATCAATTGCTGTTTATGCTTTCGGCTGCTTCCTTTTAACGCTTTTTCGGCAGCGATGGCCTCTTCAATATGGGGATAAAACAGATAGTAAACCAGCTTATCACAATTATACCTGGCCGTAAAGCTTTTGGGATAGGTCTTGTTTTTATGATCCCATACCCGGCCTGTTAATTCGGACGTTACGCCGACGTATAAAACCTTATTAAGTTTATTGGTCATGATGTAAACGCAACCCCCTCTTTGAAAAACCATATTGCAAATTAAATAATTTGTCTGATACGCTAAAAAATGAGATTCCGTTTCGTTGAATGTCCTACGTAGAGATTGCTTCGTTCCTCGCAATGACGCTCGGGTATGGGTTGCCCCTTATGCTGCCGCAAGCGTCTCGCTTGTGGTTAGGTGATAGGTTACCACTTGCCCGGTTTATTAACTTGTACAAATTTCCCACAAGCGGGACGCTTGCGGTAGCCTCTTTAAAAAGTCCTTGCGGTAGCAGGGGGATGCTTGCGGTAGCCTCTTAAAAAGCCCTTGCGGTAGCTGTGAAGGGCGAAAGCTTGGTGCTTCATAACCCCCTTCGATCTTACGGTAATTTAGTTATCATTAAATTTATAAGAGACAGAAGTCGGTGAAACAAATAGTCTATATGATGGACATCATTGATTTCTTGTTTGCCTTGCTCAAAATGCCTTATTTGAAAATTATTTCCAATATCTGTTAGTTCTTTAGCTTCTCTATCTAAATGCTTTTCAAGTGGTGCATTGCCATTACTTATAATCTTTATGAGCTGTTCAATGGAAGTTTTCTTATTAATATCGCAATAAGTTTTTATCCGTTCAAATGAATCCCACAATTTTTCTGTGGCTCTAAATCTATCTTGCTCTTTGGGCAGAACAAATGCAGAAGTTGCTTCAATTAATAATTCATTGAGTTTGGCGTCGCTCGTCTTATAGCGAACACTTATCAATTGCCCTAATTCAGGATTTAGTAGACGAATGAATTTCCCCTCTTCAGTGAATTTAAAAGCTATTCCGTTTCTCTCAAATAAAAGGTTGATTTCAAATACAAATTTTTTTCGGAGTACCCCTGTATCTTTAAAGGTTAGATGGTAATGTCCCCAGTAGTCATGCCATTCACCTGTGTTTACTGCATCATACATATTCTGAAAACAAAACTCAATAAAGTCTAAGATGGCAAATGTATCAATGCTATTTTTTTCAAGAGTTGGCTCCTCACCAAAATCACCATAAGACGTAATAAATTCTTCCTTACGGGAAATTGGAATGTCAATTTTGGGAACTAGCGCTTTTAGTTTGTCGTTAAGTAATATATGATTACATCCGGCAATAGCACGGTTGTCCGGACAATTTTCTGGAAAGTTTTTTGAGAATGCGTTTTCAGACAAAAAGCTCTCAAAAATTGCGACAACTCCATTCCATACCAGAATATCTATTTCTTCAACTTTTGCGATCTTCTTACCTAATTCTCTGTCACTAAAAAAAGTCATTATTCCGTTTTTTTGCTCAAAAGTGCAAGTAAAAGATGGAAAAACAGAAATTATTTAAGTTACCTAAGAACTTTAAGCTCAAATGTGGAGGTTAATACAGTTTTCTGATTTTGTGGATTCTGTTTTAACAGTTATTTTAATCCCTATCTTCTTTATTTTTTTTCAATGGTCTTAAATCCGCCATTACGGTAAAGGCAATTTTAGAGATTTTTTCTTTGCCTTCAAGCCAATGAACTTCTACTTGATTGCCTTTAATATCGTTTATCGTCACAGCTAGCCCGGCGTTTAGTTGACCTGTTATATCATATACAATCTGCCCAACATATAAATCATTATCAGTCCTCATTGTCATTATAATTTTCTATTATATAGTGATATGGTTCATCTGGTTTATCATAATAGGTCTTTTGCTTTACTCCATCAATAACCGAAAATCCCAACTCAAAATTTTCAAAATTGATAATCTTCTTTTCTACTGTATTGTAAACCGTGCTGGTGTAAGCATTGCTATTTTTTGTTAATATAAAAACATCGTAACTTGAGTGACTATAATGGCTGAATAACCTGTAACCACCTGCTACCCGTAGGTAAGATTTAATAATCTTCGACATTTTTGCTATCGTGACAGGTTTGTTATTAACATCATCATAACTGTCAGTAATATCCAGAACCTTATATTGTCTTTCTACCTGTTTCATTTTATTAAACGGGAACCATCTCCCATCCTCAAAATCATCTTCACCATAATCGCTCAGTGCCATAAATGAAATATCGTCAGTAGGCAGCATGTTAAGAGATACTTTTAGTTCTTTTTTCGATTGGTCGATATCAATCACTGTACCAGTAAGTAGGTAACCATCCCCATCTTCGTCAAAGTATTCTTCGTCAATCCAAACGTAGTCACCTACGTAAATCTCAATATCTCCCATTATTCATGATAAGCTTGTGAAGTTATGATATAACAAATAAAAATCAAATTGAAGGTACTTCTAAATTTTTAATATCTGTTAATAAGCCTAATTTTTAAAATAAATTTCCCCCCGCTATCCGTAGTATTCCCCCGCTGTCCGTAGTATCCCCATAACGCTGTCCGAATGTCTCCGACTTCGGACAATTATGCATGTAGTTTACAAAACAGCACGCAAAGCTTATATCTATAGCATAGCGCGCCGTCTATTTACAGGTGAAAGCACAATAGTCCGAAGACTATTTATATAGTGGTCCGAAGTCGGAGACATTTCGGACAGCGGTTAAAGATAGACATGAATATGCCGCCCGTCGGCTCATGCTGCATACTCGCCCAGAAGAGGCGTACTCGTGACTATTTTGCACATTTGATTAGCTTACGTAGAGATTGCTTCGTTCCTCGCAATGACGCTTTGAGAAAAAAGCTCCCTCTCCAACCGCTTCACCAACCTGAACACCGTAACATACGATATCCCCATTTCGGCAGCAATGGCGCGCAGGGTATGGCCCTGGCTATGCAGTTGGGTTATGCGGTCCTCGGTGGCTTTGCGGTGCTGCTCGGTATAGTGCAGCAGGTGGGCGGTCTCGGTATCGTGGGTGGTAAACTCGAAGTGCAAAAAGTTATAGGGCTTTATCATACGGCATAGGCACACATTATCGTAGCCGTAAACTTGGCTGCCACTGCGTTGTTTAATCTGTTTAAGATACCGCATACCGGCGCTGGTCTGGCTTTCGCCAATGGCAAAGGCGCTATCGGCAAAATTGATGAGCATTTTACTGCCTTGCAGATCATTACGACTTATGGGTTTTGCGGGGTTACGCTTGGGCGTATGCGCCAACACCAATATAGACAGGCCGTAACGGTGCTTAATGGCCTGCAGCTTACTCATCAGGTTTACGGCACTGGCGGCAGCCTCGGTACCGCTGCGCAGGCAGGTAATGTTATCAATAATCAAAATGCGGGCGCCGCTGGTGATTAATACATTTTCGATAGCATTGTTGAGGTAGTCGGCATAGCTACCAAATTTGCGCGCGCCATCCGCATCGGGGTTAAAAACAAGGCGGGTAAAACCAGGGCCAAAGTTATAATTACCGTGAATGTCGCTGCTATAGCGCTTTCTGAACTGCGCGGCGCTCAGCTCAAAATCAAAGTATAGCACCTTTTCGGGCTTGCCGGCCGCGCCAAAGCCGGGGATGGGTTCGCCCCTGCTCAGGCTATCGCCTATCTGCACCGCCAGGATAGATTTACCCACGTTGGTATCGGCAAACATAATGCAAAGTTCGCCCCGGTACCAAAAATCGCCAAACAGCGTGGCTGTGGCATCCTGGCTATCGTTGGGTGTTTGCAGCCAGTCGGCAGCGGGTTTCATAATAAAAGCATCTCTGCTATCGGCAGGACTTCGCAAAAGTTCATCCAATTGGTTGTTTTGTTTGGTGGTTAAGGGTTTGTGCGCCATAGAACGGATCAGCTCGATCTCTATCGGCCGCGCCGAAGAGTACGCGGGTGTGTTATAGTTATTCATGATTTGCAAAGATTTTTATGCAAGATACCCAGCCTTGTGCACAGTAATGGTGACATTACTTTGTCAGTACACTGCAAACAGCCTTGTTTCACTACGCAAAAACGTCCCGAAAATCTTGTTTCACCACTTCCAAAAGTGTCTATTTGCAATTAATTGATAATCAAAATAATACTTTAATTTTACACTTAAAAAAACAGACGGATAAGTTGTTACATTTTGTTACATCACTTTTTGGTAGTTTGTTTATTATCAATAGGTTAAGTCGAAATCTTGTTTCACTTGTTACATTTTGTTTCACATTCGCGTGAAACAAACATGGGGTGAGGACGACCTAACGTCTACCTATCGCGGGGACTCACCCCGACATCGCTACGCTCGTCGACCCTCTCTTCCGCAAGCGGGAAAGAGGGTTGTTTTTTTGGGGATTATTAACCCTCTTTCCGCCAAAGGCGAAGAGAGGGTCGCGCACGAAGTGCCGCGGGGTGAGTCCCCGGCGCGCGTTCATAACCGCCATGCCGCGTTAAGGATTGAAGCGGATACCGGCCCGTGATTAAGGCCTGAAGGCGTATGAGCGGAAAGCCTGACCCGCAAGGGAACGCCCTAATTAGTGGTTAGAGATTGAAAATTAGAGATTAGTCCTGCCGCGTGACAAAGCGATAAACAACCAACCTTCAATCACCAATCTTCACCTCCTTAAAATAAAAATCACACCCAACCCAAACAACTCCCGCAAAAAAGTGTTTAGTTTCCTATACAAATCCTATATTAGTAAACGTTACTATAACTTATCATTGAATAACACACCACATGGCTAAAATTTTGATTATTGACGATGAGCGGGCAATCCGCAACACCCTGCGCGAAATACTGGAATATGAAGATTATGAAGTTGAAGACGTAGACAATGGCATTGACGGTTTAGAACTGATCCGTAAAAATGATTACGATCTTATCCTCTGCGATATAAAAATGAACCGTATGGACGGCATGGAGGTGCTAAGCGAAGGTTTAGCTATTAAACCAGATCTTCCCTTCATCATGATATCGGGCCACGGCACAGTGGAAACAGCTGTCGAGGCCAGCAAAAAAGGGGCCTTTGATTTTATATCAAAACCACCGGATCTTAATCGCCTGCTAATTACCGTACGTAACGCGTTAGACCGCGGAAGCCTGGTTGTTGAAACCAAAGTATTAAAACGCAAGGTTTCAAAAGTGCGCCCCATTTTGGGGGACTCTATTCCTATTGCAAAAATAAAAGAAACTATAGAGCGTGTTGCCCCTACTGATGCGCGCGTATTAATAACCGGCGCAAACGGCAGTGGCAAGGAGCTGGTGGCCCGCTGGCTGCACGAAAAATCAAACCGCGCCAACGCGCCTTTAATTGAGGTTAACTGCGCGGCTATCCCATCTGAATTAATTGAAAGCGAATTATTCGGTCACGAAAAGGGTTCATTTACATCGGCTATTAAACAGCGTATTGGCAAGTTTGAATCAGCATCAGGCGGTACGCTTTTTATGGATGAGATTGGCGATATGAGCCTGTCGGCACAGGCAAAAGTATTGCGTGCCTTACAGGAAAATAAAATAACCCGCGTTGGCGGCGAAAAAGAAATAGAAGTTGATGTACGCGTTGTAGCAGCCACTAACAAAGATCTGTTAAAAGAAATTGAGGCCGGTAATTTCCGTATGGACCTTTACCACCGCCTAAGTGTTATTTTGATACATGTACCACCGTTGACTGAACGTAAAGACGATATAACACTGCTTACCCAAAACTTTTTAGAAGAAATATGCAGCGACTATAGCATGCCACTTAAAAAGATATCAGATGGCGCCTTAGAGGCGCTGAGAGCTTTACCGTGGACAGGTAATATACGTGAGCTTAGAAATATGGTAGAGCGCTTGATCATCCTGAGTGATAAAACCATTACCGAGGAAGACGTTAAGGCTTTTGCCAACCCATCGGCACCTGTAGCTGCTTTACCAGAAACTGCTGCCCCGCAAACAGATTTTAACCAGTTTAAAAACTTCCAGGAATATAAAGATTTTGCCGAACGGGAATACATCAAATTTAAGCTGGAAAAAAACAACTGGAACGTATCAAAAACCGCGGATGATATTGATATACAACGTAGCCACCTTTACAGCAAAATAGAGAAATACGGATTGAAAAGAGGCGAATAAAATAATGAGTAATTGATTGAATGAGTGAATGAGTGATTTTTTATTCGCAGTCTTTTAATTTTGTAACAGTTGCAGTTAAACCGTATCTTAGTTATAGAATAAAATCAAACTCCATATTTATTCATCAAACCAAACACACCATGAAAAAATTATCATTTGTAATTGTTTTATTAACAATTACCTGCACTTCTGTTTTTGCGCAGCTGACCAAAGAACAAGCTATTGGCGAATGGAAACGTGCCAAGCTTTACACAAAAGCCTATTTGGATGCTATGCCTGCAGATGGCTACACTTTTAAAGCAACACCCGAGGTACGCACCTTCGCACAACAAATGCTGCATTTAGCAGATGCTAATTATTATTTCCTTTCGGTAGCAAGTGGTAAAGAAAGTCCGTTAGGTAAAACATCAGCAGAAAAAACTGTAGCACAAACCAAGGACGCTACCACAAAAGCGGTTATGGACAGCTATGATTTTTCTATTGCTGCAGTAGAAAGCATTCCTGTTGATAAGATGCAGGAAACAGCAACTGCCGAGGGAATGAAAATGCCCAAAGCACTAATATTAGCCAAAGCGTTTGAGCACCAGACACATCACCGCGGGCAAACAACCGTGTACCTGCGTTTAAAAGGTGTAAAACCTCCGGCAGAAATGTTATTTTAAGTAAAAAATAAAATAACTAATTTTATTAAAGACTTACTGAGTTGAAACTTAGTAAGTCTTTTTAATTTTATACAATTACTAATTTATCAGCTTATGAAAACCGACACCTATACCAAAATTGTACTGACCATTATTGCCATAGCATTGACAGCTAATTTATTTAAAGGTATTATTACGCCTGCAGTGGCCGATAGCCGGCATTATGTCTCTATCCCGCTTAATGCAGATGGAACCATAAATGTTAATGTAAAACATGCAGATGGCCCTATGGATGTTAAAATAAAAGATGTTGATCCATATGCTTTCAGGAACGTATCGCCTATACCGGTAAGATCTAATTAAAGATTTAATTGGAATTTGCTAATATTTTTAGCAAATTTGTTAAGTGAATCAAAATAGTGTTGAAGTAAAGACCGAATCGCGGGTACTGTTTATTGATATGAACAGCTACTTTGCCCGTTGCGAACAGCAAGCCAACTACTGGCTGCGCGGCAGGCCGGTAGGCGTTTGTGTTTATACCGGCAAATATGGCTGTGTTATTTCCCTGTCGACAGAGGCTAAAGCACGCGGTTTAAAGGCAGGAATGCGTTTAAATGATGCCATGGCTATTTGTCCTGATTTAGTTCCGGTAGAGAGCAACCCTGCCCGCTACCGCGAGTATCATACCAGGATCATTAACCTGTTACTCACCTACTGTAAAGATGTAGTTGCCAAAAGTATTGACGAAGCTATCATCAACCTGGGTCATTATAATCATCTTGACCCCTTAACCGTAGCCAAACAAATAAAACAAGATATTTTAGACAATGTTGGCGATTGGCTTACCTGCTCGGTTGGCATAGCCCCTAACGCTTTCCTGGCCAAACTGGCATCTGTTCGCGGGAAGAAGCTGGATGGCCTGTTAATGATCACCCACCAAAACATTGATGATGTTTTACGTCCATTGAAACTGGGTGACATGCCCGGCATAGGTGCTAATATGAGTTACAGACTGGAGCGTGCCGGTATAAATACACCGCTCCAGATGCGCTATGCCGGGCCCGATAAGTTAAAGTCGATTTTTAAAGGCATTGAGGGAATTTACTGGCATTATCGCCTAAATTTCATTGAAACCAATATAGCAGCGCACGATTACCGCGGCATGCAGGCCATGCGGCAGATATCAAAAGAAAAAAGGCAAAACATCAGCTATATTGACCAGCTATTCATGACGCTTTGCCTAACGTTGGAAAAGCGGATGGTGAACCATAAGTTTTATTGCAAGTCGGTAGGTTTTACAGCCAGATATGAGGATGGTACCCGCTGGGATGATGCCTTTACCATTACTACGCCTGTGCAGGATGCGATTAGCCTGATGCAGATGATACGCATACGGGTAGATAAGTTTGAAAAACTAACCGGGACGGGCCCCATTTTTAATACCGAAATAAACAGCATGCGGGTAGCGGTTACCAACTTTGTAAATAACGGCAACATGCTTTACAGTTTGTTTGAAGATATGGACCGCAAAGAAACCGCGCTAAAAACTATGCATGAGATTAAAGACAAGTTTGGTTCTGATAAACTAATACGTGCTATTGAAATGACCGATGGCAAAGTGATAAAAGATGTGATCGGCTTTGGTTCGGTGAAGGATTTGACGGAGCTGGATTATAAGGCGTGATAGGTTATGAAAGTGTTTCACAAAATAATGAAACACATGAAACACTATTTTATGTTAACCTATTGATATATAGCAATTTGTAAAAATGAGTGAAACACTTTGAAACAGTACAAATACTTTAGGTAAAATAGCACAAATGGCTTATAATAAGTATTTTATGCTGTTTTATGGTTTTTTGTAAATATAGCGTGAAACACCTGATGAGAAACAGCAGTTTTTACCTATTTCAGGACGAGACAAAACTTCGTAAGCCTTAGCTATACTATTAATTCAACAACTTCTTTTTCTGGCTATCATACTCAGCCTTTGTAATTGCGCCTGCGTCAAGCAAGCCTTTTAATTTCTTGATCTCATCTGCCACAGAAGCTACCGGTTTAGCGGTAGCTGTAGTTGCACAGGGTTTAACTTCGCAGGCTGCAATGGCATCATCAATAAATACAGAGTAGCGTATAAAACCACCCGGATTTACACTGAACATATATTTATCAATACCATTTATAGTGGTTTTACGCATACTTTTAATAACAGCAGCTCCATTAGCGTACTCTTTAGGCAAATTGTGGCCGCCACGCGGGTTGGGCACCATTCTTTCTTCTAAATATAAAAACGAGCCATCGGCTTTTGTTCCCCTGTCAAGGCGCACGGTATCGCCTATATGGTAAGTAATACCGTTAGTGGCTTTATATTCTGTTATTTGCGCCTTGCCTAAACATGGCACTAATAATGAGACTATGAATAATATTTTTTTCATGTGATGGTTTATAACACTGTTTTCCAAGTTAGCTAAATCATTCAAACAATACTAATTTATCGCCCAAAAAAGCTATTTTTGCGGCTGAATGAAGCACATACGTAATTTTTGTATAATAGCACATATTGACCACGGAAAAAGTACGCTTGCCGATAGGTTATTAGAATATACCGGCACCATTACCCAACGCGAAAGCCAGGCGCAACTGCTTGACGATATGGATTTGGAGCGTGAGCGTGGTATCACTATAAAGAGCCATGCCATACAAATGGATTATGAGCTTGACGGGCAGAAATACATATTGAACCTGATTGATACACCGGGCCACGTTGATTTTTCGTACGAAGTATCCCGCTCCATAGCTGCCTGCGAAGGCGCTTTGCTGATAGTGGATGCCGCGCAGGGTATACAGGCACAAACCATATCTAATCTTTATTTAGCTTTAGAGAATGACCTGGAGATCATCCCGGTACTAAACAAAATGGACCTGCCCGGCGCTATGCCCGAGGAGGTTAAGGACCAGATTGTGGAGCTGATAGGTTGCAAACGCGAGGAGATTTTAGCCGCATCCGGCAAAACAGGTTTAGGTGTGCACGATATTTTACGTGCTATTGTTGAGCGTGTCCCTGCCCCTGTCGGCGATCCGGAAGCGCCATTACAGGCGTTGATATTTGATTCGGTTTATAACTCGTTCCGCGGTATTGTGGCCTATTTTAAAGTAGTTAATGGCGAAATACGCAAAGGCGACCGTGTGAAATTTTTCGCTACCGAAAAGCAATATATAGCAGAAGAAGTTGGTACGCTAAAATTAAAGCAATTACCAAAAGACGTAATTAAAACCGGCGATGTTGGGTATATCATATCGGGCATTAAAGAATCGCGCGAGGTAAAGGTTGGGGATACGATAACTACTATCGCCCGTCCGTGCGAAACCGGTATTCAGGGCTTTGAGGAAGTAAAACCCATGGTATTTGCCGGTATTTATCCTGTTGATACGGATGACTATGAAGAACTGCGCGAATCGATGGCTAAATTACAGTTGAACGATGCGTCGCTGGTTTTTGAGCCGGAATCATCCGCGGCTTTAGGCTTTGGTTTCCGTTGCGGGTTCCTGGGCATGCTGCACATGGAAATTATCCAGGAGCGGTTAGAGCGTGAATTTGATATGACGGTAATTACTACCGTACCAAACGTATCATACCTTGCTTACTCCACCAAAGGCGAAGAAATTATAGTTAATAATCCGTCTGATCTGCCCGATCCAAGTAAAATTGACCGTGTAGAAGAGCCATATATTAAAGCTACCATCATTACTAAATCTGAATTTGTTGGGTCGGTAATGTCACTTTGTATACAGAAACGTGGGTTTATAAAGAACCAATCTTATTTAACTTCAGACCGTGTGGAACTGGTGTTTGAAATGCCAATGGGCGAGATAGTTTTTGATTTTTATGATAAGCTAAAAACCATATCAAAAGGTTATGCTTCGTTTGATTATCACCAGATAGGTTATCGTACAAGCGATTTGGTGCGTTTGGATATCAAATTAAATTCCGAGCCTGTTGATGCTTTATCATCATTGATCTTCAGGGGTAACTCGTACGATTTTGGCAAGAAGATCTGCGAGAAGCTGAAAGAACTTTTACCGCGCCAGCAGTTTGAAATTGTTATACAGGCATCAATAGGTGCCAAGATCATTGCCCGCGAAACAGTGAAGGCAATGCGAAAGGATGTTACCGCCAAGTGTTATGGGGGTGATATATCGCGTAAACGCAAGCTGTTAGAGAAACAGAAAAAAGGTAAGAAACGCATGCGTCAGGTTGGTAACGTAGAGATACCACAGAGCGCGTTTATGGCGGTATTGAAATTAGGTTAAATATGGGGCATTGTTTCGATCGTCATTGCGAGGAACGAAGCAATCTCTACACATGCTAATCAAAAAGGAAAAATTATTTTAATGGCGAAAGCCCTATTTATAAAATTGCGTACAAGCCTATCTCTTTAGAGATTGCTTCGTTCCTCGCAATGACGCTTTAATAGTAAATACATGCAGCTCTTAGACGGAAAATACGTATCAGAAAAACTTAAGGTTGAAATAGCTACCGAAGCAGCTAAAATATTAGCAGATACCGGGCGCAAACCACACTTAGTAGCTGTACTGGTTGGCCATGATGGCGGCAGCGAAACCTATGTTGCCAGCAAGATAAAAAACTGCGAAAACGTAGGCTTTAAATCAAGCCTGGTGCGCTATGAGGATACGGTTACCGAAGAAGAGCTGCTTAAAAAAGTAGAAGAGCTAAATGCTGATACTGATATTGACGGCATTATTGTTCAGCTTCCACTACCCAAACATATCGATCCTGAAAAAGTAACGGAACGTATAGACTATCGTAAAGATGTTGATGGCTTTCACCCTGTTAATTTAGGGCGTATGCAGCGTAATCTGCCCTCATTCATTCCCGCTACCCCTTATGGTATTACTTTGATGCTAAAGGAATACGGCATTGAAACACAAGGCAAGCATTGTGTGGTGGTTGGTCGCAGTAATATTGTAGGCTCGCCTATGAGCATATTAATGGCGCGTAACACCTATCCGGGCAACTGTACCGTAACTATTTGCCATAGCCGTACACCTGATATTAAAAACTTTACTTTACAGGCTGATATAATGATCGTTGCCATTGGCAAAAAGAATTTTATTACTGCCGATATGGTAAAAGATGGCGTGGTAGTGATAGATGTAGGTATGAACAGAGAAACATCAATGGTAACAAAGTCAGGCTTTAAGCTTTATGGCGATGTTGATTTTGAAAACGTTGCCCCTAAATCATCATGGATAACCCCTGTACCCGGCGGGGTGGGTTTGATGACTATTATAGGGTTACTGAAGAATACTTTAGCGTCGGCTAAGAAAGAGGTTTACGGCTAAGAGCGTTGTCATTTCGACCAACGGGAGAAATCTATACATCGACTTGACACAGTTTGACAGGTGTATAGATCTCTCACTACGTTCGATTTCTATGATCTAAACAACTAATTTACAATAATTTTTTTCGTAGGGTCTGTTCTGATTAACGCAGGCAAATATCCGTAAGATGAGTTTGTTTCTGACTGCATTTATCACACTCATTTTAT
>NZ_JAQBOD010000059.1 GCF_028288205.1 Mucilaginibacter sp.
ATAACTAACACAAATAAATAACGGATATGCCAAAAATGAAAACCAATTCCAGTGCAAAAAAGCGTTTTAAGCTTACTGGAACCGGTAAAATTGCAAGAAAGAACGCATACAAAAGCCACATCTTAACAAAGATGTCAACAAAACGTAAGCGTAACCTAACTCACACTAGTTTAGTTTCTAATGCTGATATGGGTAACGTTAAACGTATGCTTTGTATCGGGAAGTAATTAATTAATTTTTAACCAGGTATTAGAGTCTTAAGTTTTCGTTTAAACGAAACACTCACTACCAAAAATCAAAAGAAATGCCACGTTCAGTTAACGCCGTAGCGTCGAGAAGACGCAGAAAAAGGATCATGAACCTCGCCAAAGGTTATTGGGGTTCAAGAAGCAAGGTTTATACCGTTGCTAAAAACACAGTAGAAAAAGGTTTACAATACGCTTACCGCGACCGTAAAACCAAGAAAAGAGAATTCAGAGCTTTATGGATCCAACGTATCAACGCTGGTGCCCGTCAACACGGAATTTCTTACTCTCAGTTAATGGGTAAATTAACTGCAAAAGAGATTGGTTTAAATCGTAAAGTATTGGCTGATTTAGCAATGAATCATCCGGATGCATTTAAAGCGATAGTTGACGCAGTAAAATAGTCGTATTTTACAGATATTTAAAAGACCCGCCCATGCGGGTCTTTTTTTTGACCAATAAATTTAGCCATTCTTCCGAAAGTTGATTTTTTTCTACTTATATTAGTCCTTTAACTGATCTTATTAATTCATGAAGAACTCTTACTAAGTATAGTGATAAACGTGGATTTAAACAAAATAGGAAAGCCCTGCAAATAGCGGGGCTTTCCTGTTTTACAATTATTGCGAAGTTTAATTTGAAGCCGATTTATGTGTTGTCGGCTTATGACTTTTCCCATTGTGGGCTATAACCGGTTTTAAAGAGGTATCAATATCCATGTACTGCTTAAAATTGCGCACATCATTATCAACTATGTTTTTAAAGAAAGGGTTTAATATATGCGCTATGCTTGCACCAACGCCGCCTGCAGGTGGCTGGTAAGTTATTACTACATCAACCAAAGTACCTTTGCCGTCAGGCGCGTCCCTAAAATATACTTTGCCGGCATTATCAATTATTGAATCGGGTAATGAACTCCAGCCAATTACTTCGCCGGGTTTATCTTTTACTATGCTCGCGTCCCAGCTTACGGTACCAACTCCGGTAGGTAATTTAAGCACCCAGTGTGAGCGCTCGTTATCCAATAGTTCCACGCTTTCCAAATGGTTCATAAATAAAGGAAGGTTATCCAGTTTGCGCCAAAAATTATAAACTTCCTGGCGTGGCTTGTTAATAGTAAAAGCCGACCGGATATTAATATTAACCGGTTCCTGTGTATTTTTTCCTATCCTTGAGTAAATAGCGCAATGCCCGCTAACGCCGCGATTTAATAAATATCCGCCCGCGCCTAATTTTAAAATACTGGTAAATGGGCTTGAAAATAAATTACCCAATCCGGATAAAGCAAGTTTTACACCTGCCGCGATAGAGATGTACCGCTCGGGCCAGTTTAAATTTATATCTTCTTGTTCAGAAGTTGTATTCCTTTTAATGGGGTGTATTGCTATGACTGCCATAATATTTAATCTATATCAAATAAACAGCATTCAGGCCCTGAGGTTTTAATTTATTTAAAATGGACTACTATCATGGGTAAGTAAACTTGAATTTTGACAGATCAGGAAGATGTTTTTTGGATCGGGTTAACTCATATTGATAGATCATCTGTCCCAAATTTTTGAGGAAGGGCAGACAAACAGTTGCATACTCGTACTGATTATCATTATATATACCGTCTTCGTTTGATTGAACTACGGCTGTCAGCATAAACTCGACCTTATTTTTAAAGTCGACAATGTAAGTATTATCAATATCATAGCCATACGAATCGCCGGGCTTATTAAATATCCGGATGTCAGGATTAATTACTGCCGTGCTATCGCCACCATAAAACAAAAACTTACAGTAAGCCGGGAAATACTCCGGCCTATTATAGGTGGGTTTTTTACTTTCGGTAGGGAACATGCTCATATAATGATAGATGAAATTATAATCATCAGCGGTTAAATTAAAGCGCTGTTTTTTTGGAAAAATCTCGGGGAAGAGCAAACGCTTTAAAACCATTTGCTGATCGGCAATGGTATAAACATTAAGATTGGCAAAACTAAATGGTTGCATAACCAGTTTGTCGTTCCGGTCCAGGTACCCTTTGCCTTGCACCATATTATCCAGGTGCATAGAGTAGTCATTACTGTCGTATTGTTCAGGTTGGGTAATAATTTTATCGCCTGTTATAAATATAATAGGGTTTGTATGTTTGGCACTTTCGCCGCCATCTCCAACGGCCAATCTACCAATTATACGGGTGTTGCTTAAATTGTATTTTTTTAGTTTTTTGTTGATCTCTTCACGGCCCACAAATTCATAAAGCCGGTTATAAGCGTAATTATCGCTTACCAAAAGTATTTTTTTTATATAATTTTCTATTGACGGTTGGCCATTTGGCGCTGATGTATCTGCAAGTATTTTACTTTGGCCCGTAAAGCTGCTATCGGTATGCATGGTGGTAGCTCTTTTAATACCGCGATTTTTCAGCTCATTAATTTTCTCCAGCGCGAATATGGCAGTAGGTAGCTTAACTGTGCTGGCCGGGTAAAAATAATGCTTGGCATCGAGGCGATAACTATATGAAGTAAAATGCGGGACGTTATTTTTATCCCGATCTATCTGCGTGTACAATATTTGTACCTCGTTTTGCGTGGGATGTTTTAATATGCCGGCAAACAATTCAGGATGCGCTACGAGCATATTCTTTAAAGAAATGGTATCAATCTGTTGTGCCGACACGCACAGGCTTAGTATAAGCAGGAGTAAGGTGTAGTAATATTTCATTAGTTTAAATATACATGGATAATTTGCGTTATTAAATACTTATTCTACTTTTGTAATGCTTTAGGTTTCTTAATGATAACAATCATTAAGAATTAAAAGGGAATACAGTGTAAATCTGTAACTGTCCCGCAGCTGTAAGCTCCATAACCGTAGTCTATTCAATTAGTCACTATTCACTGTAAAGTGAATTGGGAAGACAGGACGAAAGGGGAGTAAGTCAGAAGACCTGCCAGAGTACTATATTATTCACAGCTTTCGGGGATTGAAGCTTGGATGTGAGATGCTCTCTTTATATCGGTGTGTTTTCATTCCAATAATCTGTTCCTGTTTGCTGTAAGTTTTACTTACATCGGCATGAAAAAAACAGTATTATACATTTTCGATCGTTTACGGCACCTGCCGGGATGCTTGATCGTGTTGCTGCTTTTTATTTCATCAACCCATCTTTTTGCGCAAATTGACACAGCCCAAAAATTAAAAGAAGTTACTGTAAATTCATCAACTGTACCTAAACTGCAGGTTATTGTTCCATCACAAACAATTTCGGCCAATGAATTTATTAAATACAATGCTTTTAATGTTGCTGATGCTATCCGCGATTTCTCGGGCGTTATTATTAAAGATTATGGCGGTATTGGCGGATTAAAAACAGTATCTGTTCGGGGACTTGGAGCTAATCATACTTCGATATTGTATGACGGTGTGCAAATAAACGATGCCGAGAACGGCCAGGTTGACCTGGGTAAACTAAACTTAAATAATGTACAGGCTATTACCTTATATAACGGTCAGCCGCCTGATATTCTTCAAACAGCAAGGGCATTTGCCTCGGCCAGTGTGTTATCTATCGAAACTATAAAACCACAATTAAATGCCGCTAAACCATATTTAATTACAGCCGGTATTAAAACAGGTAGCTTTGGATTGGTAAACCCTTATCTGCAATGGCAACAGCGTTTAAGTAATAACTGGTCATTTATTGTTAATAGCTATACAGAAAATGCCAATGGCCGTTATAAATATTTAATTGATAATGGCGCTACTATTTCCCAACAAACCCGCTCCGGGTCGGACATAGCCGCACAGCAAATTGATGGTGCCTTATACTGGAACAAAACCGACAGCAATAAATTTAATCTGCATATTAACTATTACAATTCAGATCGTGGTTTACCTGGCGCGGTTATACTTTATACGCCGCCGCCATTGGGCCAGCGTTTATGGAACCGTGATTTGTTTGTACAGGCAGGATATGAGCATATCTGGAAAACCGGATTGCATTTATTGATCAATTCAAAATTCTCGCAAAATAACCTGCATTATTTCGACCCGCAGTTTCCAAGTTCGTCAGGTATACTTGACCAGCATTATAACCAACGCGAGTTTTATCAGTCGGGTGCTATAGCTTATCATTTTATGCCGAATTGGGAGGTTTCTTATGCTACAGATTTGTCGGTAAATAATATGGATGCAGATATACCCAATTTCCGTTTCCCAACGCGTGTAACACTATTAAATGTACTGGCAACCAATTTAATATTAGGCGATTTGACCTTACAGGGAAGCTTGCTCAATACTAATATCAGCGAAACAGTTAGAACAGGTACAACGGTACCAAACCGAAATATCTTTTCGCCAACGGTTATGGCTACCATAAAGCCATTTGATGATAAAAACTTCCAGGTAAGGGGCTTTTATAAATATATATTCCGTGTACCTACGTTTAATGAACTGTATTATGGTTTTTCGCCCAATACAACCTTAAAACCGGAATATACTAACCAATATGATTTAGGTATATCATATACTAAAAGCTTGACTGGTCTGCTTGATTATGTTGCATTTACTACAGATGCTTATTACAATAACGTACTCAACAAAATTGTATTTATACCAAGCTTATACAATGGCTCTACCCAAAACTTTGGTAAAGTTGATATTAAAGGATTGGATGTTGGTTTAAAAACACAAGCTAAGCTTTCGGCAATATATAAGTTATCCTTATCAGTTAATTATTCCTATCAGCGAGCACTTAATATAACGGACCCTACATCCTCAACCTACCTTAATCAATTGCCTTACATCCCCCAAAATACGGTCGCCTTAAACGCTGGTATCAATAGAGGGGCCTTAGGTATTTATTATAACCAGATTTTTTCTTCGTCACGATACTATGATAACGATAACCAGCCTGCCGATTATATGCCATCGTATGCTATTAGCGATACGTCAATAGTTTATAAAGGCGTATTTAATCATTGCCCGATAATGCTTTCGGCAGAAGTAAATAACCTATTCAACAAAAGCTACGTGGTAGTGCAAAGCTATCCTATGCCCGGGCGTTCATACAGAATTTCATTTCAAATAACTATATAACAATAAATCCCATGAAACAGATTAAACTTAATTACCTATTTATCGCGTT
>NZ_JAQBOD010000007.1 GCF_028288205.1 Mucilaginibacter sp.
TTCTACGATTATAGCTTTTACTCTTGAAGCGATATCAGACATAGTATTATAGTTTAATGATTAATAATTTCAGTGCAAAGAAAAATAAAATCTATCAAATATCAAATCTAAAACTTTTTAGTTTAGAGGCTAACAAAATTTTAGATAAAAAGGTTTCAATTTGTATTTTTACCGGCGCAAATGTAATGATAATTGAACAGGAAATTTTTAAAGTTTGAGATAGATCTTGATTTTGTTCTGATTGCAGTAACAACTTCGCTTAAAGACTACCGTGTTTGTTATCTTATTAACAAATATTTAAATTTTAATTTTGTGCGTGCTGATGATTTAGCCGTTGATATTTATCAGGGTGCTGCGCCTGTGCTTTTCTCTTTGTTCATGTATAATTGGGAGGCCAGTGAGACCGATTTTTATTTTATAGCTAATAAAGGGTCTGACGGGTACCTGATTCCCGAAATGAAAAAGGCAGATTATTTTTTAATGATTAAAAATTATATTGACGATAATGACCTTGATAACCTTGTTTCGGCATTAAATCGTATACCAGAAATTGTTGCGGCTGTAAAGATTGATCCTAAAAAAATAAAATCACGCGAAAATCTGCTATTTTAGCGCAAAATTTAGAAGATGTTATACCCGTTAATGTAAACGTATAACATATATGCAAACTGATAACTATGAATATACCGTATAACCGCACCAAAATTGTTGCCACCATGGGGCCGGCTTCATCCCCCAAAGAAACATTATTAGCCATGATTAAAGCAGGCGTAAATGTTTGCCGATTAAACTTCTCTCATGGAAAACCTGAAGATCATAAAAAAATTGTTGATACCATAAGGGAGATAAACGAACAACATAAAACCAATGTAGCTATACTGGCCGATTTACAGGGACCTAAAATCCGCATTGGCCTGGTAAAAGATGGCGGCATTCACCTGGTTAACGGTACACATATTAATATTACTACCCATGAATGTATTGGCGATGACAATCAGATATATATAACATATGATACTTTTCCGCAGGATGTACAGGCCAATGAAATTATTTTATTGGACGATGGAAAAATACAGATGCGGGTTATTGAAACTAACAAAATTGATAAAGTAGTTTGCGAAGTAATGCACGGCGGTATTTTAACCTCGCGCAAAGGGGTTAATTTGCCTAATACCAAAGTATCTATCCCCAGCTTAACAGAAGAAGACCTTGAAAATCTGAAATATGCTTTAGAGTGGGATGTGGATTGGGTTGGCCTTTCGTTTGTACGTAACGCCGATGATATTATTGAGCTTAAACAAATTATTGCCCGCAGCGGTAAAGCTGCTAAAGTAATAGCTAAGATTGAAAAACCTGAAGCTATTGATAATATTGATGCTATAATAGAGGCTACAGACGGTGTAATGGTTGCGCGTGGCGACCTTGGTGTTGAAATGCCTTTAGAAGAAGTTCCATTACTGCAAAAAATGATTGCCCGTAAATGCCGTGCCGCATCAAAACCGGTTATTGTTGCTACGCAGATGTTAGAATCAATGATAACCACACCGCGCCCAACACGCGCCGAAGTTAATGACGTTGCCAACTCTGTATTGGATGGCGCGGATGCAGTTATGCTTAGCGGCGAAACATCAGTAGGCGAGTTTCCACTGATAGTTATTGAAACTATGGCCAAAATTGTACGTAACGTTGAAGAATTGGGCTACCCATATAATTCAGATAAAGAATCAGTATCAGACGTTAATTCTCCGGGCTATTTAAGTGATGCAGTATGCGAATCGGCAGTTTACCTGGCAGAGCATACGAATGCAGTAGGGATAGTATCCATGACTATTTCGGGTTATACTGCCTTTCAAATTTCAAGCTATAGGCCCAAAGCGCGTACTTTTATCTTTACTTCAAATAAACACCTGTTAAATGCATTGAGCTTACTGTGGGGTGTACGTACCTTTTATTATGATAAAGTAGAAAGTACCGACCAAACCATAAGTGACGTAAATAATTTGCTTAAAGCTGAAAACCTGGTACAAGAAGGCGATGTGGTTATTAATACCGCTGCTATACCAATTGTTAAGCATGGTAAAACTAATATGCTTAAAGTAACGGTTATTGAATAGAGGGTACTACCAATGTTATATACCAAGGGATGAAACAATTATCTGTTTCATCCCTTTTTTTTGTTTAAATTTAATATATTTCTCCAAGGCAAACCTTGAAAAATACCACATCAGGATTACCAAAGAAATAATCCCAGTATATTCTTAATATATCCATGGCATTTAATTATTTATGTATTGTTTTTGACTATTAAATTTACTTAAGGTTTAAAATAACTTAATAAGGTTTAAATAACTCAAGCAAAAACCGCCCCCTTTTTTCATTCAAACTGTGTATTTAGTTGGTTGTATCTTTATTGTTACGATAATTTTTATTTTTATGACACTTTAATTATATTGCAGCCTTTAACCCTAATTAAAAAATTGACTAAACACGTGTGGAAGCATGCCCTTACGGCTTGCATGGTACTTAGTACCGGGATATTATTTGCGCAGGACAAAGAGGATTCGCCTGAAGTATTAAGGCGGCAAACCGATGCAAAAGAAATAATAAGCTCAATATTTAGTGGTAAACACTATATCGATACAACAAAACAAACTCACTCTAATTTCTCTACGCTGCCATCAGCCGGTTATAACCCAAGCGTTGGATTTGCTATTGGGGTAACATCAACGGGTGGTAAAGTATTTGGTAACCCTAAAACAACTACTTTTTCGGTAGTTAACGCAAATGCATACCTGTCTACCAACGGCCTGGCATCTTTTGAAGCCAAGAATAATATATTTACTAACAATGATATATTTAATATACAAGGCGGCGTGCAAGTTGGACGAACCGTTGCACTTGATTATGGTGTAGGTACGGGGCATAAAGTGCAGGGCGATGGTACGTTTTCAATTGCCGATTTGCCGCTTTCTAATAACGCAGATGTTTTCCCTATAAAATATACTTATATAAAATTATCAGAAAGGGTATACCGCAAAATATTTAATCATGTATATGCGGGTGCCGGGGTTATATTTAATATATATAATAATATAGATGATGAACGAAAAACGGGGCCAAATATTAATACACATAATTTTAGGTACAGTATGCTTAATAATTTTCCAACTCTTGGATATGAGGCCAATGGATTGTTATTTAATATAGAATATAATTCAAGGGACCAGGTTAACAGGCAATACAAAGGGATATATGCCGACATAGTTTTAAGAATGAATCAGTCCTGGTTAGGTAGTGATCATGAAGCAATGCAGTTAAAAACCGAGTTAAGAAAATACTGGAGCCTGTCAAAAGTTAATCCGGAGCATATATTGGCATTTTGGTATTGGGGCTGTTACCTGCTTAATGGCTCCATACCTTATTTAGAGCTACCAGGTACAGGCAGCGATGCATCCAATAGAATTGGCAGGGCCTACACTATTGGACGTTTTAAAGGCACCTCTTTTGCATACAGCGAAGCTGAGTATCGTTTCCCTATAACAAAAAATAAATTACTTAGTGGCGTGCTTTTTACTAACATTGAATCGGCAAGCAACAAGCACAGCATAAATTTAATGGAATTTGTTGAGCCCGGGGTAGGTGCGGGCTTGCGCTTACTATTTAATAAATATACCCGCTCCAATCTTTGTATTGATTACGGGGTAGGTAATTATGGCTCAAAAGGAATATTTTTAGGATTGAACGAAGTTTTTTAACCCCTATATAATACTCCGCTTACAACAAAAAAGCGGGTCAATTTTTCATTGATCCGCTTTTTTGTTATTTATGCTGATGTTTTTTAGTAATTGTTTAATCTGCCTTCACTTGCATCGGTAGATGTTATTCCGGCTTCAGGAAGTGCACGGTGCGGTTTAGTTAAAAATGGTGACCCATCTGCAAAAACGCCCATTATAATCAGTACCAATCCCAGGAAAAAATGCGGAGCCCATACTTGCGATGAGAAACTGTATGTCCAGGGTAATGCCAGTAAAAAAGAACCGGTAAGTACATCAAGGCAATTATGCATTTGCATAGGGAACACATCAAGAAAGCCCAGAGGGTTTTTACTAAATATGGCCATAATTAATTGAAACCATCCTATAATAATAGGTAAAAATAGGGCCGCGCCCCCAAATTGAGCAAAATGGAATAACCATGGAGATGCAATTAATAACAGGGCCACCGCGTAATTTATAACGCCGTAAAATGTTTTTGAGATAAAAGGTTTCATCATTTATTAATTATGTGCTTATCAATTGCCAAAATTAATAATTTATACAGAACATATTTTGTTTTAATTAAAAAAGTTAGTGAATGTTTTACAAATAGAAAAATCTTGCCCTCACTGTGCTTTCTTAGTTAAAATTTTTGAAGCCACTAACGAAAAGAGTCCCAATATAACACCAAACATTACACCAAATATAGGTCCGTAAACAAGCATCATACGGCGGGGGTGGGTACCTGTATACATCGCAGCCATATCCGGGTGATGCATGGTATAGCTATCGTAAAAGAAATAATGTACCACGGTTATCCATACGCAATTAACTATACTCACTAAAAATCCGTGTAAAAAATATTTACTGTGGCAGGTTTTAACAATTACATAAGTGCAAAAAACAAATATTACCAGCCAAAAAAAAGGTTCAATTTTTTCGGGTATAAGGGATACAGTACCAAAGGCCATAATTAGCCCGAAAAGCGATAGTTGAAATATTATTTTCCAGTTCATGATTTGGTTATTTTATATAAATGTAAATAATAATTAATATAAGCAAATGATATTCAATGAAATGCAACTAAAAAAACCTTACTAAGCTTGTAGCTTAGTAAGGTTTCCCTGAATTAAAAAGCAATTTTTTTCTTAATGATTGATAGTACGTATAAAAACTATCCCGTTTGATGAGTCTATGCCAGGTTTTATAGTTGCTCCCTTGTTTACTATTAGAATATTTTCAATCTTACTTACATCCATGTTATCAAAAGCCGACCTGTCTTTTTTTACATCATCAACAAAAAATAAAGGGTTATCAAGTCCCCGGCTTTTCATCGCATCTTTTACAGTTGTAAGATCTTTTATATCTATAAAAGCAACTGAGCCGCTGGTCACTCCTTTGGGTGAAGTTACCGTACCTGCAAATTTGCGTGATCCGGTATCAGCTATTGCTCCGTGCATTTGCGGGTTTGATTTTTCTAAAGTAAAGTTTACCGGCACTGTGTAAGCAACTCTTACGGCCTTGCCATTTTGATAGCCTGGTGCCCATTTAGGTGATAAAATCAGTACTCTAACCGCTTCTTCGCCCGAACCAAATCCCGGATCTTTCAATACCTGGATGTTAGAAAGAGAGCCGTCTTCTTCTACAATAAACTGCACAATTACTTTTCCCTGTACGTTTGCCTGGCGCATGGCATAAGGATACCTTATATTATGGGTTAAAAACTCACTGAATTTTTCAGGCCCACCCGGAAACTCGGGCTGTTTTTCGGCAACTGTAAAAACCTTATTTGCATCGGGCGCTGTATTTCGCGAAGTGCTTAACGTGAAATTTATGGGTACCGAGTACATTACTTTTATGGGCTTGCCATTTTGATAAGCCGGTGCCCATTTTGGCGATAGCGCCATTACTCTTTCGGCTTCTTCGCCCGATCCGTAACCCGGGTCTTCAATTGCTTTAATGCCCTTTATCGAGCCATCGGTTTCTACAATAAACTGTACAATTACCTTTCCCTGTATATTTGCCTGGCGCATGGCGGCAGGGTACTTAATGTTACTGCGCAAAAAATCTGCAAGTAAGCCCGGAAATTTTGGGGCGCTTTCTACCGAAGTGTAAGCTTCGTTAGCAGAAAGTTGGGCGGTATCAATCCTTAGTTCCTTGCTTTTATTATACATTTCTACATACGGATCGGTTTTCGGTACTGTGCCGGCCGGTATTTCGGCATGGTCTGTAATGCTTGCAGCAAGTTCATCTGTTGAAGACGAAAAAACATTTTCGGCTTTTTGATCGATGACTTTAACAGCCTTGCTATTATTTATGGTTGCTGATGAAAGTACCATCATCATCATAAATAACGGGGCAGATAAGCCATATTTAGCCAGCGCTATACGATGCGACTTGCTTTTTTGAAGCATTTTAATACGCTGTTTTAACAGGCTATGATTATAAAATGGGTTTACCAATGTATGGGTGGGTACATTAAAAGTTTGACTAAGTAACAGCAAAGCATAATCGGCCTTATCTGTTCCGGCTTTTACTACCTGCCTGTCGGCAATAAATTCATGTATATATTTTATGGCAAAACGGTACAAATAAACTACCGGATTAAACCAGTTAATTATCATTACTGTTTCAATTATCATTACATCAACCGAGTGCCATTGGCCCGCGTGTACCTGCTCATGAGCGGCTATAACATCCGGGCTTTCCAGGTTATTGCCCAGGCTTATTTTTTTAAAAAACGAATAAGCTGCAGATGGAGAAGGTTTTTCTATAGCTTTTTTTAATATTACCAGCTGCCATATTAGCCTTAATGTTAAGAACAAGGTAACGGCTATATATATACCGTTAACTATTTCGCCTAATGTTAATGAGTTTTGAGCCGGTGTAAAGCTGCTGCCATAAATCATGACAGGGTTGTTAAGTATAGGGCTGTTAAAAATAGTGTGTTGAACCTCTTTGGTAATAAACAGGTTCTTTACCCAGTTAGATTGTATAAGCGGAATAAAAAATGAAAGAAGAGAGGCGGCAACTAAATATATCCGGTTAAGCTGGAAAAATGTTTCCCTGCGCAATAACAAAGCGTAAAAGCCAAAAAATAATACCAGGTAAAAATTTACCAGTAATAAATAATGCCACCAGCTCATAGCCTTACTTGTTTTTTAGTTTTTCAATCAGTTTCATGATCTCATCGGCCTCTTTCAAATCAATCTTTTCCTTTTTAACAAAGTACGAGAACATGTGTTGTACAGAATTATCAAAGTAGCCATGCATTAATTTATCGGTAGCAAAACTTTGATACGCCTCTTTACTTATCAACGGAAAATACTCATGACTTTTACCATGCGCCATATAGCTTACAAAACCCTTTGCTTCCAGTATCCTGATAATGGTAGATACGGTATTGTACGCAGGAAGCGGTTCTGGCAGTTCGGCCATCACATCTTTTACAAAGCCTTTTTTTAACTGCCATAATATCTGCATTAATTGTTCTTCGGCACGGGTCAGTTCTTTAATTTCCATTGTGTTGGGGTATTTTATTAGTTGTAAAATATTAAACTCTAATATAAGATATTAAATTCAATTTTTTAAATCAGCTTTTTTTAACGTGAAGCTTATAGGCACCGTATAGGCAACTCTTACCGGTTTGCCTTTTTGTTTTAATTACTGTTATAAAATGCCTATTTGTTTTTTAGTTTTTTAATCAGTTTTAAAATCTCATCAGCTTCCTTCAAATCAATCTTTTCTTTTTTTACAAAGTACGAGAACATGTGTTGTACAGAGTTATCAAAGTAGCCGCTCATTAATTTATCAGTAGCAAAATTTTGATACGTTTCTTTACTTATCAGCGGAAAATACTCATGGCTTTTACCATAAGAAATGTAGCTTACAAAACCCTTTGCCTCAAGTATCCGGATAATGGTTGATACCGTATTATAGGCAGGTAATGGCTCCGACAATTGGGCCATCACATCTTTTACAAAGCCTTTTTTTAATTGCCATAGTATTTGCATTAATTGTTCTTCGGCACGGGTCAGTTCTTTAATTTCCATGGTATTAATAATTTGAGATCAGGTGAGGGGTAACATAATTCTAAACGAATATATTAGTTAGAAACTAAACATGCAACTAATATTTTAGTTTTATTTTAATTAAACTTTTTTTTATCACTTTCGTTGTTCTTGTTTCAACCTGAATTATATAATGGATATAACTTTTCATGGAGCTGCCCGCAACGTTACCGGCAGCAAACATTTACTACGTTTACAGGATGGTACCGGCATTTTATTGGATTGCGGTATGTTTCAGGGCCTGGGCGAGAATACCGGTAATATGAATGGACATTTTGGCTTTAACCCCCAAAAGCTTAATTATATGATACTATCGCATGCCCATATTGATCATTGCGGCTTGATACCGCGCTTAGTTGCCGAAGGATTTAACGGGCCAATATTTTGTACATCGGCCACTATGGATCTAACCCGGATACTTTTGCTGGATTCGGCCAGGATACAAATGAACGATGTAGAATATAGTAATAAGCATCGTGCAAAAAACGGTTTGCCATTATTAGAGCCTTTGTATAATGAGGATCAGGCTATGGAAGCACTGCGTTTATTTAAGATTGTTGAATATCATGAGGAGTACGCTATAACACCAAATGTAAAATTTCATTTTAGCGATGCGGGCCACCTATTGGGCAGCTGCGCGGTGCACCTGGTTGTACAGGAAAACGGCAAGGAAACCCGTATAACTTTTAGTGGTGATGTGGGCCAATATGGCGACCTGCTTTTAAAAAACCCGCAACGCTTCCCGCAGGTTGATTACATTTTGCTGGAATCGACCTATGGCGATTCGCTGCATAAGGAGCTTGAACCTATTGAGGATGCTTTGCTGGAGGTAATTAAACAAACATGCCTCATTAAAAAAGGCAAGGTTATTATTCCGGCGTTTAGTGTTGGCCGCACACAGGAATTGTTATATGCGCTAAATTCGCTGGAGTTAAAAGGTGTATTGCCCGAATTACCGTATTATGTTGACAGCCCTTTATCAGACAAAGCTACGCAGATATTAAAAGATCACCCCGAAGTTTATAACCGGGATGTGAAAGCAGTTTTAGCAATTGATGCTGATCCGTTCGCTTTTAAAGGGTTGCGGTTTATACAATCAACAGAAGAGTCTATCGCTTTAAATGATGACCCACGCCCTTGCGTAATCATTTCATCATCAGGCATGGCAGAGGCGGGTAGGGTAAAACATCATATTAAAAACAATATTAATAATGAAAAAACCACTATTTTAATTGTTGGTTATTGCGAACCAAATTCGCTTGGCGGGCGTTTGTTGCACGGCGATGATGAAGTATGGATATTTGGCGAAAAGTACGAGGTTAAGGCCGAGGTGCGGTCCATTAAATCAATGAGCGCCCATGGCGATTATGAGGACCTGCTGCATTTTTTAAACTGCCAGGACCCTAAAAAAGTTAAAAAGATATTCCTGGTTCACGGCGAGTATGAGGTGCAGCAGCATTTTGCCAACACGTTGAACCAGCATGGCTTCGCTAATGTGGAGATACCTTTTCAACATCAGAAGATAGTATTGGAGTAATTTTTGTCACTTCGGGCAACAGGTATAATGGTGGTATTAATTGTTGGTGATCTTGTTTCAAAAACTTGTTTCACCACTGCTAAAATTGACAATTTGTAATCGTTTGATTATCAACTATCAATACTAATACTATACTTAAAAAAACTGACGAATAAGTTGTTACATTTTGTTACATCACTTTTACACAATCGACTTATAAACAGTGTTTTAAGTATAAATCTTGTTTCACTTGTTACATTTTGTTTCACCACAAGTGAAACAAGCTTAAACAAAAAAGGCCAATTGAAAACGCTTTCAATTGGTCTTTTTTGTTATGTGCTAAACGGTTTATACTTCTGCGTTTACCCGGTTAAGCAGCGCTTTCATATAGCCAATGGTATAAGCGGTGCCCACGTTTGGCCCGCCTGCCATTTTGGGGATATGATCTGGAATAATAACGCCGTCAAAATCCACACGCTTTAAGGCTTGCATAATGGTATACATATCGGTATAACCATCGTCAACAAACGACTCTACAAAATGCGGCAACGGCGCGTAAATATTACGGAAATGTATTTTGTACAACCTTTTTTTCTTTCCGAAATAATCTATCATCCCTACCGAATCTTTACCCAGCTTATCGCCGCCTTCCATCCATGAGCCAACGCAAAGGCATAAGCCTACGCTTGGGCTGTTATTAGCCAGGTCCAAAGCGTGTTTATATCCTTCAAAGCTGGTAAACAAACGCGGCACACCCGCTAACTCAGGTATCGGCGGATCGTCAGGGTGGATACCGATATGCACATTGTTTTCCTCGGCCGTTCTAACAACTGCCTGAATAAAATATTTAAAGTTGGCCCAGATTTCGTCGCGTGTATATTGCCTGCTATGGCTTAACGGGGCGTGGTACCTGTTGGCATCCCATCTGCCATGATTTGGCGCATCTACATTAAAATCTCTTGCGTCGGCACCACCACGGGCAAGGCCGCGTACATCCGAATCCCATATACCATTACCCATGTGCGCATAAGTGGTATATCCAATACCGGCTTTGCCCAAACTACGCAAGTGGGCCTTGTATTCCTCTATCTTTTCGTCACGACCGGGCAGGTTAAGTACCAGCTTGTCCTGGTTATGTACGTCGTTGTTTCCAAAGCCATACACGTTTATTCCATGATCTGCAAAAAGTCTTTTACGGCTCCCATAATATTCGCCGCTTGATTTTTTTGCATTGGTCCATAACACAGCCTGGTTAATGCCCATCTGGTTGTAAAAAGCAAAGGTATCATCATCTGGCTCGGGTGTGATCTGTCCGGCGATCTTGATCTGTGAGGGTTTTGCTGAATTTTCTAATTTTTCAGTCTCTTTCGCTATTAGCGGGGCAGCCTCTGCCATACCACCGCCGCCCACAGACAGTGCAGCTGCCAGCGCTGCTGTTTTTTTAATAAAGTCTCTGCGATTATCACTCATCTTCTTATGGTTTATTAGTTAATTGGTTTAATAGTGAATTTGGTTACCACGTCCTTTTCTCCAGTATCTTATCTATTGTAGCGCGGCTCATTTTTATTTTACCCGGATGCTCATCAACCCATTTATAAAAAGCCTGCCTTACTTCGGGCGTCCATTCGCTGTCTATTTGCCCGGTTTTAAATTTGCCGGCTTTTACCATTTCAAACCCAAAATCGTCTTTAAGCGAAACAAACTCGGCAGTAGCAACTACTTGCTCGGCCAATTGAGCAGGTACAAAAAGCACGCCTTCTCTTTTAGCAATTACCAAATCGCCGGGTAATACCATTGCGCCACCTATGCGAATAGGCGTATTTAAACCCATCAACACCTCATTCTCTAAAAACGACGGATGAAAATCGCGCACAAAGGCGTTAAATCCTTTAATTTCTGACAACCCTTCCACATCCCTCGCCGAAGCATCAAACACAACCCCATTGCCCGATTTACTGAAGATAGAGTTACCAAGCGTGCTTCCCATTAAAGTACCTGCGGCAATCTTTCCAAAGCCATCGGCTACATATACATCGCCCTTAACTAAAACGTCAATGGGCCATGAATTGGTATTGCCCGCGCGGCCCTGTTTTGCACCCCTGGCCTTTATATTCTTTTCCACGTCGGGGCGGCTTGGCATAAACATAGCGGTAACGGCGCGGCCGGTCACTGCTTCATCATTAACGGTTTTCCAGCCACCTTCAAATTGGTTAACATAGCCTAAGTTTTTAAGCGCGGTCCAGGCATCATCAAGGCCTATGTTTTTGGCCCGTGTTAACAGATCATCAGAAATTTTTGGCCGGCCATCGGCAAAGCGTTCGCCTTTCCATTCTGAGGTTAAGAATGTTAATTCTTCTTTAGAGATGGTTTGTGCCGATGCCATTCGCCCCAGGCAAAAGCTAAAAGCAAGCAATACCCCGATAATATTTTTATTAATAGCCATGTGCTTTCAAATATTCGTCTAACTCTTTTTTAGGCATTGGTAATTTGCCCGGATAGTGGTTTAGCCAGTTCAAAAAATCTTTTTTTATTTCATCGCTCCATGCGCCATGTATCTGACCCGATAAATATTTGCCCTCCAGCAGCCTGGTCCGTTCAAACTGGTCATGAACGCCCTGAAATTCTGAGTCAAGCACCAAATCAGCAACCAAATGTGCTGGGATAAATACAGTTCCATACTGGTTTGCCAGTACTACATCGCCGGGCAAAACGGTGACGCGGCCAATGCGTATTGGCTGATTAATGCTGGTTAATTGTACCTGGCTGATAGCTGACGGATCTGTACCCTTTACCCAGGCATTAAAGCCTTTAATTTCGGACACCTCTGCTACATCCCTTATCGCTCCGTTAAATATTACACCACGTTTGGCCCTGCCCCATACAGAACTGCTCAGGCTTGATCCCATCAGGGTGCCATCAGCTATTTTTCCGTAAGCATCTGCAACATACACGTCGCCATTAGTTAATATATCAATGGGCCATAAGTTTTGACCGCCATGCTGAGAACGGCCCTCAGCCTTTCCTGTAGTAGTTACTACTGCATTAAGATCCGGCCGGGCAGGCATGTATTGTGCCGTTACCACCCGCCCAGTCATAACACTATCCGGGTGGAGTATTTTCCAGTCGCTTTCATATTGACTCAGATATCCTTTGGCTTTTAATTTTTCCCATGCTTCATCAACAGTTACTTTTTTTAACCGTTCAAGCAATTGATCTGATACACGCGGGCGCCCGTCGGCAGAGCGTTCGCCCTTCCATTCGGGAGTAAGATCCTTTATCTGTTCGGGTGATGAACCCAAACGTTGTTGTGCATTGGCAAACAGCCCACCTAATACCAATGCTGTAATTAATATTATTCTTCTCATAAATTTAGGTTTATCCTTTGTATCCTTGTTCAATTGTAAGGCATGCCTGCAACATTGCGCGGGCATAAGCCTGGTTATAAATATAACCTATAAAATCGCCGCCGCGTTCCTTGTCGATTATATTGCCCGGCGGATGCTCGGCAAATATGCCGTATTTATACTTTGCACGCACCAGTTCCTGCATTACGGCAAACATATTGACCTGACCCGCATCGGGGTAGGTTTCTGTATATTTAATTCTCGGTGTTTCTACCACCACGTTACGAAAGTGCATGTGGTTGATGCGGTTGCGTGCAGCCATATAGTGCAAAACGTCGATGGCATTTTCGCCTATTTCAGTGGATACTCCGCAATCAAAGGTCATGCCGTTTGCCGGACTGTCAACTATCGCCAATAATTTTTTCCAGCCGGCAAAACTTCCCATCGGCTGCGCCGAACCACGGCTAAGCGGCGGCGGCGGATCGTTAGGGTGAAGCGCCATTTTTACACCTGATTGTTCGGCTACAGGAATAATGGCTTTTAAAAAATAAGTGATATTTGCCCAAAACTGCTCTTCGGATGTAGCGGGCTCGGCGGCAGTAGCTTTTAATTCGCTTGCCGCGAATGCCATTTCATCGGCTTTGCGGTCACGCGGCTCATTCCAGTTATTATCTGCCGGATTTGGCATTTTGCGGTTATAATCAAAACTTAAATAGCGAGCGTTGCCACGGCCTACGCTGTTATAATAACCCTCACGTAAACGGTGCGAATAAAAATTATATTCAATAACCGGGATACCCACCTTACCTGTTATTCGTATAGCGTCCTGTACCTTCTTTATATCCTCATCACGCCCTTCCATATTATGGAGTATACTGGGCGGCAAAACTATTCTATGGTTAATGATGGAAAGCCCTTCTGACTTAAAACGATCGACAATGCCTTGTATCTTTTCTACTGTCCATGGCAAAGCAGGCGCATCCATGTGCACATAATCGGCCCCGAATTGTTTGATGGCCTTTACTTTGGATGACATGTCGTTATAGCCTACGTTCATGGTCATTTTAGGCGTATCAACACCTTCAACTACGGGCCATGCAACTTTTTTTGAAGCCGTGGCACGGTTATCGGTTGTAACAGGTGATGCTGACGCACCAACTGCACCTGACGATAATGCTGCTGCCAGCGAAGTACCCTTTTTTAAAAATCCTCTACGATTATCTTTCATAAAGTTAGGCTTTCCAACCCGCCTGAAGTGCTAAGCAAGTCTGCATCATAGCACGGGCATATGATTGGTTATACAGGTAAGATACAAAGCCATTGCTTTGATGTGTTTTGTCAAATTCATTATCACGCGGATGCTCTGCCCAAATACCATATTTGTATTTACCTTTTACCAGTTCATACATCACGGCCATCATGTCTACGTTCCCGTTATCTATCATCACTTCCACATATTTTATTCTTGGTGTATCTACAATAACATTTCGGTAATGTACATGGTTGATGCGGTTACGCGATAGCATGTATTTGGCTACTTCTACAGCATTTTCACCTATTTCAGTCGAAACGCCACAGTCAAACGTCATGCCGTTTGAAGGGCTTTCTACTAAATCAAAAAGATGTTTCCAGTCTTTAAAGGTCGACATGATCTGCTCCGAACCACGGCTCATTGGCGGCGGCGGATCATTAGGATGCAAAGCCATGCGTACACCAGCCTTTTCGGCTACCGGAATAACCGCTTTTAAAAAGTATTCAATATTTTCCCAGGCTTTGGCGGCGGTTTGCGCAGGCTCCTTTTCTGTGGGGCCTAACTCAACCATTGCAAGATTCTCCTCATCCGGCTGCCGGCGGGCAGTTTTATAGTTCCATTTATTATCTGCCTGGTTAGGCTGCCCTTTCCGGTAATAATCATAACCCAGGTATTGTACACCGCCGCGGCCAACCACATCATAATAACCCTCTACCGCGCGGTGCGAGTAAAAATTATATTCAACCACTGGGAGGCCAACCTTGCCTGCCGCAATTAAAGAATCCTGTACTAATTTGATCTCTGCATCTTTGCCGTCAGTGCCATGAATAATAGCACCCGAGAAATTGATCATCATATTAATAACGGTAAGGCCCTCTGCCTTAAAGCGGTCTATTATTGTTTTTAACCCTTCTTCTGTCCATGGCATGCGCGGTCCGCCCATGTGCACATAGTCGCAGCCGAATTGTTTTATCCATTTCATGTTTGATACGGTGGCATTTGCGCCCACACTCATGGTCATTTTTGGGGTATCCGGCCCTTCTACCAGGCTAGACCATAGCGGATTTTTTTTTGCTGCCGCTGATTCTGATTGGTTATCAATTTTGGGGGTAGCTACAGACGCGCCTACAACACCTAATGACAATGCAGCTGCCAGTGAAGTGCCTTTTTTGAGAAAGTCTCTGCGATTATCTTTCATAATAATTAGTATAAATTGGTTGAGTTAAATATACAAAGAAGCACCATCCACTGGTTAAGGTCAGCAGATTGTTACAAACTCAACAAAGCAGGCTTTCAAAAAGAAAGCCCCGCATATACAGGGCTTCTTTTTAATTTATTGGAACTACAGGCAACTCTTTGCGTGGTATCATATCATCACGCTGAGAAGTATTGTAAACAAACGATGCAGCGATAACGGCGGCCTGTTTAAGGTCGTTTTCACTCAATTTATCATAAGTGTCCTGGTTACTGTGATGGGTACGGGTGCCATAGTCCATATTATCCTGTATAAACTGAAAACCCGGTATGCCAACCGCGTCAAACGAAAGGTGATCTGTGCCACCTGTATTGCTGATGGTTACGGTATTTGCACCCAGGTCCTTAAAAGGAGCCAGCCATTCTTTAAATATTGGGCCTACGGCCTGGTTACCTTGTAAATAAACACCGCGTATTTTACCGGTACCATTGTCTAAATTATAATAGGCAGAAACTTTTGCCGCCTCGGGTTTTAATATCATTGTTTTGGGGTCGCCAAAGTGGTTAAGCACATAGAAGCGCGAACCCCATAACCCTTGCTCTTCCGAACTCCATAAAACTATGCGAATGGTACGGCGCGGTTTAAAGCCAACACGTTTTAAAATACGCATAACTTCCAGCATAACCGCGCTGCCCGCGGCATTATCAGTAGCGCCGGTAGCACCGTGCCATGAATCAAGGTGACCGCCAATTATTACCAGTTGGTCCTTTAGCTTAGGATCCGTTCCCGGTATTTCGCCTACAACATCGTAGCCTTGCAGATCTTTATCAAAAAATTCCGTTTTAATATCGGCTTCCAGCTGCACTTTAATTCCAGCTTTGGTTAAACGTAAAATATGCTGAAAATCTTCGCCGCTGGTTTCCAGCTCAGGAGCTACGGCTTTTGCAGTATCTGCATATGATGCGCCGTTGGTAGTAAATACGGTTCCATCGGTACCCCGGCCCTGGCTCAATACCAGCGCAACACCTTCGTCGATATAAAATTTACTTAATGCTACGCGGAATGCAAGTATTGCCGCGAATGGAGAAGCTCCGGCCCTGCGGGGGCCACCAGCAACAGTGGGGGCTGCTTTAGCCATTTCATCCAGCTGTGCGTCGGTAAAACGTGTGCCATCAGGTATATAGGTTCTTTCAACTCCAGGCTTGGTATCAGCCATTACAATTTTACCTTTCAGAGTGCCTTTATATTTAGCCAGGTCACCAATGCTATCCACTTTAATAATAACCACATCGCCTTTAATCAGGCCGGGCGTTCCGGGTGTCCATGCTTTTGGTATAGCTATTATGGCATGGTAATAAGGTGCGGTTATAGCGGCATAGTTTTTTTGCACTTCCCAGCCTTTTCCAAATTTGCCCCAGGGCTCGCGTTTGGCATTTTCTATACCCCAGGTTTTAAGGGTGTTTACGGCCCAATCCTGTGCGCGTTTTAAGCCCGGCGAACCTGCTAAGCGTGGCCCGGAAACATCGGTCAGATAAAAAGCAGTTTCCATCACCCTGGATTTGTTCATACCTTGATCCCTGATGTTATTGAGCATTGCCTCGTCTGTAGTTTGGGCAAATGCCGAACCAATTGTACCCGCAGAAAGCAGGAAAGCATAAAGTAGTTTTCGTTTCATGATAATTAATGAGTCAGTTAAAACAAACTTATTTAATAATTGGTTCAAAACAAACAGGTGGTTTAAAAAAGTTTGCGTTGAAAGATTTACGAAGTTTCTGAAACTTCGTAAATCTGGACAGAGTAATTATATTTGAATATGAGTTCATACAGGTTAGATAAAACTGCTTTTAAAGCGCAAACTGTTGATGGGGCTGTTGCCAGCCAGGCAGCTTACTATAGAAGCCTAATATGGCAGGAGCGTTTGCACATAGCTAACTATCTAAACAGTGTTGCCTACAATTATCCGGAAAATGAACCGCCAAGAATGGACAAAACTGTTTTTAGCATGCGGGCGCGAAAATAATGGGGAATATTTTTAACGAAGATTTTAGATTAATTTACCAGTAACTTATATCCCCGACCGTGTACGTTAATGATCTCTACCGATGGGTCATCCTTCAAGTACTTGCGTATTTTGCTTAAAAACACATCCATACTGCGGCCATTAAAATAATTGTCATCATGCCATATGTGCAGCAAGGCCTCTTCACGGGTAAGCACTTCGTTCTTTTTAATACAAAGCAGGCGCAGCAACTCGGCCTCTTTGGTTGATAATTTTTGCTGTGTACCGTTTATAGAAATTATTTGCGTGGTATAATCAAATGTGTAATTGCCAACAGTAAATTGAGTTGGTTGCTGCTCTTCTTTCTTTTCGGCGTTTTCGGTTCTTTTAAGCAGGGCGTTAATGCGCAGCAATAATTCTTCTATGCGGAAAGGTTTGGTAATATAATCGTCGCCGCCCAGGGTATAGGCTTGGGTTTTATCTTCTATCATGCCCTTGGCAGTGGCAAAAATTATGGGTATATGGCTATTTATTTTACGGACATCCTTACCTAAAGTAAAGCCATCTTTTTTAGGCATCATTACATCCAGTATTAACAAGTCATAATTACCTTTTGTAAAGGCATGTAAGCCCTCTTCGCCATCAGTACATAAAACAACTTCAAACTTTCCCTTTAATTGCAGGTAATCCTGGAGCAGCATACCCAGGTTAGGATCATCCTCAACCAGTAATATTTTTTTCATAAGAGACAGGTTTAACGTATTATAGTTAATGATAGTATTGATGTTGTAACCGGTATTGTATTAAGCACCCTGAAATTTCAACTCAAATTCTGATCCCTTATCTTTTTCAGACCGCACATTTATAGTGCCATTCAGCCTTTTTACTATGGTATTAACGTAGCTTAATCCCAATCCAAAACCTTTAACGTTATGTATGTTGCCGGTAGGGATGCGATAAAATTGTTCGAATATTTTTGCTTGCTGATCGCGACTCATACCTATGCCTTTGTCGGCTACTTTAATAACCACTTGTCCGTTCTTGTTTTGGCTGCTGATAGTTATTTGCGGCGCATCTTCGCTATACTTTATGGCGTTATCAATTAAATTGTATAATACGTTAGAGAAGTGCAGCTCATCGGCGTTAATAATTGCGTTTTCGGCCTGCAGGTCCAGACTCACATCTGCATTACATTTTTGCAGTTTAAGTTCCATGCTGTCTATCACCACGCTTATCATCTCATTTACATCAAGCGGTTTTTTGTCAAGTTTAAAGTCATTTTTGTCAATGCGGGCAATATTTAATACCCTTTCAATATGGCTGCCCAGGCGTTCATTTTCTTCATAAATAATATTAGCCAGCCTTGAAATTCGATTTTTATCTGCAGCAATTTCATTATCCCTCAGGGCTTCGCTTGCTATCATGATAGTTGATACCGGGGTTTTAAACTCATGCGTCATGTTATTAATGAAATCGGTTTTCATTTCGGATATTTTTTTCTGCCTGATAATGGAGAAAAGCGTATATCCAAAACAAAACACCAATATAAATAACAAGCCGCCGGTGGTCGCCATGGTGGTTGTCATCTTGCTTAATATTAAAGAGTTTTTTTTGGGGAATGATAGTTTTATCATACCAGGGTCGTTTATAACCTCTTCTTTAAATATTTGTGTATGGTAGGTATCGGCAGGTATAAAAACCGGCTTTGCACCGGTTTTATCCATTGCGGTTGAAAATATTACCGAATCATTTTTAGTTGTTGATACCTCATAGCTAAAAGGCAAATCAATGCCCTGGTTATGTAGCTCCATGCGTAATAGGGTATCTACCCAATAAGGGTTATTGATGCGCTTCTTTAAAGGCTCGCCAGATCGTTGGTATTCCTCGTACACATTTTGTATTACGTTTGGTTTATTTGCCTGTAAATTTTGCAATGAATCTGTTGCCAGCATTTTCTTTACACGATCAAGCTGATTTTGCTTTTGGATACGTTCCTGCTCCTGCAGCCATAATGGATTTATTACTTTTTGAGTTATTAGCTGTTCGCCAAATTGCGGATCGGTATAAGTAAGATGCAATATGGTATACTTTTCTAATTTTTGATTCGCTTTTGTTGTGCGTGGAGCAGGATTCTTTAAAATAGGCGTTAAACGGCCATGCATTATTCCAAACTCATCAGTATACCCTTCAATGCGTACCTGCAGGTCGCTTTCTAACTCATCCAATCTTTGTCGCATTAACATGTGTTTTAAACTGTCGCGCAAAAGGTTGAGCTTACGTTGGCGATGGGCCTGTTTTCGTATAGAATCCTTATTTATAAAGGCTTTAGTGGTATGTGTATTTCTTTTATCTGATATTTCAATGATTTGGTTCTCTGTTTCAGTCTTAGGCAGGGTAGTGTGCGGCTGTGCTTTATTCATTAAGAAATTATACGCGTCCTGCCTGCTCAATTTAGCCACTACATTACTTAGCGCTTCATTAACAGAACGGTCAAAAAGCTTCGACTGTATATTATAAGATTGGATTAAAAAGTACAATTGCATAGCAACTACACCTATTAGTGCAAAACTCATTAACCCTATAATTATGCCAATGCTTCTTTTTTTCAACGTATAAATTGTTTTACGATAAGTATTATTCTATCGCCAAAAACAAAAATATTTTAAATAAGCCTATTATACCGGCTTTTAACAATTTTTAACATATATGATATATGCGGCAGCTGCAGGTGTACTGTACCACGAACACATTGATACACCCTGGTACAATATTTATTAAGGTATTTAAAATACAGTAGTATAGATTTTTGTAATGCTGTCAGGCTAATAACTAAACTAAAAAATTCAACCTAAACAGTAAAACCCCGCCAAAGCGGGGTTTTACTGTTAGTACAGACTTGTAACAGGTCTTTTTATAAGTTATTAAAACGGCAAATCGTCATCCTCCGGTGCCGAGCTGATGTCGGCAGGGGCGGCGTATTCAGGAGCCGGGCTGCTGCCCGCGCCGCTTAATACGTTTATCTTCCATAATTGCATAGAGTTAAAATAACTCTTTTTGCCTGTCTTATCAGTCCAGGGGCGACCTCTTAAGTTAAAGAAAACTTCAACATCGTCACCAACTTTTACATTGTCTAATAAATTGCAACGATCTTGAATAGCTTCAAATTTCAAGTATTCCGGGTATTGCGGATTCTCTACATATTCTACTATTACTTCTCTTTTTTTCAGTGATTCTGTAACCTGTGCGGTTGGGAACACTTCATGTATTTTACCCTTAATTTCCATAGTTCAAAATTAAAAATGTAAAGTTAATAGATAAAGAAGTGTAAATTCGCACAATAATCATGCAAGTTTTCCACACTGAAAGTAAAATAATCATAACCTGTAACAAAAGGCTGTCGCCTTATTTGCAGCAGGAAGTTGAAGAATTGGGGTTTACCCCAACACGCGTATTCCAAACCGGCGTCGAGCTGTTGGGCACCGTTACCGATACCATAGCTTTAAATTTAAACCTGCGCTGTGCAAGCCAGGTACTTTATTTAATAAAAGGCTTCACCGCTGCCGATCCGCAGGAATTATATGACGGACTGGTACAAATAGAATGGGAGAACCTTATTGATTTTACCGGCTATTTTTCGGTAACCTCAAATGTTAATAACGAGCATATTTTAACGCCGCTGTTTGCAAACGTAAAGGTTAAAGACGCTATTGTTGACCGTATTAAATCAATAAAAGGCATCCGCCCAAATTCGGGCGCCGATGGTAATAAAACCGTTGTGCACCTGTACTGGCAGGATGACCAGGCCGAAATATTTTTAGATACATCCGGCGAAACATTGGCTAAACACAGCTACCGTAAAATTCCGGGCAAAGCGCCTATGTTGGAGGCTTTGGCAACATCAACCATTATGGCTACCCATTGGGACAGGAACAGTACCTTTATTAACCCAATGTGCGGTTCGGGCACGCTGGCCATTGAGGCAGCTTTGTTAGCTACAGATAAACATCCGGGCCTTTTCCGCATGAATTATGGGTTTATGCATATTATGGGGTATGATGAACAAGTGTTTTTTGTTGAACGCAGGGGGCTTAAAGATAAATCGAAAAAAGATATCGGCTTTAAAATAATTGCTACGGATATATCGCAGGACGCGGTAGACATCTCCCAAAAAAATGCAAAAACTGCCGGTGTAGACCATTTAATAGAATTTAGTGTTTGTGATTTTGAAGAAACCGATGTGCCCGAAGAACCCGGTATTGTAATGTTTAACCCCGAGTATGGCGAACGCCTGGGCGTACACAGCAAGCTGGAAGCAACCTATAAGCGCATAGGCGATTTTATGAAGAAAAAATGCGGTGGATATAAGGGATATATTTTTACAGGAAACCCTGATCTTGCTAAAAAAATAGGCCTGCGCGCTACACGAAAAATTGAATTTTACAATGGGAAGCTTGATTGCCGTTTATTAGAATATGAGCTATATGAAGGCAGCAAGCGCGAACCAAAAGAATAGTTTTTGGTTGATAGGGTTAGATTAGGTTGATAAGTTAACATCAACCCATCACTCAATCAACTATTCACTTAATTAACATTCAATGAAAAAAATATTATTTGCAGCAATAGCATTATTCTTGTGCGGTAAATGCATGGCGCAAGAGCAATTGGCCTTTCCGTTTCAGGGAGGTAAAGAGGTAATGACCCGGTTTTTTAAGGATAGCCTGGTAGTATCGCCGGCAATTGTGCAAAGAAAAGCTGCCGGGTTAGCTATTTTTAAATTTACTGCCGATGAGAAAGGCTCCATCAGGAAAATTATTATTTATTATGCTGATGACCTGCTGTTAACACAGCCGATTATTGAGGCGCTAAAAAAATCAAACAATAAATGGATAATTCCTGATCACGAAAAATTTCATGATTTTATATTGCCCTTTACTATTGGTTTTAATCCGCCGGCTGTTGGTAATACTGCTTTACAAAAAGCCATATATAATTTTTATACGCACCGTAAACCGGTACTCACTTACAACCAGGTGCCGCTTGATATGGCGACTTTATTGCCTACGGTAGTAATAAATTACGACCTGGTTCCATAATAGCCTTACCCCAACCGTCTTGGCAACAGTTTGCCTGTAACGTACCCTGCCCGGATAGTAACGGTTATTACGTTAAAAAAGGCGATGTAGGTGTTTCACAATTTAGTGAAACACATGAAACACCCTTTTAGGTTAACCTATTGATATATAGTTATTTAACAAAATGAGTGAAACACTTTGAAACAGTACAAAAGCTTTAGGTAAAATAGTATAAATATCTTATAATAAGCATTTTATGCTGTTTTGTCGATTTTTGCAAAAATAGGGTGAAACACCTGATGTGAAACACTTTTTTTCTCAAACAATATGCGGAAGCCCGGGCCGTATACTGCCTGTTAATGGGCTATTACCCTTTGGAGAGGGTGAGGTGAAGCCAATTAAATTTAATAAAATCCGACTGCTCAGAAGTTTCGTAGGTAGATAACAACACTACTAAAGCATGAGCAACAAACTAAGTTTTAAGCTAAAAGCCATAGCGGCTGGTATCCGTAAAAAGAGGGAATTTAAGAACTATACGCAAGAACATATGGCGTATAAGCTAAATATTTCGCAAAATGCCTATAGCAAAATTGAGCTTGGTTATACAAAAATAACACTCGAAAGGCTTTTTCAAATTGCCGGGGCGCTGGATATAAATGTGAGCGAGCTGCTTGATCCTGATCAGGATGATTTAAGTGAGCCCGGCCTTTTACATAACGGTACCGATTGACAGAATTCTATATTTGCAGGATAATTTGTAAATATGGAGCACAATACAATCATTCATCAAACAAAAACTTTTGTACAGGATACCCTAAGGAATGCCGAAGGCGGGCATGACTGGTGGCATATATACCGGGTTTGGAACAACGCCAAACTAATAGCCCAAACCGAATCTGCAGATTTGCTAACTGTAGAACTTGCGGCCCTGCTGCATGATATTGCCGACAGCAAATTCCATAACGGCGATGAAGAAATTGGCCCCTTTACCGCCGGTAGTTATTTACAAAGCATAGGCATTGATAAAGAAACTATCCTGCATGTGCAGAATATTATCAGGTACATGTCTTTTAAATCAAGCTTTGATAAACATGCGTTTTACTCAAACGAATTAGCTATAGTACAGGATGCCGACAGGCTGGATGCCATAGGCGCTATTGGCATTGCACGTGCTTTTAATTACGGTGGTTTTAAAGGCAGGGAGATATATAACCCCGAAATTGCCCCCGACCTTAATATGAGCAAAGAGGCTTATAAAAATTCAACCGCGCCTACCATTAACCATTTTTACGAAAAGCTGTTATTGCTAAAGGATAAAATGAATACCGATACCGGCAAACAACTTGCCCAACAACGGCATAATTTCATGGAAAGTTATTTAGAGCAATTTTATACAGAATGTAATTAACAGGGAAATCGCTTTTAAAAATTGACTTACCAAACAGGTCGTCATTTACCCATAATGGCGATTTTTGGGCTAAAGCCGGTGCCAATTCTTTTACGGGACCGTCACATAAATGTGACGGCAATGATAGCAAAATAGTTTTTTCATTGCCGTTTGGCTTCAGCCAACGGGCTAAGATTATAATTATAGGTGGGCTTTAGCCAAAACCGGTACTTATATTTGGGAGCTATGCGTGCCTGCAATTTTAAAAGCGATTGCCCTGGTGTAATTAATAATATTTAGGCATGTCTAAAAATATTGTTAGCTTTGTCTAATATTATACTCTCGTGATCATGAAAAAACACATACCCCTGTTTATATTTTTAATAAGTACTGTAAATTTTGCCTTTTCGCAAGATACTATAAAGCAGGACCGTTTTAGCTTCCACTTTCAGCAAACTATAATTACGCAGCATAAACCTGCGTTTAGCGCAAAATATAGCGGCGATAATAGCTTACTTACGGGTACCGAAACACAAAGCTCTATAACTTCAACTCTTTTTGGCGCGGCGCGGTTATGGAAGGGTGCCGAAGTGTTTTTTAACCCCGAAATATCAGGCGGGGCAGGTTTAAGCAAAACATTAGGAGTGGCTGGCTTCCCTAATGGAGAAACCTTTAGGGTAGGTAGCGCGTCGCCTGCCATTTATATTGCGCGGCTATATTTTAAACAGCGCTTTGAATGGGGCAAGGATATGGATACGGTTGAAGCTGATGTCAATAAATTAGGCGGGTTAAAAAGCAAGCGATATTTTTCAATAGTGGCAGGTAAATTTGGCATGGCCGATTTTTTTGACGGAAATGAGTTTAGTCATGATCCACGCTCGCAATTTATGAACTGGGCCCTGATGGATAATGCCGCCTGGGATTATCCGGCAAATACCCGGGGATATGCTTTAGGTATTAATGCAGAGTTAGGTCAGCCCGATTGGACGCTTCGGTTTGCCTTCACCATGTCTACCACAGAAGCAAACGGTTCTGTCTGGGATCAAAAAATAGGCAAAGCCAATACCCAAACGCTTGAGTTTGAAAAGCGCTATACCATCAACGGACTAAAAGGAACCGTGCGCCTGTTAGGGTTTAGAAATAATGGTAAAATGGGTAATTATAACCAGGCTTTAGCATTGAGTCCGGGTGCACCAAATGTAGATACTACGCAAGCCTACGGCCGCCACAAATATGGTTTTGGCATTAATGCCGATCAATATTTAAGTAAAGACTTTGGCATATTTGCCAAAGCAAGTTATAATGATGGCCGTACCCAAACCTGGTATTTTACAGAGATAGACCGCTCTATAAGTTTTGGCGCACAACTTAGCGGCAATGTGTTATGGAACCGTAAAGACGACCAATTGGGCCTGGCATTTATTGGCAACGGCCTTTCGGCACCTCACCGCAATTATTTGGCAGCCGGTGGTTACGGGTTTTTAATTGGCGATGGCAAACTAAACTACAGCACCGAAATGATAGCTGAGCTATATTATAAGCTAAATGCCTATCAGAATAAATTTTTTTTAACACCCGATTACCAGTTTATTATTAACCCTGCTTATAATAAAGACCGCGGCCCGGTTAATGTGTTTTCTATAAGGGCGCATGTGGAGTTTTAGATTATCCGGAAACTTGCGAAGTTTTAGAAACTTCTAAGTTTGGTCTTTCAGCTAATGTAAAAAATCCAACACACAATACGATAACAGTATAAACATCGTTAATTCGCAGTATGAAACATATTGTTACCCTAATTATCCCCCTGCTAATTTTAGTAACTGCTGCATCCGCCCAAAAGACGGCCATAAACAAAGCCACAATTAAATTTCAATTAAAAAACCTGGGTATCAATACCGGCGGTACCATTAATGGTTTGCAGGCCACTATACAGTTTGCACCTGATAAATTAGATAGCAGCACCATTGAGGCCTTGCTTGACGTAAGCTCTATTAATACCGAAAACGACCTGCGCGATAAACACCTGCGCAGCGATGAATTTTTTGATGTAGAGAAATTCCCCAAGATCACCATGAAGTCCATGTCCTTTAAACATAAAAGCGGCGATAATTATACCGGGCAGTTCAGCCTTACTATTAAAGATAAAACCAAAGTATTTGAAGTGCCGTTTATTTATACCGCTACAGATAATACCGCCACGTTTAAAGGCGGCATTAAACTAAACCGCCTTGATTTTGGTATAGGCAGTAAGAGTTTAGTTATGAGTAATGATGTGTCTGTAAGTATAGAGGTGGATGCGGCTAAGTAATAGTTTTCTTTCTACATGTTTGTGGGTAAGTAATCAAATCTTCAAGTAGCTTCGCATTATCGCTTGGTGATGCTCTTGGCCGCTAAGGCCCATTCCATTACTTTTTGCTTGATCAAAAAGTAACAAAAACTGAGCGCAGCGACCTCATGAATACCTATAAAACAAACAATAGATGAATAAATCAAGTCAGCAAAGAGGCTTCTTTGCCGCACAAGGCCTTTGCGCTGCAAATCAGGAAAAACCTCGGGCTGCATAATTTTGTTCCATATCTCGCAAGGGCCATTGCCCGGGCAAAAAGACGCTATGCCCCTCCCTATGCGCATTGGCCACCAGTTTTTCCTGCTTTCGCCCGAAGCTTATTTGCTGACGCTTTGTTCAACAGGACCTGCATTTTTCATATTAATGAACAATCAAAAGAAGCGTTGGGCTGTCAGGGCGCGCGGCCGGGAGTCTGGCCTGTGTAGTGGCAGCGATCGTCCTGACTTGATCTTTTGGTTACTTTTGTATCAAGACAAAAGTAACAGCCTTAGCGGCAATTGAGCGCTACGACGCTGACAGATAACACGCACAGTGTCGCTACGCTAACCATAACAATTAATTAACCTAAATCTAACTCAATCAACTTATTCAACTCAATCAATCATCCACTAATTTTATAACTTTACCCATTATGAAATTACGTGTATTGGTTTTTATAAACGCGCTGGCCGTAGCTATTACGCTGTCTGTGGTAAACTATTATTTCAGGCATAGCTTTTATGATATGGCTATCACCTTTATGGCTACCATCATTACCAGTTTTGTTGTTTTTTATTATTTGATAGAGAAATATGTTTACTCAAAAATAAAGCTCATCTACAAACTTATTCATAGCCTGAAACTGGGCCGCGATCTGCGCGATGCCCTGGGCGAACACATGAGTTCCGATCCTATAAACGATGTAGAACACGAAGTAAAAGAATGGGCCCGCGAAAAGAAAACCGAAATTGAGGGGCTGCGCACACAGGAACGGTTCAGGCGCGATTTTTTGTCGAACATATCGCACGAGTTTAAGACACCGTTATTTGCCATACAAGGATATATTGAGGCGCTTCAAGATGATGATTTTGATGACCGCGATATGGCCCGCCAGTTTTTAGAAAAAGCATCACGTAATGTTGACCGCTTGAGCTACCTGATAAAAGACCTCGATGAGATCTCTAAATTAGAGTCGGGCGAGTTGCCTATTAACTACACCAAGTTTAAAATTAACGATCTGATAAAAGAGGTTTTGGAGTCGTCTGAAATGAAGGCGAACCAGCATAACATTAAATTAATATTCAAACAAAAATATGATGAGCCTATACAGGTAAGTGCCGATAGGGAAAAGATTACCCAGGTACTGGTTAACTTAATTGACAACTCATTTAAGTACGGAAAAGAAAATGGAAATACGTGGATAACGTTGTTTGATTTGCACGAACAGGTGTTAATTGAGGTTACCGATGATGGTATGGGAATTGAAGAGAAGTATCTTCCACGGCTGTTTGAGCGGTTTTTCAGGACAGATACCAGCCGGTCGCGGCAGATAGGAGGGTCGGGCCTGGGGCTTGCCATTGTTAAGCATATTGTTGAGGCGCACCAGCAAACTATTAATGTGCGTAGTACAGAAGGGTTGGGGTCTACCTTCGGCTTTACTTTGCAAAAGGTAAAGCCGGGTTTACAATTCCCTAACATACCTATTCTTAAAAATTAACATTAACTTAACATTGTAAAATTACCTTTGCCGCAAATACCAATAAAATATGTCATTAAATAGCATCTTTCAATATTTCGTTCCTAAGGATAAAAAGATATTTTTTCCTTTGTTTGAACAGGCGTCAAATAACGTTGTAGTAATGGCAACCGTACTTGTTGAAGCTGTTAACTCAAGTAATCCGGCAACCCGCGAAGAGCTGTTTAAACAAATTGATAAGCTGGAAAACAAAGGAGATGAAATTACACATCAGGTTTATCTGGAGCTGGGTAAAAACTTTATTACCCCGTTTGACCGCGAAGATATACATGCCCTGGCAAGTGCTATTGATGATGTTGCCGATTATATACAAGGCGCGGCAAACCGCATGAACCTGTACAGGATAGATGATTATAATGAGCATATACGCAAACTATCAGAACTGGTATTGCAGTGCAGTATTGACCTTGAAAAAGCGGTGCGCGAATTAAAGGATCTGAAAAATGTACGTGCTATTGCCGATTCTTGTATCCGTATAAACAGCGTAGAGAACCAGGCCGATTATGTGTTTGACCGTGCCGTTGCTGATTTATTTTTGTATGAAACTGACGCTATCCGTTTAATCAAATACAAGGAAATATTGTCAGCATTAGAAACCGCCACTGATATGTGCGAAGATGCCGCTGACGTTATGGAATCCATTTTAGTTAAAAACGCCTAACCAACCTATAATAAATGGTTACATCCCTATTAGTTGTTGTAGTTGCGCTGGCGCTTATTTTTGATTATACCAATGGCTTTCATGATGCCGCAAACTCTATTGCCACCATTGTTTCTACCAAAGTATTAACCCCTTTCCAGGCGGTGTTGTGGGCAGCCACGTTTAACTTTATAGCCTATTTTGTAGTTAAGGACCATAAAGTAGCTAACTATGTAGCTAAAATTGTTGTGGAGCATTATGTAACCATGCATGTAATACTGGCCGGTTTAATTGCAGCTATTACCTGGAACTTAACTACCTGGTGGTTTGGTATTCCATCAAGTTCATCGCATACCCTGATAGGTGGTTTTGCAGGCGCGGGGATGACCAATGCCATGTACATGGGCGCCGGTGCCCTGCACGCGGTAAATATGCATTACATACTGCCAATTTTACTATATATTGTACTGGCTCCGTTTATTGGCCTGTTTGTAGGCTATCTTATTACCATAATTATATTGCACATCTGCAAAAATTCAAGGCCCGCCGCCGCCGAACGCTGGTTTAAGGCTTTGCAGTTAATATCATCAGGCTTATTGAGCTTTGCGCATGGAACCAATGATGCGCAAAAGGTAATGGGTATTTTATACCTGGCATTAATATCATCAAATATTATTGGCACCGGGGCCGCAATGCCCGAGTGGATACCGCTGGCATGCTATTCGGCCATCGCGTTAGGCACCATGTCTGGCGGATGGAAGATCGTTAAAACCATGGGTACCAAAATAACCAAAATAACCCCGTTAGAAGGTGTAAGCGCCGAAACTGCCGCAGCCATAACCTTAGGCTTTACCGAACATTTTGGCATCCCGGTATCTACTACGCATACTATTACCGGTTCAATTATTGGTGTGGGCTTAACCAAACGGGTGTCAGCCGTACGCTGGGGAGTAACTATTAACCTGGTTTGGGCCTGGATAATTACCATCCCTATATCTGCCTTAATCGCGGGCCTGGTATTTGTATTGCTGCGCGCATTAGGGTATTAATCCATTTTAATTTTTTAGTTTTATAGCATGAAAAGATTCTTGCTGGTACTCCCGTTATTGCTCTTTGTTGTAGTTAGTGCATCGGCACAACTTATCCCCACATCACTTGAAATTGGCACAGCCTTAAAACAGGCACTTGAACAAGGCACCGCAAAAAGCGCCGACCAGCTTTCGGCAGTAAATGGCTTTTTTGGCAATGCCGCAGTAAAGATACTTTTACCACCCGAAGCACAAAAGGCAGAAAAAACCTTGCGCGGCATGGGTATGGGTAAAGTATGTGATGATGCTATCCTGTCGTTAAACCGTGCTGCCGAAGATGCCGCTATACAGGCAAAACCTATTTTTATCAATGCGATAAAACAAATGACACTGACTGATGTAACCAATATTTTATTAGGTAGCGCTGATGCGGCAACCCAATATTTTAAACGCACCACAACGGCAGAGTTGATTGCCAAATTTCGCCCGGTTATAGAGGTTAGCTTGAATAAGGCTAATGCTACCAAGTATTACGCAGCAGTTGCCACTACCTATAATAAGGTACCATTTGTACATAAAATAAACCCGGATATTGTGGACTATGCAACCCAAAAAGCTATAGATGGTTTATTTATTGAAATAGCTGTGCAGGAACTTAGCATCAGGCAGAATATTGGTGCATCGCGGTCTACACAGTTATTGCAAAAGGTGTTCTCTTTTGCTGATAAGAATAAAAAGTTTTGATAAAATATATTTATCAAGTTGTAATTTAATTATCTTGCATTAATTTAAAAATCAATTATAATGCAAACAGGAACAGTAAAATTTTTTAATGAAACAAAAGGCTTTGGATTTATCAAATCTGATAGCGGTGAAGAGATCTTTGTACATGTGTCAGGATTAAGCGATCAAATTCGCGAAAATGACCAGGTTACATTTGATGTTCAAGACGGCAAAAAAGGCCTTAACGCGGTAAATGTAAGAGTAGCTTAATACTATATTTATTGATGGGAAAGCATCCTCACGTTAATGTGAGGATGCTTTTTGTTTTTGGCGGATTTCATCAGCATCATTATATCCACAATGCTGCCCCGGTATCTGTTATACACTTAAGTGTTTTAATATATTTATACTCCATTTTTTTAGTGTAGGCTGTAAAAGTTACCCCACCTGCTTTAAATAATTTTTTATGCGCAAACCATACCAGCAAGGAGGTAGCGTAAAAGAAATATTTATAAACTATGATACGCCAGCTTTTAGAGAATTGGCTTTTGCCCTCAAATATTATAGCCAGCCGCTCTGTCTGGAAAGTGATATGATACGCTTCGTCTATTAATATATCGGTACATATTTCTTTAAGCAATTGGCACCGGGTAGCATTTTTAAGCGCCTGGTAAAATATCTGCGCGGTGCTTTCTACAATAATAACGGCCAGAGTCCAAATTTCTATGCTGGTATTAAAGTATCTTACTTTTCTAAATAGCGTATCGCCCCAGTTTTTCTTTATCCGGGGTTTGCCTATCAGGTCAAGATAGCTGCCTAAATTATTGCCATGTTTTTGTTCTTCTTTAATAAATAGTTTAACAGCGCCCACGTATGCCTGATCGCCAATTTTAAAAGCATATTTGGTTGATGCCGCTATTAAATGTTTTCCTTCGGATGTTTCGCCCAGCTGCCAGGCCTGTAACGAGTGTAAAATCGCGGCTATCTCATTATCGGTTATGTTTGGCGAAAGGGTCCAGTTTACTCTTTTTTCGGTTGCATTGGCCCTGAAATGGTTTATCCAATATTGGCTTGTATACATGGCGTAAAAGTTTTAAAGATTAATGATTTTGATTAGAGTTTGTCCCAGTTAATTTTTCGTGAGAAATACATCAAAGTTGAAACGATAATGAATAAGGCAATACTGCCAATCAATAGGGCCAGGTCTTCCAATTGGATGATCACAAAAATGAAGACATAAAATATAGTCAGTATCATTGCGAATAGTATAGCTGCCATTTTGTTTTTCAGCAGTGATGCGATAAAAATCGAAATAAGCGTTATAGTTGCCACCGATGCGATAAGATATGCCAGGTTATACCCGATCTGCTCAGAAAACGAGAGTAGCAATGTGTAATAAATGATCATAGCCGCACCTATCAATATATAATTAAACAGATGTATCTTTTGCTTACTTATAAGCTCTGTAAGGAACAGCGAAATGAATGTAAGCAGGATGATCAATATACCATACTTGCTGGTACGCATAGTTTTTTGGTACTGATCTACCGGGACCTTCAACTTTACGCCGAATATGGCATTGCCGTTATGTGTCATTTTATTAATCGTGCTATCGTCAGCTGTCCATTGCTGCTCAAAAGGCCGGTTGTAGTACAGCATGCGCCATTTTGCTGTAAATCCTTTTTCGTCCACCTTCCGATAATCCGGGAGATAGCGGCCCGAAAAACTTGGTGTTTTCCAATTACCGCTAACTTCCACATCGGTGGTTTTCCCGGTGTGCAAAAAGCTCAGCTCCTTACTGCCTTTTAGGTCAAGCAGAAAATCAAAAGTCACTGGTTGGTCTTTTGTTGATGTAAGATTTATATCAGCCTGCAACCCGTTATTAAATAATCCCTTTTCATTAAATACCGGTTCGGCTTGTAATGATTGCCCTGCCGATTTAATAATAGGATTAGTTTTCAAGCCCTTCAGATCAGATATACTGAAGGTTAGTTTTGCTTTATCCAGCATTAATTGGTCAGCCGTTATTGCCAGCTTATTCAGTCCGGTCCTAAAATCGCCCCAAACTTTAACCTGCGTATTGTATACTACAGTTTCGTACATGCCGCGGTGTAATGTTTCTGAGTTTACAAGGGCTTTTATATGAAGGTTCTCTGGCAATACATAAAAATTTTCAATAACCTCTTTTATAATTACTTTATTACTGGCATCTCTATCTTTAAGCTGGCGTTTGTACGGTATCACCAATACCGGCCCTTGTATTAACTGGCTTGCCGACCACTTATCCGATACATCTTTTTCCATCTCGTCGTGTCTTTTTGCTCTTTCGGTTATCAGGCTCTCGATCATAAAAGACGGGATAAGCAGCAATATTATCAGTATACCTATAAACATTAATTTTACGGTCACCGACTCCTTGAGCCAGCCCATAAATCCTTGCGGTTTTTGTTGTTCGTTTTCCATTGTTGATTTTAAAAAGTACTTTGTATTTCAAAGTAATAGAGTAAAAAAATATAGTTTAGTTTTTATTGCTTTTTATTATTTGCTCCAGTGCATCTAAATGAGCAGCGAAAGCTTTCTTTCCTTTTTCGGTTGCTTCATAATTGGTATTGGGTTTACGGCCCAAAAATGATTTATTTACCAATATGTATTCTTCTTTTTCCAATCCCTTTAAATGCGATGCCAGGTTACCATCGGTAATATCCAAAAGCTCTTTAAGCGAATTAAAATCATACCGCTGGTTAGCCACCAGCACACTCATAATTTGCAGGCGCAGGCGGTTCTCAAAAGCTTTATCTAATTTTTCAAAATTTATCTTCACCGGTCGTATTTTAAGTACATCACGCTACCATACACAATATGCAAAACGCCAAATCCAAGGGCCCAAAATAGTAAACCATAACCGGGTAAGCAAGCAGCAATTAAGCCTAATATAATTTGGCATATTCCTAAAAACTTTACATCACTAAAAGTAAAATTACCCGCTGCTAATAACGCAAGACCGTAAAATATAAGCGATGCGGGAGCCACAATGCCAAAATAACCACGATACAGAAATATAATAATCAATAAGCCGCCTGTTAACAATGGGGCGGCCATATTAAATAATAACTCCCTGCTGGTTTTACCCCAAATGGATTGTCCTTTTCTTTTTGCTTTTTGATAAGTTAACAGCACGCAGGTTGCTATCGAGGCTATTAATACCACCGCGGCTATAGCAATTAAATAGGGTAACACTTTGAGCAGGTGTAAAAAAGTAACCTGGTCATAATTTAACGGTTCACGTATAAGGCAAAATGCCGCCGCCGCGCCAATTAGTGCATAAATTCCTGCCAGTATGCCGGATAAACCGCTAAGCGATATAAATTTTGATGACCGCTCCATCAAACTGCGGATGGACGCAAGGTCATCCTGAATTTCTTTTTCCTTCATATAAAAGTACTTTGTAATTCAAAGTAATGGATAAAAATTTAATTATGCAAATTTTATTATGGAAAATTTAAATTAAAGTCGTTAAGCGGCTCTGTCGGGCATTTCTCTATATATTTTCCCATCCAACTCACAACCGCCTTTAGCATGTTGAGGATGTTTGGACATAAACGTGCCCTGCGTGATGGAGTGTCATTATAGGCGAAGCGTGGCAATCGCGAACTTTGCGGCGTGCGATTGCCACGCTTCGCTCGCAATGACAAGTCGGTTATTTAAGCTTAGCCAGTGCTTTCTTTATCCTCGGGATAGCCTGTTCAATATCATCCAAAGTACTGGCTCCTACAGATGCCCTGAACCAATTTACGCTATCATCTGTACCAAAGGCAGAGAAAGGGACAAAAGCTATTCCGGCTTCTTTTATCAGGTAAAAATTAATATCCGCAGAATTATTTAGTATGGTTCCTTCCGGGGTAGTTTTGCCGGTATAGTCAATTTTTATGGTAAGGTAAATGGCTCCCATTGGTGCGATAGAGTCAACCCGGAAACCATCAGTTTTTAATTGCTGGAAACCTTTATGTAAGGCGTTAAGGCTATCTTGTATCCTTGATTTTAAACAATCGAGATAGGTATTTACCTTATCATCCTCAACAATATATTCAGCCATAGCTACCTGCTCTGCCTTTGGCGACCATGCGCCCATGTGGCCCACAATAGCCTTCATGTTGTTGATAATAGCTGCAGGGCCAAAACCCCAGCCTACACGCACACCCGTTGCTGCAAAGCATTTAGATGCACCATCAACAAATATTACGTAGTCTTTCAACTCGGGGCGCAGCGTAACAGGGTCAAAATGCTGGTTATCGCCAAAAGTTAATTGCGAATAAATCTGGTCGTATAAAACGTAAAGTGGTTTTTCGCCAGCTTGTCGGGTTTTATTTTCGGCAATTACCATATCGCAAATATCTTCCAGGTCCTTTTTATGAAACATGGTGCCGGTAGGGTTCAAAGGCGAACAAAGGGCCAGTAACGCGGCACCTTTAATATGCGGGCGCAAGTCATCTGCCGTAGGCATAAAATTATTTTCGGCAGTGGTTTGTACTATTATGCCCTGGGCCTTTAGCAAGTCGCAATAATGGTTATTGTTCCATGACGGTGCCGGGAAGACAACTTTATCGCCCTCATCAACAACCGCTAAATAGGCCGAATATATCAACGGCCTTGACCCGCCAGAAATTAATATCTGGTTAGGCTTATAATCTAACCCCAAACGATTTTTTAAAAAGGCCGAAACACTTTCGCGCAAGCTTAACACGCCATCAGCGGGCGGGTAGTTGGTTTGGTTATCCGCATAAGCGTTAACAATACCCTGCTTTAATTCGTCAGGTATGGGATAGATATTCGAGTCGTAATCGCCGATGGTTAAGTTGGCAATATTTTGGCCCTGGCGCTTTAATTCATTGATCTCGCCGGCTATCCTGATAATTTCAGAGCCGCTCAGGTTTTCGGCTAATGCAGATACTTTCATTTATTTGAGGTAAAATTGAGGTTAAAGATAAAAGGCGAAAGGTAAAAGGTTTTATATAATCCCAAACAACCTTTTACCTTTAACCTTTTACCTCGTAACCTATAATAAACTTATCCCACAAGGGGTTTTCTTAACTTAATTATCCTAACCCAGTGCATTAATTTCATCACAGGGTAAACCGGATCAAACTCATACCACTTTGCAGCAAAATTGGAGTTATTTGGGCGCTTATGATGGTTATTCTGAAACAACTCGCCAAGCATTAAAAAATCTAACGGAATGGAGTTTTTTGATTTATCGCCGTTATCAAAATTGGAGTAGCCATATTTATGACCGCACCAGTTTACAATAGCGCCATGTATAGGGCCCATCATAAAGTGAATTGGCAATAATAAAAACATCCACCAATGCGTAGCAAAAGCAATGTAGAATACTACATAGCCAATACCAAACAGAATGCGCGATATAAAGGTGGATCCCCAATAATCCAGCAAGCGCCACTCGGGGTAGTTGCCTTTAAACTGTGCTTCGGGCTCTTTTAAACGTTTCTCATAAAGCTTATAACTTAACGCGGTGCGCCACATCATCTGGAAAACATCCCTGAAAAAATAAGGCGAATGCGGATCCTTTTCGGTATCGCTGTAAGCATGATGCTCGCGGTGCATAATTGCATACGCACGCGGATTTAAATATGATGAACCCTGGCAAATAAACGTTAGCATGTGGAACACACGCTCATTAATTTTATGGGTACTAAACATTTTGTGTGAAGCGTACCGGTGAAGAAAAAATGTTTGAAAAAATAAAGAAAGGAACCAGTGTGCCAGGAAGAATATTAAGATGATCACGAATTGATATTGATTTATATGTATTGTAATTAACGGCAAAGATACAATTTAAGTTTTTACCGCTGATAAAGTAATTGTTAAATAAAAATCAGGGCTGTTATAAATCAACAGATCAGCTAATAACTGTATCATTATGACTTTACTTCTTGCAGACTATGCGGATCAATAAATTTCAAGCCTTTTATATTTCTAAAGTCGGATGCATTGCGTGAAACTAAAACCAATTCATATACAATGGCTGTAGCAGCGATTATTGCATCAGGTAATTTGGTTTTGTAATTTTTACGTATGTCAATACTTATATCTACAATATTGCTTGTTAAATCAAATATCGTAGCATCACTCATGAAATTGGTAAGAAGTTTATAATGTTTATCTGGGGCATTAAAACCAAGAACCTCAATTTTGGTAATTACTGAGATATTAGGGACATTATCAATAATACCATTCATAAAATCCATACCCTTAACAGGAAGTTTTTCACCCAGATAATCAATTACCGCATTTGTATCAATTAAATACTGCGGGTGTTCCATTCGTTACGGCTTTGAGCTATGTAATTCTGAAGTTCGTCTGCAATATCAGAAGGTAATTTACCGGCATATTTTTCAGAAAGCTTTTGTTTTGGTTGTACGCTTTTCTTTAAAACTTTGATAATGTGCAAATCTTCCAGGTCTTCTAAAAGCTTGTAGGCTTTGCTGTCATTTATTTGTACGAGTACTGTTTCCATTTTTTTATTAATTATTCATACATCTGTGAATATTAACAGAACGGTATTATTCAAATATACAATTAAACTATAAATGATTTTATAATGATGTCATTAATTCATCTTATTTAATACACTTATAATTCAAACATATCTGCCAATAATTTATAAGATTGCAGCCTGTCATTAAAATCTTCGGCAATAGTTACTGCTATAATTTCATTAACGCCATAGCTTTCGGCTAATTGGCTCAGGCGTGCTTTTACCATATCCGGCGTGCCGGCAACTACGCGCTGGCGGTTGTAACGTATGCGGTCCTGCTCGTGCAGGGTGTATTCGGTATCTTTTACATCTTCATAGCCAAATGGCGACAGGCCCAGGCCCTTTTCAAACTGGATAAAGCGGTAATCCATTATGGCTTTATGCTGCATTATCTTTTCCTCATCTTCCGAGCAGAAAACAAATATGGCCATGTTAGCTTCGGGCTGTGCCAGGTCCTGCGACGGTTGAAAGCGATCTTTATACAACTGTACCGCCTGCGGCCCGCCAACAGGATTTATAAAATGCGCGAAGGAAAAACCCATACCAAAATGCGCGGCAAACAAACCGCTTTGCCCGCTCGAGCTTAGCAGCCACATAGCAGGAACAGTTTTTACCTGCGGGATGGCGCGAATTTTTTGCTGGATAGTACCCGGATCTGCAGTATCATGAAAATAGTTTCGCAGATCGGCCAGTTGTTCCATGAAATCCTGCTCGGCAAAATGGTTTGATGGATTAAGTATAGAAGCCGTAATACGATCGGTACCCGGCGCGCGGCCCATGCCCAGGTCTACCCGGCCAGGGGCCAATGCTTCCAGCATCCTGAAATTTTCTGCAACCTTTAAGGTACTGTGGTTAGGCATCATTACCCCGCCCGAGCCAACACGTATATTTTTTGTTTGCGATGCCAGGTAGGCTATCAATACCTCGGGGGTCGACCCGGCCAAACTGCCGGTGTTATGATGTTCTGATACCCAAAAACGGGTATAACCCAATTGGTCTGTATATTTTGCTAACGCGATGGTTTCCTGTACGGCCTGCTCGGCAGTAACACCTTTCCTGATAGGGGATTGGTCCAATACGCTTAGGCGGATTTGATTTGTGTTCATGAATATATTAAAACACAAAAGTACAGAAGCGGTTGTAGAGGGATTGTAAAGATTTTCGTCTTCGCCCCAATTAGTTATTAAAATGATATAAAAATACCACCGCCCCGGTGTAAGCAGGTTTTTTCTCACCCTCAATTTCCATCTTCACGCCTATAGTAGCTTTGGTAATGCCTCTTAAATTCACTATCGCATCAAGCTTGCATATTAACCTTACACGGGTATTTACCACTACAGGTTGGGCAAATTTTATATTTTCAATACTGTAATTGATCAGCATTTTAAGGTTCTGTACCTCTACGATCTGGTGCCAGAAATGCGGCAGCAACGATACTGTTAAATAACCATGCGCTATGGTAGCATTAAACGGACCTTCGGTTTTGGCCCTCTCAGGGTCGGTATGTATCCATTGATGATCTAATGTAGCGTCGGCAAACTGGTTTATTTGCTTCTGGGTGATAGTGTGCCAGGGCGAGATACCGATCTCTTTATCTAAGTGAGATTCAAATTCGTCGTAGTTTTTAATGATTATCATGGATCAGAAATGTGGGTTCAATAAACGGTGCTGTAAAAATAGCAAACCTTAGCACATTTAAAAATCCATGATAACTTTTAAATTATTACACCAATACAGATCCGCCATCAACCACTACTATTTGCCCGGTGCTATATTGCTGCCCGATAAGATATAAATAGGTTTGTGCAATATCCTCCGCTTCGCCTATGCGTTTTACAGGCAGGTTATTGCCTGCACTTGTGTATAAATTCTCGCGTTCTTCCTCGCTCATGGCCGACCATAAATTGGTTCGCACAACACCCGGCGACACTAGGTTTACTCTCACAGGGGCCAGCTCAATTGCCATAGCACGTGTAAAGCCTTCCATCGCAGCACAAATACTTGCACCTAACGACCAGCCGCTGCCCGGCCTAAGGGCGGCAATGCCACCGGTTAAAGTAATGGAGCCGCCTGTATTAATATAAGGCGACGCATATTTAACCGCCATAAAAGCACCCCAATAGCGCAGGTTAAAAAACCGTTGTGCATCTGCCACGGGAACATCCGCAATGGTTACCAGCTGTAATGACTCGCCGGCTGTATATACCAAATGGTCAAACTTGCCCAGTTGGATAAAAAAATCTTTTATTTGTTGTTCGTCGGTCAGGTCAACCGCAAAGCCTTTGTTACCCGCGGGTAATTCTACCAAAGCATTATCAATACGTTGCTGATTGCTTGATACGATGACGACCGTTGCACCCTCTTGGGCCGCTGCTTTAGCTGTTGCCAAACCTATGCCCGAGCTGCCGCCCAGTATTACTACTTTTTTTCCTGTTAAAGATCCGTTTGTTTTTGTTAGCTGTTCCATTATTAATTGTTTAATGGCACAAATTTCTGCAACGCAAAAGCGGCAGCACTTAACAAATGGTAAAAAGCGACCGCTAACGAAAGTTTTTTCGGATACGGCTAAGCGACTGTGGTGTGATGCCCAAATACGAAGCAATATCACTTAAAGGCACACGCAATGCAATTTCGGGCTGGCGCATCATGAAATTTTTATATCGGGTAGTCGAGTCCTGACCGAGGTAGCTGTTTTTCAGATCTATTTTATCCAGTAATGCTTGCTGGGTTATTTGGTCTATTAATCCCTTTAAATAAGGTAGCCGCTCATAAAGTTTAGTCAATGCCGGGCGGCTAAAAACCATTACATCCACATCACAAGCGGCGCTAATACCTTCGTGGGCTACAACATTATTGTTAAAACTGTTTAATATGGTGCAAAATTGGTTCTCCTTTAAAAAGAAATAAGTGATCTCGTTGCCACGTTCATTCAACATCATAATACGCAAAACACCTTTAACAATAAAGTACATTTCGCGACAAACAGTATCTGCCCTAAAAAGATAATCGCCTTCTTTATAGTTTCGGTTTTCCGTTGCTGCCAATATCAAAGCTTCATCTTCCCCGGGGATATCGCGGAATAGTTTGAGGAAGGAGATAAGTGCGTTGGACATGTTGCAAATTACAAAGACTTACGAAGTTTAATTCGATATTGTTTGTTTTTTTAAGACTCATTGAGGGCTTCGCCGTTTAAAGACTTCGTAAATCTGGAGCATCTTATTTAAACATATTTTTCAAAGCAGCCAACTTAACGGCCATATCCGTCTCCACTTCCGACTCTTTCTTTTTTGGCGGAGGATTATAAGCCGGCTTGGCAGGCTGATTGACTTTAGTAACCGGCGGACGACTCTCTTTTTTAGGCTCGTCGGTTTTCATGGATAACGATATCCGCTTGCGGTTTACATCTACTTCGGTAACGGTTACTTCCACCTGTTGGTGTACTTTTAGTACCTCGTTGGGGTCTTTAATAAAGCGGTTGGTGATCTGGCTCAGATGTACCAGGCCATCCTGGTGCACGCCTATATCAACAAAAGCGCCGAAATTGGTAATGTTGGTTACTATACCCGGCAGCTTCATGCCTGCTTTCAGGTCTGTAATACTGTTTACACCATCGGTAAAACTAAAAGCTTCAAACTTTTCGCGCGGGTCGCGACCGGGTTTGGCCAGCTCGGCCATAATATCATTCAGGGTTGGTAAGCCAACGGTTTCGGTAATATATTTTTGCAGTGGGATGCTTTGGCGCAGTTGAGCATCTTTCATCAGATCACTTACCGAGCAGCCTTTATCTTTAGCTATTTGTGCTACCAGCGGATATCTTTCCGGATGCACGGCACTTGCATCAAGCGGATTTTCTGCATTGTGAATGCGTAAAAATCCTGCGGCTTGTTCAAAGGCTTTATCGCCTAAACGCGGTACTTTTTTTAGCTGATCGCGGCGTTTAAAAGCGCCGTTTTCATCGCGGTACTCTACAATTTTTTGCGCAAGCTGCGGGCCAAGGCCCGATACATACGAAAGTATTTGTTTTGACGCGGTATTCAACTCTACCCCAACCGCGTTAACACAGCTGATAACCGTATCATCCAAAGATGCCTGCAACTTATTCTGATCTACATCATGCTGGTATTGCCCAACACCGATGGATTTTGGATCGATCTTTACCAATTCTGCTAATGGGTCCATCAACCTGCGGCCAATAGATACTGCACCCCTTACGGTCACGTCTTTATCCGGAAATTCTTCACGTGCCACGTCAGAGGCGGAATAGATGGACGCGCCGCTTTCATTCACCATAACAATTTCTGCGCCCGGTAAATTCAGCTTGCGTATAAATAGCTCCGTCTCGCGGCCTGCAGTGCCGTTGCCAATAGCAATGGCTTGTATGTTGTGTTTATCAAATAAATGCGCAACAGTCTTCTCTGCCTCTTTGGCCTGCCCGGCACCTGTATGCGGAAATACAGCCGTATATTCTAATAGCTTTCCCTGCTCATCCAAACAAACCACTTTGCAACCTGTACGGAAACCGGGGTCGACAGCCATGGTGCGCTTTTGCCCCAGCGGGGCAGCCAATAATAGCTGGCGGGCGTTCTCTGCAAATACCCGGATGGCTTCTTCATCGGCTTTCTTTTTGGTAATTAAACGTACCTCTGTTTCCATCGACGGACGCAGTAACCGTTTGTAGCCATCGGTAATAGCTTGTCTAACCTGGTCGGCAGCTGCATTATGCCCAGTTATAAATGCTTTTTCCAGTTGATCTATTGCCTCTTCCTCAGGTGGTAAAACATCTAAATAAAGCATCTCTTCCTTCTCGCCGCGGCGCATGGCCAGTATCCTATGTGATGGCGCCGATTTAACGGGTTCTTCCCATTCAAAATAATCTTTATACTTAATGCCCTCAGTTTCTTTACCCGTAATTACACGGCTTTTAAAACTACCTTTCTCCATAAACAGCTCACGTACTTTGGTACGTACGGCTGTATCTTCGCTTATATGTTCGGCAATAATATCTCGTGCACCTGCCAATGCTTCCTCAATGCTGGCAACACCTTTTTCTTCGGATATGTATTTTTCGGCCTCGGCCCCTACATCAAATTTATTTTGGGCGAATAGCAGGTCGGCCAGGGGCTGTAAACCTTTTTCGCGGGCGGTAGTAGCACGTGTTTTACGTTTTGGGCGATAGGGCAGGTAAATATCTTCCAGCAGCACCATCGTTTCGGCGGCGTTAATCTGTTTTTCCAGTTCGGGCGTTAGTTTGCCCATTTCGGTTAATGAGTTTAAAATGGCTTCACGACGTTTATCCAGCTCACGTAATTGTTGTATGCGGTCGCGTATGCCGGCCACCTGTACCTCATCCAAACTTCCTGTTAACTCTTTACGGTAACGGGATATGAACGGAACGGTAGCGCCTTCGTCTAACAAACTAATGGTGGCAGTGACCTGTTTTTCGGCTATTGAAAATTCGGCAGCTAATTTTTTATGGTGAGTTGTCATTTATCTATCCTTATTGGGATAGCGAAATTCGGGTTATGGGTGGATATGTCAAAGGGGTGTTGGTAAATAAACTGAGATTTTTCACTTGTTAATTATTTCAAAAATGTTCAAGAAGACTACGCCGTTATAGGGCTGGAGGGTTTTAGGATTGTCGGCGTTTACTTTTTTACCTTCTCCAAATTTCTTTTTACCCTGAATTTAACTATCCGGGTTACCAGGTCCAAAGGCATTGGTTTGTTTAGCGGGAATTGTAAGGTGCCTTTTCCTGTTTCATAAACCTTGGTTTCTTCTTTAAAAGCTTCAATGCCCATTGGTGCGGGGTAAAAGCCAATATGGTTTTTATAGCCGCCAAAATGCACTAAATTGCCGTTGAGTATAAATGTAGGTATACCGTATTTTATGGCCTCCTGTGCTTCCGGGGCGGCCTCATGTATGGTGGTCCGCATTGTTTGTAATACCTCCTGTACATCTTCGGGATAAGCGGCAATGTATTCGTCTATGTTTTTTGCTGATTCGCCTTTCATGAGCTTTACTTAACCGGTTCAATACAAAGTTAATATCTTGATTTTAAATTAATGGTGTGCAAAAAAGACATTGATAAGGGTGAGATACGACAAAAAAAGCCCTTCCTGGTTGGAAGGGCTTTAAATAATTTATGTTTAATGGTTACTTAGCCGGCCATTTATTGTTACTTACATCGGCATCCATAAATATGCCACCGTCTAAAACAATAGATTTTGCTGTTTTATTGGCTTTGATGGTTATAGTTATATGCTTGTTATTCTTTTCCCAAACGGCAGCTGTAGCATGGGTGCTTTGGGTGGTGCCATCAGTATAGGTTACAATCACATCAAACGGAACCGCGAAGCCGCCTATATTATTTATAGATAGTTTATAACCACCGGCAACCGCTTTGGCATTGTCTAAGCCCAGGTCAATATAACCATTGGTGAAGAACCAATTATTAAAGAACCAATTCAGGTTTCTGCCTGAGCCTGCATTCATCGAATTAAAATAATCCCATGGAATAGGGTGCTTGCCATGCCAGTTATCCATATAAGTGTGCAGCGCTTTTTTAAATAAAGCATCGCCTAACATATCTTTTAATGCCAGATAGCTTAATGATGGCTTGCCATAAGCATTGTTGCCATAACCTGAACGTAGTTCGCTGGTCGGAGTAATGATAGGCAGATCTTCCGTAGTTGCAGGATCATTGATATAACGCTCAACACGGAATTTTTTATAAAAATTATCCGCCTTTTTCTTGCCATTTTCGGCAGTGCCTATTAAAAGCTCAAAGGTAGTTGCCCAACCCTCGTCCATAAAGGCATAACGGGTTTCGTTTATCCCCATATAGAAAGGGAAATAAGTATGTGCTATCTCATGATCCTGCACCAGCTGAGCAAAGCCAAGATCTTTTTCATGGCTATCATTCACCATCATGGGGTACTCCATGTCAGCAAATCCCTGAAAAACGGTCATTTTGGGGAACGGATAAGGTACACCTGGCCAGTTATGCGAGAACCACCCCAGCGCATTACGGCTAAATTGTACCGAATGATGAAAATCTTCTGATTTATCCGGGTAAGCCGCCTGTACACTTGCTGTGCGATGTGTCGCGTCATCAACCAAAACACTTGCGCCATCCCAGTTATAATGGTCGCTTACGCCTACAGTCATGTCTGATATATTGGTGGCGGTCCATGTCCAGGTGTTCATGGCATTTTGCGTGGTAATGTTTTTTGCGGTCAGATCAGCAGGTGTTGCAATATGTATGGTGCTGTCGCTGGTCATGGATGTTTGCAGGCGCTTGGCAAACTCAGGCTGTAAAACCTGGTTAGGATTTTGTAAGGTACCGGTGCTCCATACAATGTAGTTTTTAGGCACGGTTACATTAAGCGTGTAATTGTTAAAATCATTATAAAACTCCTGCGCGTCCAGGAAAGCTAACATATCCCAGCCGTTATAATCGTCGTACACAGCAACCCGCGGATAAAAATAGGCCAGGAAGAAAGTGGTCGAGTCGATCATCCCCTCGCGGTTGCTTTCTTTTGATAGCTCAAAGTGCCAGCTAACATTCATCTTAACCGAATCATGCGGCATTAAAGGCTTAGGCAGGCTGATTGGCTGGTTAGTGCCTGCTGCCCTAACATTATCCCAAACTTTTTTAATGCCATTAACCAGGAAGGTATCTATTTGTATGCCTGGTGTTAAGTAATCGGCACTTGCACCACTAAAGCGAGCCGCAGCGGGGCGGTGAATATTTAATATCAGTTTTATATTAAGGCTCTTTAGCGTATCGGGGCTATTATTAAAATAGGTTATTTGCTCAACACCTTTAACCAAACGGTTGGGCGGTGTCATACTAATAGAGATATTATAATTGCCTGTATTTTGCCAGTAGTTTTTACCCGGTTTCCCATCAAGCGCGCGGGTTTCTTTTTTAAAGGCTTTTTGTATATCGCGTGGCATATACAGGCTTTGGGCATTTGCCTGCAACAAAAACAGGCATAATAAAGCGGAAATTGAGATTGATTTGAACATGTAATAGCGATTTAATAATGATTCAGTTAATGGGTGTAAATGTAGTAAAAGCGAGCTATTACTGCTTTGATTTTATGGAAGGGGAAATGTTACTATTTTGGATAAGTTATTTAGTAAATTTGCTTAAAAGAAATTTGATTATGACCACAGCAGCAATAAGAGAAAGGCTAAATATTTGAAGCTTGGAAATAGTATGAGGACAAGCGGTGTTTATTCTTTATTTCTAAAAGCAGTATTGTTAGAAATTAATCGGGCGTGATGATGGATGGTAAGAATATTAATTTGTTTTTCAGATGCTATCTCATAAATTATCCTGTAATTTCTGAAAATAAGTTCTCTTAGTTTTTCATTGTTCAATTCAGGAACGATCCTGCCTGATAAGGGCTGTTTCGGCAGGTTGTTAATGGCATCTTCAATTTTCTTTTTTTCTAAAAAAGAATACTTTATAGAGTCTCGCTTAATATAATCTACTATTTCTTTAAGGTCAGACCTCGCCGTTTTTGATAGAACTATTTTAACCACTCGTCCATTTCTTTTTTAACATCTTCCCAATCTAATCCCTCGCCATCCTCAATTTCTTTTTGAGCCGTTTCAATCTTTTGTAAAAGCAATACCCGCTCTACCAAATCATCAACAGAAAATGTATCAGGCATGTGTTCAACAAGTGCTGCAACTTTATCTTTTGTAAGCATCGCTAACTCCTTTAATTATAAAAGTAAATATACAAATTTTTTAATCATGCTTACCGCGTTCAAATTTAGTTTAGTTGCTGATTATTTTGGACAGCTAAATCGAAAAAATTATTTAGTAAATTTGGTTAAAGATTTTTTAGCTGTTAGTATAAATAGATTTGTCAACTTTTTAAAAGTTGACAAATCTCACTCCTTAACTTCCAACCTTTCAACTTTTCAACAAAATAACCCAATAATCCACTTGCAAATAAAACAAATAACCGTATCTTTGCAGTCCCGAAAAAGCGGGGTATAATAAGATTTTAATAATTTAAATTAAAGCAAGTGAATACGTTAAGTTACAAAACTGTCTCAGCCAACAAAAAAACCGTTAACAAACAGTGGGTTGTTGTTGACGCAAACGGCGAGATTTTGGGGCGCTTGTCTACAAAGATCGCAATGATCATCCGTGGAAAAAACAAGCCAGATTTTACCCCAAACGTAGACTGTGGTGATAATGTAATAGTTATCAACGCAGACAAGGTAAAGTTGACCGGAAACAAATTCAGCGATAAGCAATATGTTTCTTACACAGGTTATCCTGGTGGTCAGCGTTTCATTTCTCCTAAGGAGTTAATGGCAAAACATCCAACACGCGTAATTGAAAAAGCCGTGCGTGGTATGTTACCTAAAAGTCGTTTGGGCAAAGCATTGTTTGGCAATTTGCATGTATATGCAGGCGCCGAGCATCCTCATGCAGCACAAAACCCAACAACCATTTAATTTTTAAAGGAGAAAAGAAATGCCAACAACAACTAACACTTCGGGCAGAAGAAAAACAGCAGTTGCACGCATCTACCTAACAGATGGAAGCGGAGCAATTATCGTAAACGGTAAAGATTACAAACAGTATTTCCCTACATTGCCTTTACAATACATCGTAACACAGTCAACAGAAGTTTCTGGTTCAACTGGTTTGTTTGATGTTAAAGTAAACGTTGCAGGTGGTGGCGTAAAAGGACAGGCTGAGGCCGTTCGTTTAGCTATCGCAAAAGCCATTGTTGAACTCGATCCTGAAAAGAAACCTTCACTACGAGCTAAAGGTATAATGACACGTGATGACCGTATGGTTGAGCGTAAAAAACCAGGTCGCAAAAAAGCACGTAAGAAATTCCAATTCAGTAAACGCTAATCAACAAAGGAGGACAACAAAATGGCAAGAACAACATACGACGAATTACTGGACGCTGGTGTACACTTTGGTCACCTTACCCGTAAATGGGATCCGAAAATGTCACAATACATTTTCATGGAGCGTAACGGTATTCACATTATCGATTTAAATAAAACCTTAACTAAGGTTGAAGAAGCTGCTGCAGCTATAAAACAAATTG
>NZ_JAQBOD010000009.1 GCF_028288205.1 Mucilaginibacter sp.
CTTTACCGCTGTTAACTTTATCCACAAAAATCGAGGTTATTAACAAAGAAAAAGAAGCAAAAAGAAAGCTTCAACAATAATAATAACCTGTTTATTTTGCTGAAGCTAATCTAAAGGAGATGACAATTTTTATTTAAATTTTCATGTAGTAATTTGTTATTTTGAGCGTCAGCGAGAAATCTATATATACATAAACCATGTGGAATTACAATTTCTACATATACATCACCACCAATCCTATCAAAACAATATTGTATATAGGCGTGACCAATGACCTCAACAGGCGCATACAAGAACACACCGAAAACAAAGGCAACAAAAACTCATTTGCCGGAAAATACTATTGCCATAATTGATCTATTACGAGCATTTTTCAGATATCAATTTTGTGATACAACGGGAGAAGGAAATAAAGAAGTGGAGCAGAAAAAAGAAAATGTCACTAATAGAATCTTTTAACCCTGAATGGACGTTTTTAAATGAGGCAATTAATGAAGAATAACAAATTTGTCATTTCGAGCATCAGCGAGAAATCTATACATTGATAGTTATCCGCTTAGCGCGTGTATAGATCTCTCCCGTTGGTCGAGATGACAAAAGGGACTTTATTTGAAAGCGTTTTTGACTTTCTCCAAAAAAGAAGTGATACCAATATAAATACCATCTTCCCGTATCTCTACAGGATAAGTATCCACATAATCATTTTGACCCGGGTCGCCTTTACCTGTGTGGATATCATAAGCATAACGATGAATAGGACATATTAATTTCCCATCCTTGCACCATCCGCCGCTTAACTCACCACCCGCATGCGGGCAAGTTGCTGCCAGGGCATATATTTCACCCTCATAGCCAACTAAACAAATACCTTTGCCATTAACTTTTACCTTTTTAATAAATGGATTTTTAGTATACTGAATATCAGGCACTTTATACCAAGTCATATCAATTAAAAATCGATCTTCAAATTCATCACCGTTGGGTCCTTAATGGCATCGTCCATAGTAGTTATCAGGGTAACTCTTTTCCTGTCTGCCGATACAATCGCTTTAGGATTATTCACCTTTTTTACCGGTTTGGCAAAATTTAAAATCACCTTGTAGGGCATATCTATCAGCATGGCTTTTGCCATAACTAAAGTGGTTTGGGTCTTTTTTAAGAACGCGTTAAACTTCACCTTATCAACTATGCGGTAAAATTTATGCGGCGTAACTTCGTACGAATAGTAGTCCTGCCCGGCAACCAGTTGCTGCGCGTTAAAACCACGTGCAGGGTCGCTGTTTTTGGTAACTGCATCCAGCTGGTTATTCATAGATATTTTTGAAAGATGTTTCAGGTAATATTCCAGGTCGGCAGCGTTTTTTGCCAGGTGACTAATACTCATCTTCATAACGTTCTTCTTCAGATCCATTTTGATAGATAAGCTGCTGCTCTTGGCCATATTGGCCTCATCTATATTCAGCTTGCGCTCAATGCTATCGGGTAAAGCTGTATAAAAGTTGAGCGTAGTATCCTTCACCACGTTAAACTGCGGGGTTGCTTTAACAGAATCAGACATTAAATTCATAAACACAGATACCGCTCGGCCCATATCAAACCCATACACTACATTACATGAGCCATCCAGCTTAAAATCATAATGCTCCTCAATATCCACGCATGACGTGAAGCAGAGCATTACCGAAAGAAGCATTAGGATGCAGCATTTTTTCATTAATCAAATATAACTGTTTGAGGTGAAAGGTAAAAGGTTAAAGGCAAAAGGTTTTAGGATTATTCTATCTTCATTTTATGAAATTCAAATTTAGATTACCTTTCGCCTTTTACCTCAAAACCATCACCCTAATCTCACTTTCCCCTTTAACCTTTTACCTTTCCCGTCAAAACCTTACCTTTGCACCCTATTATGGCACACCAGGTTCCGGAAGACGGCACATTACTTCCTTTAATGGAAGAATTTTATACGATACAGGGAGAGGGATATCATACCGGTAAAGCTGCCTATTTTATCCGCTTGGGCGGATGTGATGTTGGCTGCCATTGGTGCGACGTTAAAGAAAGCTGGGATGCCGAACTGCACCCGCTTACCGCTGCCGACCGTATTGTTGAAAACGCGGGCATGCACCCTTCTAAAGCAGTAGTGGTTACAGGTGGTGAGCCATTGATCTATAATTTAGATTATCTGACCGCGCAATTACAGCAAAACGGTATCAAAACCTTTATTGAAACATCCGGCGCCTACCCCCTTTCGGGCAATTGGGACTGGATTTGCCTGTCGCCTAAAAAGTTTAAAGCGCCAATGGCGAGCGTTGCAGAACACGCCAATGAGTTGAAGGTAATAATATTTAATAAATCTGATTTTTTATTTGCCGAGCAGCATGCCGAATTGGTACCTGAAGGTTGCAAGCTTTATTTACAGCCAGAGTGGTCAAAGTCAAAAGAAATGATCCCGCTTATTGTTGACTATGTAATGAATAACCCAAAATGGGAAATATCATTACAAACCCATAAGTATTTAAATATTCCTTAAATATTGTAACTTAGAATATTAAATATATTATCAGCAGAAATGAAAAGTACTATTTTGTTTTTTTTATTGCTTTTATTATCTGTTTCCACCTTCGCCCAGGCCCAGTACAGTACTACCAATAAAGAAGCTATAAAGAATTTCGCGTTGGCTAATCAAAGTATTGATGAGCATATGTATGACCAGGCTATTGCACAATTACAAAAAGCTATAGCAGCGGACGCCAATTTTATAGAGGCCCATGCCCAGTTAGGCGATATGATGCACCTGCAACGTAATAATGCCGGCGCCATACAAGAGTTTAAGAAAATTATTGCCCTAAACCCTGATTTTAGCCGCGCTGTTTATCTTAAAGTTGGTGATATTGAAATATCTGAAGCCATGTACCCCGATGCCCTAAAACACGTGCAAAAGTATTTAACCTATGCCGGTATAACAGACGAAAAGAAACTGTATGCACAAAAACTGGCAAAAGATTGTTTGTTTGCTATAGAAGCATTACAGCATCCGGTTACGTTTAAACCCATCAACATGGGCCCCGATATCAACACAGCTAATGATGAATATTCGCCGGTAGCAACAGCTGATGATAATACTATCATATTTACGCGCCAGATTAAGCGTAATGAAGACTTCTTTCAAAGCAGTAAGATAAACTCCGAATGGCAAAAGGCTGTTTATTTAAGTGATAAGATCAATACACCCGATTATAATGAAGGTTCTGAATCCATATCGCAGGATGGCAAATTTCTTTTTTTTACCGGCTGCAACCGCCCTGACGGTCGGGGACGTTGTGATATTTATGTTGCTCAAAAAAAGGGCGACGATTGGGGCAGGCCTTTTGACCTGAGTCCGCCGGTAAATACTTCCGGCTGGGAATCACAACCCTCTATAAGTGCCGATGGGCGCACGCTGTACTTCGTAAGTAATCGCAAGGGCGGTTATGGCGGTTATGATATCTGGAAATCAACCCTTACGGCAAAGGGTTGGGGAGAGCCTGAGAACCTGGGGCCTACTATTAATACTGCTTATAATGAGCAATCGCCGTTTATACATCCGGATGACAGCACGCTGTATTTTTGCTCGAACGGTTGGCCCGGCATGGGTAATCAGGATTTGTTTGTTAGTCGTTTAGGTAAAGATGGTAAATGGAAAGTGCCTCAAAACCTGGGTTATCCAATCAATACCAATGGAGACGAAAGCGGATTATGCTTAACAGCAAATGGCAGCTATGCCTTTTTCTCGTCGAATAAATTAAGTGGTTATGGCGGATTTGATATTTATACTTTTGAAGTACCGCCTAACCTGAGGCCACATATTGTAACCTATGTAAAAGGCTTTGTAAGCGATGCAAAAACCAAACAGCCGCTGGAAGCTGCGGTAGAGATACTTGACCTGGAAAACACTAAACCTGTTTACCAGGATTACAGTTCGTTTGAAAAGGGTGATTTTTTAGCCACCATAGCATCGGGTAAAAACTATGGTTTAAATATTTCAAAGCCAGGATATTTATTTTATTCCGAGAACTTCTCGCTGGTAAAACATACCTCCGGTAATCCGTTTAATATCACGGTTTTTTTAGAACCTATTGAAGTGGGTAATAAAGTGATATTAAAGAATATATTTTTTGATACCAATAAATACGAACTGGAACCTGAATCAAGATCAGAACTGCAAAAGCTGATGGAGTTTTTAGCTTTAAATCCTACAGTACATATTGAAGTATCGGGCCATACAGATAATGTGGGCAATGATGAGCTTAACCAAAAACTATCAGAAAACAGGGCCAAATCTGTTTATGATTATTTAATAAGCCGTAAAGTTGACCCGGCAAGGCTGGTCTATAAAGGCTATGGTAAAACACAACCCATTGCACCTAATCTTACGGACGAGGACAGAGCTAAAAATCGAAGAACTGAGTTTAAGATTACTGCTAAATAGTGTAACCAAACTAACTTTGTAAGCAAAAAACGGGGGCTATTAAACAAAAAAGGAGAAACTTTTAATTTCTCCTTTTTTGTTTAGTTCCCTAATTCCGACATAAACTTTATCCGCATCAGCTGTACTTCTTCGCGGGTATAATCATCGCTGCCTAATTCAACCAGCGCGTCGTCTATCGAGTCTATTTCGGCTGTGCGGAAGTAGTCAAATACTTCTTCCTGCTTATCCTCGTCTATAACCTCATCAATATAATAGTTAAGGTTTAGTTTGGTGCCCGAGTTTACGATGGTTTCAACCTCTTTTAAAACCTCTTCATAGGTTAATCCTTTCGAAGCGGCAATATCATCAAGGTTCAAGTGCCTGTCAATATTCTGAATAATGAAAACCTTAAGTGCCGATTTATTGGCGGCACTTTTTATCACCATATCAATAGGGCGGTCAATATCATTATCCTCAACATATTTTTTTATCAGATCTATAAATGGAGCACCGAATTTTAAAGCCTTCCCTGCTCCTACGCCTGATATTTGTTTCAACTCTTCCTGTGTAATAGGATAATGCGTGCACATTTCCTCTAACGAAGGATCCTGGAACAGCACAAACGGAGGCAGGCCTTTTTGTTTGGCAATTTTCTTGCGCAGATCCTTCAGCATTTGCAGCAATTGGGTATCTAATGCGCCACCGCCTTGTTTTGGGCCGTCTTCTGAATCATCGTCATCGGCAGTCTCAATAACCCGGTTCAATACAAAACGCATACTATGCGGATTATCTAAAAACGAATGACCCAACTTGGTTAAACGCAATAAACCATATTGATCAATATCTTTCGAAAGGTAATTATTAAGCAATGCCTGGCGCAGCAAAGAGTTCCACAATATTTCACCATCATTTTTTCCTGAACCATACAGTTCAAGCAAATGATGCTCATAGTTATGTATTTGCTGATTTTCGCCCCCCATTAAAACACTTATGATATGATGGTCGTCAAACTTCTCACCTATCTGCTTAATTAAGTTTAACGCTTTATGCAACTGCTCTTCGGCATCAAAATGTGTTTTAGACGAGCAGCAGTTATCGCACATGTTATTACAACCGGCCTCGTTAAAGTTTTCGCCAAAATAATGCAGCAATTGTTTACGCCGGCATACAGATGACTCGGCATAATCAATAACTTCTTTTAATATCTGGGTACCAATTTCGCGTTCGGCAACCGGTTTATCCTTCATGAATTTTTGAAGCTTATCAATATCCTTTTGCGAATAGAAAGCAACACAAACACCTTCGCCGCCATCACGCCCTGCACGGCCGGTTTCCTGGTAGTAGCCTTCCATGCTTTTAGGCACATCATGATGAATTACGTAACGCACATCTGGTTTATCTATACCCATGCCAAAGGCTATGGTAGCCACAATTACATCCACATCTTCCATCAGGAATTTGTCTTGCGTATCGGCACGTACCTTAGGGTCCAGACCCGCGTGATAAGGCAATGCCTTAATACCGTTCAATGAAAGCGCTTCGGCTACCTCTTCTACCTTTTTACGGCTTAAGCAGTATATGATGCCCGATTTACCCTGGTTCTGTTTAACATATTTAACTATCTCCTTTATCACATTACGTTTGGCACGTACCTCGTAAAAAAGGTTAGAACGGTTAAATGATGATTTGTAGATAGTAGCATTATTCATCTGCAGGTTTTTTTGTATATCCTGCTGAACTTTTGGCGTAGCTGTAGCCGTTAAAGCTATAATTGGTATATTATCGCCAATATTGCTTATAACCTGGCGTATTTTACGGTATTCGGGCCTAAAATCATGCCCCCACTCTGATATACAATGCGCCTCATCAACCGCTACGAATGAAACTTGATTCAAGCGTAAAAAATCAATATTTTCTTGTTTGGTTAATGATTCCGGGGCTACATAGAGCAGCTTGGTTTTTCCGCTCAATACATCCTCTTTAACCCTTACTATATCTGCTTTTGTTAAAGACGAATTTAAAAAATGTGCTATGCTATCCGATCCTCCGAATGCTCTTAACTGGTCCACCTGATTTTTCATCAGGGCAATAAGGGGAGAAATTACAATGGCAGTACCCTCGCTCATTAATGCGGGTAACTGGTAACACATGGATTTACCACCACCTGTAGGCATGATAACAAAGGTATCGTTACCTGCTAAAATGTTGGTTATTATCGCTTCCTGCTCACCCTTAAAGTTATCAAACCCGAAAAAATTTTGTAGGTTATCAAAAAGCGACTTCTTTGTCTCTATCATTATTATACTTGATCTTGATTATTTAAAAGTTTAAAGTAACAAAAACTTATGAATAAACGATAGATTTACTTTTAAATTTTATACTGAAATGATTATTCTTTAAAACCATCATGCACTAACTCTAAAAATTCAATTAGTACATGATAGCTTTATCACCATTAAAAAACAATTAGACAGATGAAAAACAATTTGTTTATTTTTCCATTTAAATGCTGTAGCTATTTTATCGTTTAATTATTTAGCGTTGTTTAATGATTATTTAACAGATAAATACTCACATTTGCCACACATAATACCAAACTAAATTTCTTTAACAAAAATGAATAAAAACTATTATGCGATAATAATGGCTGGCGGTATCGGAAGCCGTTTCTGGCCTATCAGCAGAACATCACATCCAAAGCAATTTATAGATATACTTGGAACCGGGAAAACACTGATACAAAACACATATGATCGCTTTTTAAAAGTATGCCCTAAAGAAAATATTTTTGTAGTTACTAATGAGAATTATACAGACCTTGTAAAAATTCAGTTGCCGGATATGGCCGACAACCAGATACTGACTGAGCCTGTAATGCGCAACACGGCCCCCTGTATAGCTTATGGCTGCTTTAAAATAGAAAGTATTAATCCTGATGCTGCAATTGTGGTAGCGCCTTCAGATCACCTTATATTAAATGAGGCTGCTTTTGTGGCTACCATTGAAAAATCATTAAAAACTGCAACAGACAATAACTGCCTGATAACCCTGGGTATTAAACCATCAAGGCCCGATACCGGCTATGGTTATATTCAATATACTGAAAAAGCAATTAACAAAGATTTTTACAAGGTGAAAACCTTTACCGAAAAGCCTACGCTTGAAATTGCTAAAACCTTTATCCAAAGCGGCGATTTTTTATGGAACGCGGGCATATTTGTATGGTCGGCAAAAGCAATTATTAGGGCCTTTGAACAATACCTGCCCGAAATGAATGATATTTTTGCCGAGGCGCGTCCGCATTATAATACCGATAGCGAGAAAACACATGTTAACCAGGCCTATATGCAATGCACCAATATCTCTATAGATTATGGGATCATGGAAAAGGCTGATAATGTTTACGTACTGCCATCAGAATTTGGCTGGTCTGACTTAGGCACATGGGCATCAATCTATGAACTGGCTGATAAGGATTATGTTGGCAATGCAGTGATACCGGCCGAAAAGGTGATCATGTATGATTCATCCAATTGCATGGTAAATGTGCCGAGCGATAAGCTGGTTATTTTACAGGGCCTGCATGATTATATTGTTGTAGAATCTAACAATACGCTATTAATTTGCCCACGGGATCAGGAACAGAACGTTAAGAAGGTAGTTGCTGATGTTAAGCAGCAATTTGGAACGAAGTATATTTAGCCCCCAGCTCCCTGAAGGGGGAGTTTTTGAAAAGCTAAAAGCGTCTTAAAATTTTAAGACGCTTTTTTATTATATATCAATTAGTTATGATTGCAATTTTTATATATCTTTAATATCATAAACTCTTCTCTTGTTCCCCCTTCAGGGGGTTAGGGAGCTAAACTCTTAACATTATGAACCCTTCACTAATTAACTGGCCCGCAGTTATAGTTGCGGCATTATCGGCTTTTATGGTCGGTGGATTATGGTATTCTTCTTTTTTGTTTGGCAATGCCTGGTTAACAGAGAGCAACCTAACCAAAGAACATATTAAAGCCGCGGGCAACAACGCAAAAATATTTGGCTTTACCGCGTTGTTCGCGCTCATTAGCTCAGCCAATCTGGCTGCATTTCTGGCTACCCCCACAACAACAACTTCATGGGGTGCAACAGCAGGTTTTTTAGCCGGTATATGGACATTTGCCGCAATTGCAACACATAGTTTGTTTGAACTAAAAAGCTGGCGCTATATTTTTATCAATGGTGGCTACAGTATTGTTTCGCTTACGCTGATGGGGACGATATTGGGTTGCTGGCGATAAGCCTGCGATTAGATTTGACAACTTTTTAAAAGTTGTCAAATCTTTCAAACCTTTATGATAATAATGATTACAAACAACTAATCACTAATCACTAATCTCCAATTAACTAATCACTAACCGCTGCCTTATCGCTTCATACAAAATAACTCCGGTAGCTACCGATACATTCAGTGATTCTATCTCTCCATACATCGGTATTTTAGCTAAATGGTCGGCAATGCGGATGATATCGTTACGCACGCCATCCTCTTCCGATCCCATGATAATGGCGGTTGGTGCGGTGTAATCAGGTTTATAGATATATTCTTTTGTCTTTTCGGTACAGCAAACCAGTTGTAGTCCCGATTCCTGTAAAAACTTAATGGTCTGCATAAAATTATCATGCCTGCAAACAGGTATAGTGTACAAAGCACCGGCTGATGTTTTTATAGCGTCAGGGTTAATTTGTGCCGAGCCTTTAGCCGGTACAACTATGGCGTGTACGCCGCTGCATTCTGCCGTACGGGCAATGGCGCCCATGTTGCGTACATCGGTAATAGAATCTAATACCAATATCAATGGCACCTCTCCTTTTTCAAATATTTGCGGAATAATATCTTCTATTTTTTGATACGTAATTGGCGAAATGAACGCGATAACCCCCTGGTGGTTCTTCATGGTGATGCGGTTCAGCTTTTCAACCGGTACCTGTTGTGCCGTTACCTGATATTCATTAAGCAACCCTTTAAGCTCGTTAAGTAATTCGCCGCCAATGCCACGTTGAATGTATAATGATTCTATTTCTTTACCGGCCTTTATAGCTTCAATAACCGCGCGGATACCAAAAACTACCTGGTTACTTTCACGGCTTTCCCTGTTATTATTATACATTTTATAATTAAATTAAGGGTGTAAAAATAGCCATATTAATTAACTTTATATCGCCTCCCGATAATGCTGTTTGTAGTTATAAATTTTAGCATAGATTACCAAAATCAATTTATTAACAATGCAATAAAAATGGCATTTTACAGCTAAATTTTATATTTTTCAACAAAACGATGTTAACAACAGGTGCCAAAATTTTGATGGTTTGGGCATTTCTGCCATTGAAAAAAAAAGATGTCAACTATGGCTACATCCGGCATTTTTTAGTATATTTTTGACGTATGATTTTTGAGAACGATACACCAAATTACAAGCCTAACACTAACGATAAACGCAGCAGGTTAACCAACCCAACCGCAAACGGTTTGGCAGGTAAACTTCCACCTCAGGCTATTGATCTGGAAGAAGCGGTACTTGGTGCGTTAATGCTCGAGAAAGATGCTTTATCATCAGTTATTGATATTTTACATCCCGGGGTTTTTTATGAAACCCGTCACCAAAAAATATTTAATGCGATACGGGTGTTATTTGAAAAAACATCGCCGGTAGATATCCTGACCGTAACTTCACAACTGCGTAATAATGGCGAGCTGGAAATGATAGGCGGCGCTTATTATATTACCGAGCTAACCAACCGTGTTGCATCAGCGGCTAATATTGAGTTTCACTCGCGTATCATCATTCAAAAATTTATACAGCGCGAGCTGATCAGGATATCGACCGAGGTTATTCACGACGCTTATGAGGATACCACCGATGTACTCGACCTGTTAGATAAAGCAGAAAAGAATCTGTTCGAGATCGCCCAAAACAACCTGCGCCGCGATTCGCGCAAAATGGATGATCTGTTGCACGAAACGCTAAAAGAAATTGAATCATTAAAAGATAAAAAAGACGGCTTGACGGGTGTAGCATCAGGATTTACTGACCTGGACCGTATGACCTCGGGTTGGCAAAAATCCGATTTGGTTATTATAGCTGCCCGCCCTGCGATGGGTAAAACAGCTTTTGTACTAACCTGCGCCCGTAATGCGGCGGTTGATTTTGCAAAACCGGTTGTGGTGTTCTCGCTCGAAATGTCATCTGTTCAATTAGTAAACCGTTTAATATCCGGCGAAACAGAAATCGAACAGGAAAAAATACGTAAAGGAACTTTGGAAGAATGGGAATGGCAACAGATCCACTCGAAAATTGGCCGCTTAGAACAGGCGCCGCTAATTATTGACGACACCCCTGCCTTGAATATATTTGAGTTCCGTGCCAAATGTCGCCGTTTAAAATCACAGCACGATATACAACTGATCATCATTGATTACCTGCAATTAATGCAAGGTAAAAGCGGCGATGGTAAAGGCGGCGGTAACCGCGAGCAGGAAATTGGCAGCATATCAAGAGCGCTAAAATCTGTAGCTAAAGAATTGAATGTACCGGTAATTGCACTATCACAATTAAGCCGTGCGGTGGAGAGCCGGCCCGGTGCCAATAAACGCCCTATGCTTTCAGATCTACGTGAGTCGGGTTCTATCGAGCAGGATGCGGATATGGTATTGTTCCTTTATCGTCCTGAATATTATGGTTTAGATGTAGATGAGGATAACAACCCAACACAAGGCGTAGGCGAAGTAATTATTGCCAAGCACCGTAACGGTGAAACCGGCAGGGTGCGGCTGAAATTTGTGGGCAAATACGTTAAGTTTACCGACCTTGACCAGGGAGAAAACTTCCCTGCATCGGGCAGCGCCTTTACGGGCCTTAATCCGTCAACAGATTTTGATAAACCAAGCAACTTTATTATACGCCCATCAAGAATGGATGATATGGAGGATGAGCCACCGTTTTAACCCCCCGGCCCCCTGAAGGGGGAGTTTTTGATTTGCAACCTGACCATATGAAACATATTTTTAAATTAGCTTTGTTTGCTTTTATTGTTGGTGCTTACTCATGTCATTCTTTGGCAAAAAAAACAGAAGTAGAAAATCCAATAATAGACACTACCACTCCACAAACCAAGGTCGGTGAAATAAAATCTACTCCTGCAAATATTGATTATGGTAAACAAGATGATTCATTAAATAAACCTGGAGATACAAAAATAATCTTCCCCTCTTTTGCTATCAAAATTCCAAATTTTAAGGTTTATAATAGATTTGATAACGATAAATTGGTGTACGAAGTAGATTCTTCCGAAACTACGGTGAGTAACAATAACAAAGGTCTTGTTGTACTAACAGCACAAAAAGACACGGTACATTTAACCATAGGAGTTTATTCTACTAGTTATGACGCTATAGAGGCAATTTCATCCAATAAAGATGACAGATTTAAAATTGAATTCTCCTATCATTTAATTGTTTATCAAAATGATGAGGCTTCCTTTTTATCCAATTCTCCTGTAGATAAAAAAAAGCTTGTTCGATGGAATGGTATGACCGATTATGTTTCCCTGACTGATTCCGCGAATTATTTCTTCAAGTTACCAAGAGCTGCGTATAGTAGTATTTTTATTAAGAATGATATCAAGAAAAAAATAGCTGTAAGGGACACGTTGATTGATTGCCAAAGAGAAGATGATCAAAGATCAACACTTATCTACAAAGGTAAACCTTGTGGTGTTAATCAGGATGTCATTTATTTTAGGATAAGAAAATTTAATAAAAATTCTTTAATTGACACTAAATATATCGGTATAGACCTTCCTTATATAGATTAATAAATCAAAACAATAGTCCCAACACCACCCCGATCACAATAACGAACGGTGTCTTTATCTTAGTAAATTGCAGTAGCAGGAAAGTTGCTATCATGATGAGATAAGCCATCCAGTTTAAACCAAACGGGCGCGTAAGCAATATCAATGCTGTCGCCATAAAACCTACCGCCACGGCATTGATACCGCTTAGTGAGTTTTTAATACGGGCTATCTTTTTAAGGTCGTTCCAAAACGGCACTATGAACAGGATTAAGATAAAGCCCGGTAAATTTATACCCACAACAGCTATAATGCTGCCTATAATTTGCCCGCCAACGCCATAACCTTTATTGCCTAATGTAATTCCGCCTAAAAATGAGGTAAAAGAAAAAGTTGGCCCGGGTAATGCCTGTTGTAGCGCATATCCCGAAAGAAACTCAGAGCTGCTTAGGTAATGCTTTACTTCAACAAATTCGGTATACATCAGCGGTACTAATACCTGCCCGCCGCCAAATATCAGTATGCCGTTACGGTAAAAATTTTCGAACAAACGTATGGGTAAACTAAATGGCGATGTGCGGTTTATTAAAGCGCCCAATGCCGCGAATGTGAGTAGTATTCCTATAAAATAAGTAACCTTTTTGGGGTTTACATTGGCAAATAATTTTACCCTTAGTTCACTTTCCTGGGGCTGGGTTTCGAGGGCCGATGAAAATATCCCACCCAATAAAATAAGAATAGGGAAAGCATAAGGGTTTTGCAAAATAAGCGTAACTATAAGCGAGCTTATAGCCAGCATAGTACTTACCCTTGTTTTTAAAAATTTGTTTGCAAAAGTATAAGTTGCATAAGCCACTATACCCACGGCCATGGGTTGTATAAACCGCAATATATCTGCAACCTTACCCCGGTTGGCAAACATTTTATAACTAATAGCCGCCATACACATTATAGTGGCCGATGGCAGCACCCATATAAAAAAAGTAACAATTGCCAGCCATAAACCGCCAACCTTCCAGGCAATGCCAATTAACGTTTGTGTTGATGACGGGCCGGGTAAAACTTGCGATAACGCATTCAGCTCCATTAATTCCTCTTCGGTAATGTAGCGGCGTTTTTGCACAAATTCGCGTAGCATGATAGCCAAATGTGCCTGTGGTCCGCCAAATGCACTTAGGGTGTACAGCACGGCATCGCGTAGAAAGAGAAGTTGGCGTTTTTTCATACGATCGATGGCTTTTGCGGTGACAATTCACCCGGTCTTTGCTTCGCTCGACCACCCTCTCTTCCCCAAGCGGGAAAGAGGGTTAATTCTTTTTTTAGTTTTTCAACCCTCTTTCCGCCAAAGGCGAAGAGAGGGTCGGCCAGCGCAGCGTAGCCGGGGTGAGTCCACGGCGCGCGTTTGTAATAACCATCCACGTATACCCTGGTTGGGTGGGGCTGCCTAATAATCATCATCTTCATCATAACCGATAAGTTCCCGGTAAACGGCCTGCAATTCAGAGAAAGCATGGTTGTCTCGCTTTACTTTGGTTATTTCCATGCCCTTTTCGTAAGTATTTATGGCGTCCTGCTTTCTGTCAAGCGCCTCATATAATTTACCTAAATGATAATAAGTGCCAGAGTATTGCGGATGATTATTAACCAGATCCTCATAATATGCTAATGCCCTATCAGCCTGATTTAAACGGAGATACTCTGTTGCTAATGCGTATTTTAAAAATTCGTCGTTGGGTTCATTTTTTATAAATTCCAGTAGCTTTTCTAATCTGCTTATCTCCATTTTTAAACGCTATGTTTTTTAACTAAATTTGTAAAAACCTATTTTTATGAAATCATCAGGAACCACTGCTAAAAACAAACATACTGTTCCTGATAGCTTCATTACCATTAAAAGCAAATTACTACAATGAAAATACTTGTGTGTATAAGTAATGTACCTGATACCACCACAAAAATAACCTTTACTGACAACAACACCCAATTTAATACAAATGGGGTGCAGTTTATATTAAACCCTTATGACGAAATAGCCCTTGCGCGTGCTATTGAGTTAACCGAAGGCACCGGTACAGTAACCGTTATAAATGTTGGCGAGGCTAATACAGAGCCCACTATACGCAAAGCGCTGGCTATTGGCGCTACCGATGCGGTACGTATTAATGCCAAACCGCACGATGCCTGGTATGTGGCTTATCAAATAGCGCAGTATATAAAAGCAAACCCTTTCGACCTGGTTTTAACCGGGCGCGAATCTATAGACTATAACGGATCAAAGGTTGCCGGGATGTTGGGCGAATTGTTGGACCTGCCGTCGGTGTCTATTATCAAAAAACTGGAGGTGGATGGCGATAAAGCAACCGTTGAGCGCGAAATTGAAGGCGGTAAAGAAGTATTAACTATCCCCTTCCCTTTTATAGCCGGTACCGCCGAGAGTGTTGCCGAACCTAAAATACCTAATATGCGGGGCATTATGTCTGCCCGTACCAAGCCATTAACTATTGTTGAGCCTGTTGAGGTAAAAACAAATTCAGAGATAATTAGTTATGAAACACCGGCACCCCGCGGACAAGTAAAGCTTGTACCGGCAGATGATGCCGCAAAACTGGTGGAATTGCTACATACAGAAGCAAGGGTTATATAATTATTAATAAGATAAGTAAACTATGTCAGTTTTAATATATGCGGAAAATGCCGGCGGTAAATTCAAAAAATCAACTTTTGAAGCAGTAAGCTACGCCCGTGCAATTGCCGATCAAAATAACACCGGTCTTATTGCCATTTCTATTGGCGATGTTAGTGCCGACGAATTAAATGCATTAGCTAAATATGGGGCCGAAAAAATATTAAATGTATCTAACGCTAAACTAAAAAACTTTGTTAACCAGGCTTATGCTTCCGTTATTGCCGAAGCCGCTAAAAAACAGGGTGCAGATATTGTAGTACTATCAAATTCATTTTCGGGCCGTGGCTTAGCGCCAAGATTAGGTGTTAAGTTAGATGCAGGTATAGTTGATGGCGCTGTATCATTGCCTGATCAAAGTGGTGGCAAGTTTCATGTTAAAAAAACAGCCTTTTCGGGTAAAGCGTTTGCAATGGTCGAATTAACATCGGCCAATAAAGTAATAGCGCTTACGCCTAATTCTTATAAAATAGTTGAAACCGCGAAACCCGCACAGGTTGAAGACTTTAGCGTAGAAACTAAAGAATCAGACTTTAAAGCAATGCTGAAAGAGATAGTACGCTCAACAGACAAAGTATCTTTGCCTGATGCCGAGATAGTAGTATCCGGGGGCCGTGGCTTAAAAGGACCTGAAAACTGGGGTATGATAGAGGAATTAGCCGATCTGTTAGGCGCGGCTACTGCCTGCTCAAAACCGGTATCAGATGCCGGATGGCGGCCCCATAGTGAACATGTTGGGCAAACCGGCATAGCTGTCAGTCCAAATTTGTATATTGCAATAGGAATTTCGGGCGCTATACAGCATTTGGCGGGTATCAGTTCATCGAAGGTGATCGTAGTTATAAATAAGGATGCCGAGGCTCCCTTTTTTAAAGTAGCCGATTATGGCATAGTTGGTGATGCCTTTGAAGTAGTACCAAAATTAATAGCAGCAATTAAAGAACATAAAACCTTAGCATAAAAGAGGATCTGTTGTGATGGGTAATAATATGAAAAAAATAAAGCTCGATATTGTGGGTTTGTCATACAGTCAAACCCAATCAGGTGCATATGCACTGGTTTTGGGCGAAGTTAGCGGCAGGCGCAGGCTCCCTATTATTATAGGAAGCTTTGAGGCACAGGCTATTGCTATCGAAATAGAAAAAATGACCCCAAGCAGGCCGCTCACGCATGACTTGTTTAAAAGCTTTGCCGAGGCCTACCATATAATGGTTCAGGAGGTTATTATATATAATTTGGTTGATGGGATATTCTATTCAAAATTGATCTGTTCTGACGGGAAAAAGTTAATGGAAATTGATGCCCGCACATCTGATGCCATTGCTATAGCGGTAAGATTTGACTGCCCTATTTATACTTATGAATTTATTCTTTCAAGCGCGGGTATTGTAATTGAGGGTAATGATTTTGTTTACCTGGAAAATATTACAGAAACACCAGAGGAGATAAACCCTGTTACATCAGCTTCAGGCTTTTCTGCTTTAAGTACCGACGAATTAAAAACCAAACTACAAGAGGCCCTCACCGAAGAATCATACGAAAAAGCCGCTAAAATACGCGATGAACTAAATCGCCGTAAAGCGTCGTAAATTCAATCCTTATCGTCATCTTTACAGATGCATAGATTGCTCACTACCGCTACCTATGACATATTTAAACTATGTGACTGGATGTCATCCTGAGCTCCGTCGAAGGGTGAGTGCAAAGGCCTCCCCGCGTATCCTTCGACGGGCTCAGGATGACAACGCTCTTACGTCATTTCACCTTAAAATTTCGCGAAATTTATACTCGGATAATGACATTGGTGGTTTATTTTTGTAGTCTAACTATCAAACTTCTCTAACAACTTCAACAACGTTTCAAAATCCTTTGGATAAGGGGCATGAATGGTGACAGCGGTGCCATCCATTATTTTAAAAGTAACCTCGTAAGCATGCAGAGCAAAACGCTTCATAATGGGCAGCTCTTCCTGGTCCTTACCTAAATGGTACTTACGCTTGATAGAAGATAGAAAAACCGGCTTGCCTTTATACATTTCATCGCCTGATATGGATGCACGCTGTGTAGCCAAATGTATACGTATTTGGTGCATACGGCCGGTTACAGGCCGGCATTCAACCAATGTATAATGTTTAAAGTATTTTATAGATTGGAACCAGGTTTCGGCACGCTTACCTTCCTGCCTGCTTATGGTTACATTACCTTTACCTACATTAAGTATTGGCAGATCGACCAGTAATTTTTCGAACACATGCGTGCCGTCAATTACAGCATGGTATACTTTGTTAACCTGGCGCTTCTCAAACTGCATTGACACGGTACGATATGCTTCCGGGTTTTTAGCTATAATTAAAGCCCCAGAGGTCTCTTTATCTAACCGGTGACATATCTGTGCATCTGCCGAATAATCTTTAGCTAAACGCAGTATATTGATCTCGCCGCCCTCACGTTCATCAAGCGAGCTTATAAAAGCGGGCTTGTTTATTACAATAAGGTCATCATCTTCAAAAAGTATCAGATCGGCAAATTTGGGAATCTTCATGTATTAAATTATAGGTGGCAAAAATACAGTTTTTAAATTTAACCTCTAACCACTCGTCATTGCGATTTCTATGGTTTAAGCAAGTGTTAGTTGATAATTTTTTTGATAAAGTCTATTTTGGTTTACACAAGCAAAAACACGGTGTATCAGTTTATTTCTTACAGCATTGATGACTGACATCTTGTTTTTGTTCTGTGCTACCTTTCATTGGTAAAAAGCGTCCATATCCTGATTATAGCATATAACCACCATTGCTGCAAGGTGCAGTAACGTCTTCATGGGCTTGTTAGCCTGATGCGATACTCTTGATCTGCCACGTATACTGCTGCCCGAAGAATGTTCAAAAGGAGCAACACCGGAATAGCAGGCGAACTTTGATGGTTCATTGATATCCTTAAATTCGTTTGTACACACAATCATAGCCGTTGCCGTTATTTTTCCAATACCTTGTACAGAAGTAACAATATTAAAAAGTCTTTTAAGAGGCTCATCGCTGGCAATTAATTGATCAATGGCCTGCTTCTACTTTTTTAAGATCATCAGTAAGGGCATCCGTCGTGGCTTTGCAAAGCTTTAATGTTTGTTTGGCTAATGTTTTATCAATAACAGCCTGTTTATTTGTTGTCACAAACCTAAAGGAGGAACGAAGTAATCTCTGCACATGCAAATCAAATGGGAGTAAATTTCTTTTTGGAACAATCATTAAAATGACTTTCTTATTTACTGTCCTATGTAGAGATTGCTTCGTTCCTCGCAATGACGCGCGCGAGATAGTGGCTCAGTGGGTTACTACTATACCCTCTATCAATTCACTATAAAAATCCGGCCCACCCCGCTATTGCAAGCGTCTATAATAAATTAGCTGGTCCTGAAATAGGTTACGCTAAATGCATATCTATCTTTAAGTGACACTATATTGTCAGTGATTTTGTTTCATGTTATCAAAATCCATCGATATTAGTCCAAAATCTTGTTTCACACTCACGTGAAACAAGCTAACAGTTTTAACTACATATTCCCTTCAATCAGTTCACTATAAAAATCGGGCACACTCATACCGGCGGCCCTTACCTGCTGTGGTATAAGGCTGTTTGATGATTGGCCGGGTGTGGTATTTATTTCAATGAAATAGAAATCCAGTGTTTCGTCCAATAAAATAAAATCTATACGTACCATTCCGCGACAATTCAGGCGCAGGTAAACCTCGGTCAATATTTCAGCTATTTGCGCGTCTTTTTCAGGACTTAGATCGGCCGGTGTAATTTCTTCGGATACGCCTGTTGTATATTTTGCTTCATAATCAAAAAAATCTTTTGATGTGATGATCTCTGTGGCGGGCAAAACCGTTATTTTTCCATGCAAACGTGCAATGCCGCGGGTAAATTCGCGGCCCTTTATAAATTCTTCCACCAGTATTTGCTCGTCCTCATTAAAAGCTTTGGTTATGGCATCGGGCAACGCGGCCGCGTTATAAACCTTACTCATACCAACACTGCTGCCGCCATTATTAGGCTTTATAAACAACGGAAACTTTAGGGTTGACGCAATGGTGCCAATATCATGACCATCTTTTTTAAACAACCGCATAGAACGTGCCGTATGCAAACCATGAATGCCATGCACAATGGTTTTAGTATAAGCCTTGTTCATACTGATGGCTGATGTGGTTACATCACAGGTATTGTACGGAATGTTTACCATATCAAGATAGCCTTGCATCTTACCATCTTCGCCCGGGGTACCGTGAATGGTAATAAAGGCAAAATCGAATTTTATCTTTTTGCCATCAACTGTAATGCTGAAATCATTTTTATCAACATCTATCCTATTGCTTCCCTGCTCATAAAACCAACGGTCGCGGTTTATAAATATAGTGTATACGTTATACTTATCCTTATCTAAATTGACAGCAATATTTTGCGCGCTGTTTAGTGAAACTTCATATTCGCCGGTAAAGCCTCCGGCCAAAAGTGCTATGTTTTTGATTATCATACGGCCAAATATAATTATTTTTTAAAGCAGGGTAACTAATTAGTACATTACTTTTTCAAACTACATAAATCCGAAATTATCCTTATGTTTGATGCTTAATTAAGTATAATTACACCTACTTGCAGATGAATAAATTTGGGGCTTATATAAAAACTAAATCTTTCCGCAACACTTTGTTGTTTGCTATAGGTTCTGTAATAACAGTGGTTTTAATTGCATTTTTCAGCCTGGGTTTTTATACCAATCACGGATCTGGCATACCTGTACCTAAATTAAAGGGGATGCCTATTGACAGGGCCATTAGTATATTAAAAGATCAGGGGTTTAACTACGAGATAGATTCTGTTTACAGGGGCGATGCCCCCCCGGGAACCGTGGTGGAGCAAGATCCTGATCCAGAGACAAACGTTAAAGAAAACCGGGTGATTTATTTAACCATGGTAACCCGTCAGGCACCTGCCATACCTTTGCCCGATATTGAACAAAAATCATTCATTGAAGCAGAAGCTGTTTTACTAAATAATGGTTTAAAGGTTGGCGATACTACCTACCGCGCTGATATTGCGCGTAATGTGGTATTAGAGGTAAGGTTAGGTGGGCAAATTATCAAAACCGGTACAAAGATCCCTAAAGGCTCTAAAATTGATTTGACATTGGGTGATGGCGCAGGTGCAAGTGAAGTAGAGGTACCTGATTTAATAAATCAGAATTTAAACGACATGAAGTTTGTGATAAATCAGTCGCGTTTAACCATAGGTACAATAACTTACCAGGGCAGTATTACAGACTCTACCAATTTAATAATAATTGGGCAATCACCAATGAAAACAGATTCGGCAACTAAAGTGAGCATAGGTACAAGAATAAACCTTACAGTTATACAAGGCAAAAAATAGCTAATGTATCAAATTGATGCACATACACTAATAAACAGGTTGCACAATGGCGAAATTCTAAATTTGCTGGATGTGCGTCAGGAAATAGAGTACCATACCTATAACATTGGCGGTTATAATGTTCCATTATCAAAATTAAATAAAAACCCGGGCCAAATAAACTATAACAAAACAGACGAAATTATTGTTGTATGCAAAGTTGGATTGCGCAGCAAAACAGCCCAATCAATTTTGATAAATAATGGTTATCAAAATGTAAAAAACTTAAAAGGCGGATTAATCGCGCTGCAAAAATTACAGCGCTAATAATATTTTAAAACATCATGACTAAACAAAAAACATCATCAGGCGGGACATTCAGGAAATTTATTATTGCCCTGATAGTGTTGGTTGTTATAGGATTGGGGGGCACCTTAATATTTTATTACCTAAGATACTTCGGACCTAATGTAACAGGTAAAGAGGAGTATTTATATATACACACCGGCGAAAACTTTGATGATGTATATAAAACCATCAGAGATAAAGGGATTGTAAAAGATACTACCACTTTTTCATGGACGGCTCATAATATGAAATATGTGGGCCGTGTAAAACCCGGCAAATATCGCTTGCATAAAGGGATGAGTAATCGCAAATTGATCAGGATGCTTCAATTAGGAGAGCAAGAGCAGGTGGAGTTATCTTTTCATGTTTTTAGAACTAAAGAACAGTTTGTAGCATTTGTAAGTAAAAAATTGGAGGCTGATTCATTAACCCTGCTTCATTATCTTGATTCTGCAAAATTTGTACAAGAATATGGCTTTAATACTGATAATGCATTTGTAATGATAATGCCCGATACTTACCAGCTATACTGGAACGTATCGCCCGAAAAGTTTTTTAAACGAATGTATTCACATTATGAAAACTTTTGGACACCAGAACGTAAGCAACAGGCTGCTGCTATAGGCTTTAGCCAGCCGCAGGTATCTATACTGGCATCTATTGTTGATGCCGAGGCTGTTTATGACGATGAGATGCCCACTATTGCCGGTTTATACCTTAACAGACTACATAAGGGCATGAAGCTGGAGTCTGACCCTACCGTAATTTTTGCCATGCAAGATTTTAGCATTCATCGTGTATTAAATAAACAACTTAGGGTTATTTCGCCCTATAATACGTATTTGCATACTGGCCTGCCGCCCGGGCCTATTATGATGCCTTCAGTAAATGCGGTAAAGGCCGTACTTAATTACCAAAAGAATAATTATTTATATATGGTAGCCAAAGAAGATTTTTCAAACAGACATAACTTTGCTACCAACGTGGCCGAGCATAATATAAATGCTAATAAATTCCGTAAGGCGCTGGACGAACATAACATTAAAAAATAATGTTTGAATATTCTACCAAAATACGGGTGCGCTATGGCGAAACTGACCAGATGGGATACATGTATTATGGCAACTATGCCGAGTTTTATGAGGTTGGCCGGGTTGAAATGCTGCGCAGCCTTGGACTAACTTACAGCGGTATGGAAGCATCGGGCATAATGATGCCTGTGCTGGAGATGAAGAGTAAGTATTTAAAGCCTGCTTTATACGATGAGGAGATTACGGTAAAAGTAATTATGGATAAAATGCCGGGTGTTAAAATTCATTTCAGGTATGAGCTTTATAATGAAAAAGAAGAACTGATACACCTGGCCGAAACCTTATTGGTATTTGTGAATATGACAAACAATAGGCCCTGCTTGCCAACATCAGAATTTCTTGAAAAATTAAAAACATATTTTGAGTAAATTAGCTTCCAATGAGATGGCTGCATCGTTTATTACTTCGGATTAAAACATACCGGACCTTTATTAAATGGACCAAATCTGTTGTACTGCCGGGGTTTGGCAATCTTTCCATTTATGCAGTTGCTATTTCTTTAATAAATGAGTTTTTAGAAGACTCACTGCTAAACAAGGCATCATCCCTGGCTTACAACTTTATGCTGGCGTTTTTTCCGGGTGCGCTATTTTTATTTACGCTGATAGCCTATATACCGGTTAATAATTTCCAGGAAAAACTATTAGAACTATTGCATACTATTATGCCAACGTATGCTTACCTGGCCTTTGAAAGTACTATTGAGGATATTATAAAACATCAAAATGCCGGCCTGCTATCGTTAGGTTTTATATCGGCATTGTATTTTGCCACCAATGGGGTAAGCAACTTAATGCAAGCATTTAATAATTCATCACTCATACTTGAAAAACGAAGCTGGTTTAAACGCCGTGGCATAGCTATGCTACTTACGGTTGTAATAAGCATAGCACTTATAATTGCTATTGCTATGATGATAGCTGGCGAAAGTGTGATAACCTATATGCAAAGCCATGTGGCCAGCAAAAGCCATTTTTGGATATACCTGCTTACCTTATCCAGGTGGTTAATTATTGTAATTATATTTTTTGTTACCATTTCCTTACTTTATCGTTACGGGCCATCACATAAATTAAAGTGGGGCTTTTTAAATCCCGGGGCTATATTGGCAACAGGGCTTGCCATTTTAACATCGCTGGGCTTTACTTATTATATCAATAACTTTGCATCATATAATAAATTATATGGCTCTATAGGTACCCTTATCGTGGTAATGTTATGGTTGTACTTAAACTCACTTATCTTGTTAATTGGCTTTGAACTAAACGCAAGTATTGACCTCTCCAAACGAAATTTAAAAATTGTAAAACCACGTTTTAATTCCTTCCGTGCCGAAAAACTAATAAAATAAACTCTCAAAAACTTAACTATCAGTCGATTACAAACTCTCAATCAATTGTTAAAAAAAGTGAGATTCAAGTTTGGCAATTCGGCCCGGTTTTGTACTTTTGACCCCGGAGAGCTGGCAGAGTGGTCGATTGCGGCAGTCTTGAAAACTGTTGACTGTAACAGGTCCTGGGGTTCGAATCCCTAGCTCTCCGCTGAGAATAAAATGTGAACCCAAAACTCACATTTTATATGATGAACTCAAAAAGTTAGTTCGATCATTGCAAAATATCTCTTAGATAGCATAAATCCTGCAAATTATAGATTTGCGGGATTTTTTGTTTTACCTAACAATCTTCAAAATTTATAAAAACGCTCAATGTTTTTGTGGCACATTGCACTTTGAAAAAAATGCGCCACAAAACTTGATATAAACCGTTGTATATCAACAGGTAAAGCACGTTAACGACTTGATTTTAAGACGCCATAATTCGACATTTATTAATTTAAAATCTTGAATTATGTTAGAAAGCAGTTGTGGGCTCACCTTCTTTTTGAAGACCCCAAGAAAAGAGACCAAGATCAGGACCATCTATCTGCGAATTTATGTGGATGGTATTCCTAAGGAAACATCTACAAAACGCAAATGGGACATGGGTCGGTGGGACCAGAAAGCGGAAAGAGCTACCGGCAATAAAGAAGATGCGAGAACGATCAACTTCTTTTTAGATTCACTGGTTACAAAATTTAATCAGTGTACAAATGAGCTGTTGTATAATCAGCAGACAGTTACCACACAAAAGATCATGGATGCAATGCTTGGGAAAACGATCCCAAGAAATAAAGTACTGGAGGAATTTCAACTGCACAATGATGAAGTACTGGCATTGGTTCCTACTGAATTCGCGATTGGTACGCACGAACGTTACGTCACGGCCAGGGCGCACGTCCAGGAATTTATGCGCTTTAAGTATAATATCGAGGATATTGAATTCAGGGAGCTATCTTACGAGTTTGTAAAAGACTATGAATTTTATCTGAAAGCTGTTCGGAAGTGTAGTAATAATACAACGCTGAAATATATTTCAAATTTTAAAAAGATCGTTCTGAGGGCTATTGATAAAGATATTATTGAAGCTGATCCGTTTAAGCGCTTTAAAGGTACTACACCGTGCAATTTAGAGGCAAACGTGTTTTAAGACCAAAATTGATCAACTTTTTAAATTAATTTATTGCGTATTTTTTTTATAAAATATTGACAGCTAGTAATTTATTTTTTACCTTGCCTATAAACTAAATCAATTATCATGAGTGAAAAAAGACTAAATTCTGCTCAATTTAAAAAATTATTAATTGAGTACAATAGCCAAAATCCAGAAGTTTTGAAAAAAAAAGAATTCGAGCAGTGGTTGGAAGATCATATACTTACTCGACATGATCTGGCAGATAAGCTGTTGACCGAAGTTCAAGAAGAATTGAAGGAACTTTCAAAGGTCTTGCCAAATAAAGGCAAAGATTTGGAGTTGGCTATTAAGAAAATTGAGGATGCTGCCATATACATGACGCATGGTGCCGCCGGGTATAATAAAGCGGCCACCGGCAAATTGGTTCTTCTAAAGAGGTAATATTTACTACGTGCGAAAATTTAAGAGAGCCAAGAGTATTTATATATACTTTGAGGCAGGAGATTGTATTGGATGTAATTTTTTGACAAGAAATTTTTTTACTTGTAATTCCATAGCAATTGATATTCTTTGCAGTTCGGACCAATATAATAGTCTTGAATATTATCAAGAATTATTACCGGATTTCTCAATGAGTTCCATAACAAATCAATTAAGTGCTCTAATTAACGTAGGCGCATTAGTTGCTGAAGGAACTACTGAGGCATCGCTTGACGAGGAATTTGAAGATACCTGGGAATGGCACATATCGTCTGCGGCATTTCATTTTGGAATGAAAGATGGACACTTCATTCCAACCGAAGACGCAATTGCGCTCCAAGAGGCTCGAACAAAATTTGATCCTTCCCCCCAACTATTTTCGACCAATGAAAATTACGCGCAGGTAATCGAATTGCCGCTGCCAAATTTCGACAACAGCATTTTTAAAGTAATGTCTGAAAGGCGTACACACAGAAGCTATAAAGATAAATCTATAACTATTAATGAATTGTCAACCTGCTTATTTTCAGGATTAGGGATAACGGGCTTCTATGAAAATCCCAATATTTGCGACTTGCCGATAAAGTGGACACCTTCAGGAGGAGCAAGAAATCCGTATGAAGCTTATGTTTATTCTTTAAATGTTGACGGCCTTAATGAAGGAATCTTTCATTACTCAGCTTATGAAAATTCACTTGGTACTATTCCTCAGCAGAAAGACTTACCGTCACCTGCCTTGATGTTGGGAAATCAAGATTGGGCGAATAACGCAGCCGCTATCATAATTTTGGTCGCAAATTTTGAAAGGACTATGTGGAAATATCCCGATTGCAATGCCTATAGGGTGGTATTGATTGAAGCGGGCCATATTGGCCAAAATATTTTATTGGCGGCGACCCAACAGGAATTGGTAGCTAATCCAACGAGCGCCCTAAATGATCAGCTGATAGAATCTTTGCTTAAAATCACGAAATTGACTCATTCGGCTGTATTCGCGATTGCGCTGGGACATCCAGATAAAAACAAACCGTCTTAATAATCCAATTGCAAATAAAATATATTGCGCATATCCATTATTTAACTAACGGATGGAAAAATTTCTAAAGAATTCACGTAAATTTGCGGAAGTAATCATTAGAATTATTGCGTTCATTAAAATCGAGAAGTTCATGCAGGAACTTTTCTAAGATATTAGGATTAGGGTCGAAATTTAACTTGTGGCATATTTGTGGCACAGGTTAAGAAAACGTCATAAAAACCGCCTTTAAATGGCTAAATGGAACTTTGTTCGAATCCCTAGCTCTCCGCTTCACAAAAGACTCGCAAGTTGCGAGTCTTTTAGTATGATAATTTTTTGTCGATAGAAAGCCCCGTCATAAATTTGGCGGGGCTTTCTTATTAATATTTTACGCTGTTATCTATATATGGTGCATAGTATCGCTTTAATTATGGCTTGGCTCGTTCTTTTATAGTCTTCGATAGTATAAAATATAGAAATATGGCGGCCTATAATCTCTTATTACTTATGTGGTTTTTCCTTTTCTACAACGCTTATCTCACCACTGGTTTCCAGGTAAACCTGCTTAACATTGGTTAAACTATTAATGTTGGCTTTACTTCGTACATCGCCCATCAGGTCGTTTTTACTGATGAGTCCTAATTTCATATTTTCATCATTTAGCTTTTCGTTTTCAAACAGAACCATGCTTTCTCCGCGCAGCAAACGCGCGAAAGATTCATTATGCAAACTTATCATTGCTAATAAACGATGAAGTAAAACAAGCACCAGACAACAAACTACTGTAGGTACAAAATCTGATGCGCCAACAACTGCACGGCTTAAAATTGCACCTAATATTATAGCGATAGTATTATCAAATGCCGATTTTTTTCCAAATGTCCTGCGGCCCGATATACGAATAAGCACTAACGCTATAATATAAATTACAAAAGCGCGTGCAGACATTTGATAGACATTTAACTCCTTTCCTTCGCCAAATATTTTAATGATCAGTTCTTCCATAATATTTTAGCTAATTGCTGTTTAATGTTTCCACAAAGCCGGGTTATCCCGATAATGTACTATTTGTTCTACCGCTTGTTCTATTTCTTCTTTGGATAATGATTGCCGGCCATCGGCTACATAATTATATAGCTTGCCTGGTATCTCAAAAGTTATAAACCCAAGATAATTAGGATCTAACTGCTTTTTTAAATGCTGCTCCTCTTTTAAAATATCAGATGGAGGATATTCTGCAGCTGTATTTTTATAAAGACTATAAGAATAAGTTAAAATAGGGTGACCATCCATATATACCCGCATTTCCGGGATGGCAATAATTGATAGTTTATTTCCTATTTTAAAATAAAAGGCTGCCATATCGTTTTGTTTATATTTCAAAAGTATCTTTTGCTTTTTTTATAGTTTTTTCCAGGTCAATGCCTTTACCTAAAACCCCTTTAAACAGGTCGCCGGTTTCCTTTAACCGGTCAATAGCGTTAAATATGGTAAAGTTTTTCATTGTTAAACCGGGTTTTACTTCATCCCATAACAAGGGCATAGAAACTGTTGCTCCAACCTTTGGCCTTAACGAATATGGGCCGGCAATGGTGGCTCCGGGCCTATTTTGCAAAAAATCAAGATACATTTTACCTTTACGGTTTGCAACCATTCGCTCTAAACTGGTATAATCAGGTATTTGTTCATGCACCAGTTTTACTATGATCTTAGCAAACATTTGCGACTGGTCATAACTGTACTTAGCTTCTAAAGGAATATAAATATGCATCCCGGTAGAGCCGGATGTTTTTGGATAACATGGTACATCAATAACATCAAGCACTTTTTTAACTTCCCACGAGGCTTCAATTACCTGGTCGAAAGTGTTTTTATCAGGATCAAGGTCTATCACACAATAATCAGGATTATCAGGAGATTGTATACGACTGAACCATGGGTTCATCTCTATACAGCCTAATGATGCCATCCATAACAAATAGGCTTCATCCGAGCCAACCAAATACTCTTTGTGTTCGCCATCGCTGGTAGTGTATGGAAAGGTTTTAGTTACCCAATCGGGCGCTTTGCCCTTAACATCTTTTTGATAAAAGCTTGGCCCGTGTATCCCATTAGGGAAACGATTTAGCGACATTGGCCTATCTTTCAAATAAGGCAGTATATATTCAGCTACGCGATAATAATAATTAAACATATCGCGCTTGGTTACACCATCTTCGGGCCAGTAAACTTTGCTTAGATGGGTAAATTTCAAGTCGTGCCCGCAAATTTCACGCACCTGGGTTTCATCTTTGGGATTAAGCAGCGTTTTACGCTCTTTATCTGTTGGCGGTTTAATTGCACTGTGGGTTTCTGTTGGTGCTTCGTCTGCTTCTTTTACAGTCTCTTCTGCGTCCTTTGGCGTCTCTAACACTACATCTATAGCTTTTTTATCTGTACGCATACCTTTAAATGATGCTTGCCTGAATATCCCATCACTGGTTACTTCAGCAAAGGCTACTTCGCCCACCAGTTCGGGCTTTAACCATGTAGGTTTAGCGCCTAACCTTTGCGGGCGAAACCGTGAAGGTTTATCTACATCAGGTTCAACCTCAAAAGGGCTTTTATCAGTTATCAGCGGCTTAAACTGTGCCATCATTTCTTTTTGCAGCTTATCCGAAAATCCGGTACCCACCTTGCCCACATATTTTAAAGTTCTACCATCATAAACAGCTAATACCAATGCGCTGAATACTTTTGCTGTACCGGCATTTTTGGTAAAGCCTGCTATAATAACTTCCTGACGGCGCTGTACTTTAATTTTTAGCCATTCTTTCGATCGGAGATCAGAAGTATAAACACTGTCGGTTTTTTTAGCGATGATGCCCTCTAACCCTATCTTTTCGGCGGCAGCAAAAAATTCTATACCATTGGCTGCAAATACTTTACTTTGCCGTATACGGTCATCATTGGCGGGAAGTATTTCTTTAAGGATGGCTTGTCTTTCATTTAAGGGCAGCCCCATCAGGTTTTTGCCTTCGTACCATAAAATATCAAAAACGTAATAAACCAAAGTGCCATCGGCTTCGCTGCGCCAATTTTGCAAAGCGCCAAAATCTGACAGCCCTTTATCGTTCAATACCAATATTTCACCATCAATTACAGCATTGATCTGCCAGTTTTTCAGCAGTTTATTTATGGGATAGTATTTATCGAATGGAATATTATTTCGTGATATTAGTTCGGCTCCTTTTTTATCAATAACCGCTATAGCGCGATAACCATCCCATTTTACCTCGTAAATCCAGTCCGGATGATCAAAAGGCGCATCTACCAGTGTGGCCTTCATGGGTTTTATGTTTTTAGGAATGGGTGATTTTGGCGCAGCTTTTATAATCGCCTCAACATCGGGCTCAGGCATATCCATTTGTCCCTCAGCCAGGTTCTCACCCACCACTTCCTCAACCGGTTGTGCCAGGTTTTTTTTTTTATTTTTTTTATCCGCCTGCCCTACATCTTCTTCATGCCCGTGTTGCCAAACCTTCTCGCTGGTTTTCTCCATGGTTTCGATGGTTTTGCCGGATAATACAGATTTATCTCTTTTCGTAATATCTTTCGGACTGGCAAAACCATCATTATGCTTTATCAGCAGCCAGCCGTTTTCGCCCATACCTTGAGTTTTTACCAATGCGTATTCACCTTCCAGTTTTTCGCCATGAAGTTTAATTTTAACCGAGCCGGATTTTAGTTGTTGCAGCAAATGCTTCTCTTGTGCTTGCTTGCCTTTTATATCTTCTATAGGCTCATAGGTACCTTCGTCCCAAACAATTACTGTACCACCCCCATATTCGCCTTGCGGGATAATGCCTTCAAAGTTTCGGTAATCAAACGGGTGATCTTCTACCATCATGGCCAGCCTTTTAACTTTAGGATCTGTAGACGGACCTTTTGGCACGGCCCAGCTTTTTAATACGCCATCCATTTCCAGCCTGAAATCATAATGCAGGCGCGATGCATCATGCTTTTGTATTACAAACATTAAATGATCTTTATCCCTGCTTCTTCCGGCTTTGGGCTCTGCCGTTTTGGTAAAATCCCGCTTCTCTGCATATTTTTCCAGGCTCATGGCAAAATGTATCTATTTTATAAACAATGGAAATACAGAAATAGTTTTATCACATTCCGGTAAGCTTTATATCCGCGGCTTTAATATCCTCCATCAAAACTTCCTGTAATTTTAAACGTGTATCATAAAAGCCATGAGCGTTTACCCAAACGTTTATACCTATTTTATATCCGTCAAATTCCATTGCTGATATGCCGATACGCCTTTCGGGTATTTTAAGGCATTCTTCATGCCCATCAATTGTGCTATTAACCACAGATTTGACCTGCTTAAAATCAACATTATTTGGTACTTTAATTTCAATGTCCAATCGCCTTATTCCTTCACGACTAATATTTATAATTACCTCGTTTGACAATTTACCATTGGGTACAATAACCATCCGGTTATCAAATGTTTTTACCAGGGTGTAAAATATTTGTATAGAGGTTACAGTGCCTTCCAGCCCCTGGGTAATAATGTTATCGCCAACATAAAAAGGCTTTAACAACAAAATTAAAATGCCGCTGGCAAAATTTTGTAATGTACCCGAAAGTGCTAAGCCTACTGCAACACCAAAGGAAGCAACTACTGCAGCAAATATTGTCATGGATATACCAACTACTTGCATTACTCCTAATAACAATAATACACGCAATGCCACACCAAGCAAGCTTAATAAAAATGTTCGTACAGATGAATTAACTTCCTTTTGATGCAATCCGTTATGAAGCCATTTTAATAACAGTTTTATTAACCATAAGCCAACAAACAATATTATTATCCCTGCAACTATCTTAGGCCCTTGTGATATGATCCAGTTATAAGCCTTATCTGATAACATTCCGATACTTGTTGATTTTGATTGGGCCTGCATATTAATTTATTTGAGTTTAGCTAATTTATAAGCGGCAGTTGCGCCTACCCTCTCCAATACCTCAAAATTTTTGCCGGCCTGTTCATTGTAGTTTCTAAAAAAATGTTCTAATTGATTTAATATAGCCTCGGGTACATCGCTAATATCCTTAACTGCTGAGAACAGCTGTGATGCTTCAGGAACCACCAGAAAACGGTCATTGCGTATTGTTTTTTTGTCCCGATCAGTTTGTTGGGCTTTTATGGCGCCAATTATCCTGCAATCTATAACACAACCCGGGAAGGTGGTTATTTCTGATATGACAATAACATCCAGCGGATCGCCATCTCCCCCTTTTGTATCCGGAATAAAACCAAAATCAAAAGGAAATACTAATCCTGCAGGTAATATCTTTTTTAGTTTAAACTGGCCCGTCCGGGGTTCAAAATCAAATTTGTGGCCGCTTCCTTTTGGACTTTCAACAATTATAGTTACCGGTTTCATAGCAACAATAACAGCTGTAATAAATTATGGTTTTTATTATTGGCTATAAACAAAAGGAGGCTGTATCAAAAGTTATTAATAGTAAATAACTTTTGATACAGCCTCTTACATGTAATAACTATTGTATTATTTACCGCCTAAGGAAAATACCCAATCTAATATCTGCTTAGCTTCTTCGGGTTTTAAGCTTGGGTGCGCAGGCATTACCACATCACCCCATACGCCCGAGCCGCCGGTTATTATTTTATTGGTTAGTTTATTAATGTTAGCATCGTTTTTATTATAATGTTTTGCCACGTCCATAAACGACGGCCCAATAGATTTTTCTTCAGCCTTATGGCAGCTTTTACAATCCATAGATAACATTAATGCTTTACCGGCTGCAAAAGGTGCAGATGGATCAGCAACTTCTTCGGTACTGCCCGCAGCAATAAAAACAGTTTTACTTTTATTTGCAGCCAGCTTGCTGTCTTTAACAATTACATAAAGATTATAATTTCCCTTTTTTGTGTAGGTGTAAGTTAAAACAGGTTTGGTTGTTACCTTTTTTATACCATTACCCAAGTTCCAGGTATAGGTCATTTTATCTTTTTCCGGGTCTGTTGCTTTAACCGATAAGGTAACAGTTAAAGGTAGGCTGCCAAATGCCTTATCAGAAGTTACAGCAGCAATTTCCGGAGGACGGTTACCAGTGTTAAAATCAATTCTTGATAAGCCTGCATCCGCGTTTTTTAGAAACCAGCCGTTGCCATACTCCAGTATATATAATTTGCCATCGGGGCCCAGCTCCATATCAATAGGGGCGCTAAACTTGGTTTTATCCATAAATGGTTCCATAGCATCATAATCACCTTCAGGTGTCATGGTAACTACTTTTATCCATCCCCTTATCCATTCATAAATAAATAGCTTATTGTTATAGTATGATGGTAATTTGCCTGTATTTTGATACTGTTCCCCATGATAAACCGGGCCTGCCATAGCTGTGCGGCCGCCGGTACCAACCTGCGGGAATTCTTTTGATGCCGCATATGGATACCATATAAATGCAGGCTGCGCCGGAGGCAATTCTTTTAAACCTGTATTATTTCTTGAATTATTGATAACATGCTGCGGATCAAAAGCGGCACCAACTTTGCCTGTAGCATAGTCATATTCGCGGTAGGGATAATTATTCCCTGAAAAATATGGATAGCCAAAGTTACCTGCTTTTCGTGCCTGGTTAACTTCGTCATAACCACGGGGGCCGTGTGTGGCCAAACTATCATTGTTGGCATCCGGGCCTACCTCGCCCCAGTACAAAAACCCGTTAGTTTTATCAACTGTTATACGGTAAGGGTTACGGTTACCCATTACATAAATTTCGGGACGTGTTTTATCCATTCCTTTAGGGAACAGGTTACCTTCGGGTATAGTGTAGGTACCGTCGGGGTGTATTTGTATGCGCATTATTTTTCCGCGCAGGTCATTGCTATTACCAGATCCTCTGCGGTCGTCGTATTGCTCATGTCCCGGCCTGTCATCCAAAGGCGAGTATGAATAAGTATTAGGCGCCCCCTTTGGTAAATTAGGTTCATCAAAAGGCGTTGTATTATCGCCTTGCGAAACAAATAATATATGGTCTTTACCAAACGCTATAGAACCACCGGTATGGCAGCATATTTCGCGCATGGTTTTTACCTGCAATATTATTTTTTCTGATTTATTATCAACCTTGCCATTAACAAACGTAAAGCGCGACAGGCGGTTAACCGCTGTATCGGCAGGGCTGTAGTAGATGTAAATGAAGTGATTAGTTTTAAAATCAGGATCGGCCTGTAAACCCAATACGCCTTCCTCCGCGTTTACGCTTTTATTATATAAGGTGTGAAAATATGCGTTAAGAAACCCAACTTGTTTAACCTTTTTGGTTAGATGATTATATAGCATAATTTCGCCACGGCGCTGTATAACCAATATATCCAGGTTAGGCAAAATGGTCATTTCGGTAGGCTCAAAGAAAGTATCGCTTACCAGACTGGTTTTTATAAAGCGGTTCTCTTCCGGAACCCGCGGCGTTTTTGCTTTGGCGTAATTTAATGGCGCATTTTTGCCGATAGCATATTTTATACCGCCCAATATATGTTGCAAAAATAATGGCTCGCTGTATGATTCATTTGTATGGCCAAGGCCTGTATAAAACACACGGCCGCCTTCAAAATCATGGTACCAGGCAATTGGGTGGTCGCCCATTTTATAAGGCTCATCCGTTGGTTTATAAGTAAGTGATGATTCATCTAACTTTATCAGCACATGCAGATCCTTTGCTACCGATTTATAATGATAATATTCATCATTTCTCACCCATTTTTCGGGAAGCATGTTAGTAGCTATATTATTCCGGTCAACCACGTTTAAGGTGGCCTGCGGAGTACCTGCATTATGGTGCGAAAAGTAGCCGCCTACCATTCTGCCATACCAATGCCAGTCGTACTCCGCATCAGCAGCGGCATGTATACCCACAAAACCACCGCCGGCTTGTATATATCTTTTCAGATCTATCTGTTGGTAGTTATTTAAGAAATAGCCGGTTGTGCTTACAAAAACAACAGCGGCATACTTCTTTAAATTACTTTCCTCGATTTTAGAAGCATCGGAAGTCGTATCAGCTATAAAACCATTTTCCTGGCCCAATTTTATAATTGCAGGTGCTGCAACTTTAATTGATGCATGCGGGTAACCTGCAGTTTTCTTAAAAACTAATATACGTGGCTGTACCTGTGCTTTAGCAATATTTATGCTTGCAAATAATGCTAATAGTGTAATGTTTAAAAAGCTAAAAAACTTTAATCTCATGTTTATAATGGTTGGTTTTGAATGGCTTACAGAATACAAAGCTAAAGTATTAAAAAGCTAAACAAAACCTCACATTATTAAAAAAAATATCTTACAACTTATTTCCAACCACCTCCAAGCGACCTGTAAAGATTGGCCACAGCGTTTAGCCTGGCTGTTTTTATAGAGGCCAGTTCAAGCTCGCTTTGCAATACATTGCTTTGCGCGGTTATTACTTCTAAATAGTTAGCCATACCATTTTTAAATAGCTGATTGGCGTTTGAAGTTGCTTTTTGCAAGGTGTTTACCCTGTTAGCCGCAATGTCTTGCTCTGATTTTAGTTTATCAATTTTCACTAACGCGTCTGACACCTCACCAACTGCATTCAACACGGTTTGCCTGAATTGTATGACTGTTTTTTCGCGGTCTATTTTAGCTATTTCATAACTGGTTTTTAATTCTTTATGATTTAATAACGGCTGTAAAACACTGCCCGAAACCACACCAAATAATGATGCCGGTATATTGAACCAGTTACTCGCCTTAAACGAATTTACACCACCGCTGGCAGTAATTCGCAGGGCCGGGTACATTTCTGCCTGGTTTATACCTACGTTGGCGTTGGCTATGGTTAATGCCAGCTCACTGCTTTTAACATCGGGCCTGCGGTTTACCAGATCTGCAGGAAGACCTGATGATAAATTATCAGCAAAAGCGACCTCATTTAGTGTTTTATCGCGAATTATTCTTGATGGCAGTTCGCCGGTTAATATGCGCAGGGCGTTTTCTTGTAATATGATGTTTTGCTCAAACTGTGGTATAAGCCCGGCAGCTACTAATTGCTGCGCCTGTGCCTGTTGTACAGCCAGCAAGGTTACCTGCCCGGCATCAAATTGCAGTTTTATAATACGCAGGGTGCTATCGTTCAACTTAACATTATTTTGTGCGGTAAGTAATTGCGCATCCAGCATCAGCAGGTTATAATATCCTTGCGATACACTGGCGACTATATTGGTTTGTATGGCCTTTTTAGCTTCATTAGTTTGCAAATAAGCCGCCAACGCGCTCCTGTTTTGGTTATGGATCTTACCCCATATATCAGCCTCCCATGAAAGGGATAAATTAGCCGAATAATCCTCAATATGCTTTGTGCCGATGCCAAACTGGCTAAGACTTAAACCGTTCAGGCTATTGTCTGACGGGCGGCTTGTGCTTGCGGTAACATTCAAGCCAACAGCGGGTACATAGTTCCATTTTACCTGTTTTACCAATAATTGTGAGGCTTCAATGTTTTTGATAGCTATCTGCATATCGTAATTTTTTACGATGGCGCTGTCTATCAGTTTTTGAAGTTCGGCATCTGTGAAGAAATTCTTCCAGGGGATATCAGCTATGCTGCCGGCATCTTTTGTGGAGTCATTTCTAAAATTAGCAGGTAATTCTGCTATGGGTGTTTTAATGTCTTTGGATACCTTACAGGCGCTTAGCACCAGTATTGTAAACAGTAAAACATATTTATATATCGTGTTCATGATGTTCTGTTTTTAAATTATACCAGTTGTTCTTGTGCAATGGCCGGTATAGCTATGCCATTATTTGTTTCGTTATGATGTTCTTCGTTCTCGTTATTTAGTACTGCTAATGGTACGCCTGTTATTCTTTCCTGCAGATGCTGGAATATTACAAACAGCACCGGGATAATGAACAACCCTAATAACACACCGGATACCATCCCGCCCGCGGCACCAATACTTATAGAGTGATTACCTTGTGCAGACGGGCCTGTAGCTATACTCATCGGGAACAAACCAAATACAAACGCCATGGATGTCATGATGATCGGGCGCAGCCTTAGCTTAGCCGCTTCTATTGCCGCTGCTACCAATGGTAAACCCGCGTTGCGTCGCTGTACGGCAAACTCAACTATCAGGATGGCGTTTTTGGCTAATAGGCCTATCAGCATTATTAAAGCTACCTGTACATAAATGTTATTTTCTATACCGGTAAAGCCCAATACTATAAATACACCCAAAATACCTGTAGGGATTGATAGTATTACCGCCAACGGCAGGATATAGCTTTCGTACTGTGCTGATAATAAGAAATACACAAATATCAAACACAACATAAATACAATGGCTGATTGCCCGCCTGATCCTATTTCCTCGCGAGTTTGACCAGAGAATTCATAGGCAAAGCCTGATGGCAATTGCTCTTGAGCTGTTTCCTGTATGGCCTTTATCGCATCGCCAGAGCTAAAACCGGGTTTTGGAATAGCGTTAACCTCTATAGAGTTAAACAGGTTATAACGTGATGCCGTTTCTGAGCCATAAACACGTGTTAGTTTTACCAGGGTATTAATAGGTACCATTTCGCCGGCTTTGTTTTTAACAAACACACGGTCTATTGATGCGGGATCAGTTCTGTCCGCAACATCTGCCTGAACCACTACCCTATAATATTTACCAAAGCGGTTAAAATCTGATGCCTGCGCGCTGCCGAAATAAGCTTGCATAGTTTGCAATACATCTTTAACACTAACACCTAACTGGTTAGCTTTTTCGTCATCCACCTCTAATTGCAGTTGCGGATAATCGGCTTTAAAAGTTGTGAAAGCGTATGCAATTGCCGGTTTAGCCATCAGCTTACCAATAAAATTATTGGCTACTCCGCTAAATTTATCCAGCTTTCCGCCGGTTTTGTCTTGCAGCACCACATCCAATGCTTCCACATTACTAAAGCCCGGTACAGTTGGGAAACTGAACACAAAGAAAGTACCGCCGGTTAGAGCGGCCAGCTTGCCCCGCATTATATCTTGTATGGCATTAATATCTTTTACCTGCCCCCTGTCTTTATTGGGTTTAAGCAGAACAAAGAATACCGCAGCCGACGGACTATTTGATGAGGTTAATAAATTAAATCCTGATATAGCTGTAACAAATCTTGCCGCCGGTAAGGCCCTAACAGCATCCTCTGCCTGTTTCAATATTTTTGTGGTACCATCCAAAGATGTTCCTGATGGTGTAGAAACCGATACAGCAATAAAGCCCTGATCTTCTGTCGGGATAAAGCCTGAAGGTGTTGTTTTCACCAGGTAAACAGTAGCCAATATTACAACGGCCAATGCACCCATACTTATCCATTTATGATTGATAAGGAACTTCAATCCGCCAACGTAGCGGTTAGTAACCATACTAAAGCTGCTGTTAAACCCGGCAAAGAATTTCTCTTTAAACCCTGTTGGTTTAGCGCCTTCAACCTTACCGGCATGGGTATCCTTTAAAAATAAGGCGGCCAATGCAGGGCTCAAGGTTAACGCGTTAACAGCCGATATTACAATAGCTATAGCCATGGTAAAGGCAAACTGTCTGTAAAACACCCCTGTTGACCCGGTCATGAAACCAACCGGTAAAAACACTGCCGCCATTACTAAGGTGATAGATATAATAGCACCTGTAATTTCGTGCATGGCCTCGGCGGTGGCTGCTTTGGGTGCCAGGTGCTTATGTTCCATCTTGGCGTGTACCGCTTCAACCACCACAATAGCATCATCCACAACAATACCTATGGCTAGCACCAGGGCAAACAGTGTAAGTAAGTTAATAGAGAACCCAAACAGGGTCATGAAGAAGAATGTACCTATAATAGCAACCGGAACCGCTATAGCCGGAATTAACGTCGACCTGAAATCTTGCAGGAATATATATACTACCAAAAACACCAATATAAATGCTTCTACCAGCGTATGCTCAACCTGGTTTATAGATTCGTCGAGAGCGGTTTTGGTTCTGTAAAAGTTATTGTATTTAATACCCGCGGGGAAATCTTTTGATGCTTTTTCCATCAATTTATCTACCGCTATCTGTATCTCGTTAGCGTTCGATCCTGCTAATTGTATTACACCAATTGCAATACCATCGTGCCCGTTTAAGTGGGTTACGCTGGTGTATGAGTAGGCACCCAATTCAACACGTGCCACATCTTTTAAATGCAGTACAGAACCATCTGTGTTTGCACGTATGGCAATGTTTTCATATTCTTCGGGTTTGGTAAGCTTGCCTTTGTATTTTATAACGTATTCAAATACTTCGGTACTGCGTTCGCCAAATTTACCGGGCGCGGCTTCTAAGTTCTTATCTTGTATAGCTGCCATAACTTCGGCAGGGGTAACTTTATAAGCTGCCATCTGGCCGGGGTTAAGCCATACCCGCATGGAATAATCTTTGACACCACCAAATATGGTTGCCGAGCCTACGCCGGGGATACGTTTCAATTCGGGAATAATATTGATCTGTGCATAGTTGGCAACAAATGCCTGGTCGTATTTTTTAGGATCCTCGGTATACATACCAATTGCACCAATCAAGCTGTTTTGTTGTTTGGTAGTGGTTATACCCTGTTGTACCACTTCGGCAGGTAACTGGCTGGTAGCTTGTGCCACCCTGTTCTGCACATTTACCGCGGCCTGATCCGGATTGGTACCCTGTTTAAAGTAAACCGTTATAGCCAATGTACCGTCATTACTGGCGGTCGAACTCATGTAGCTCATGTTTTCAACACCGTTGATGGATTCTTCTAATGATGGGGCAACCGAACGTAAAACAGTTTCGGCATTTGCTCCCGGGTAAACAGCTGCTACCAGTACCGCCGGCGGGGCAATATCAGGGAACTGTTGTAGGGGCAATTTGGTTAGCCCAAGTACACCCAGTATCACCAGCAATATGGAGATAACTGTGGCCAGTACAGGCTTTTTTATAAATATCTTAAACATGACTTTTAAATTTTATGTGGGCAATTAGTTTTTAGCAACCTTATCTGCTGCTTTTTGAGGGGCTATTTTAGTACCTTCCTGTAAGTGATCTACACCACTTAGTACTATCTGATCGCCAACTTTTACACCGTCTTTAACAATATAATCCGTACCATTTTTACCAACAATGGTAATAGGCAGTTTTTTAACTTTATTACTATCAGCAAGGGCGAAAACAAATACTTTATCCTGCATCTCGATAGTAGCCGATTCGGGTACTATTAAAGCGTCATTATGTACCAGGCTTAAACGTATTTTACCGGTATTGCCAGAGCGTAACAGGCCCTGTGCATTAGGGAAGCTGGCCCTAACCGTGATAGCGCCGGTGTTTTTATCAAACTGACCGTCTATCATATCTATCTTACCTTTAACAGCATATTCGCTGTTATCAGCTAATAATAGGGCTACTGATGGCAGGTGTTTTAGTTTATCCTTTAGCGTTTCACCGGCATATTGCTCTTTAAAGCTTACAAAGTCTTTTTCGCCTAATGAGAAATAAACGTGTACATCGTGTACGTCTGATAGTTGTGTAAGGGCCTCAACATCCTGCGGTGAAACCAGGCTGCCTTGTTTCTTTAACAGGCGGCCAATATAACCGCTAACAGGTGCTTTAATTAAGGTATAACCCAAATTGATTTGCGCGGTTGATACATTTGCCTTTGCCGATTCAATATTAGCTTTGGCTATTTGATAAGTGGCCTTCGCTGTTTTAAGCTGATAATCAGAAACAACCTTGTTTTCTACAAGGGGAGTTAATTTGTCAATTTCCAATTGCGCGTTGCCCTGGGCCGCTTCGGCCGCATGTAAACTGGCTAAAGCATTGTTTAAAGCTGCGCGATAAGGCTGATCGTTTATTTTAAATATTGGCTGACCCGCGCTAACTAAAGCGCCTTCGTCAACAAATACCTTATCTAATGATCCGCTTACCTGCGGGCGTATCTCTACATTAACCGTTCCTTCTATTGATGCAGGGTATTCCTGGAAAGTAGTTACCGATGCCGTATGTATTGCTGCTACCGGCAAGGTTGGCGGCGGCGGGGCCGTAACAGCAGCGGGGCTTGATGAACAGCTATATAAAAAGACTGAAAGTAATGCTAACGCGATTGATATAACACTATTAATTTTTTTAACAGTGTTAAATGAGTAAGGAAGTGATGGAGTTGTCATGATGTATTAATTTAATAGTAGATGTTTAAAATTTAGTTAATTTAACAGTGTTAGATATTTTAACAATGTTATTTTTGTTGTAAAAAAATTTATCCTTTTAAGGACTTCGTTATCCGGTTATTGAGCGGATGATACCGCTGATAGCGGTCTTTAAAACTTCGTGGTTTGTTTCGGCACTACTACCGCGATTAACCATATTGATAGAGATCAACCCATGTATAACCGACCAAAAAGTATAATACTTTATACAAACCTCATCTTCGGTTGGTACGTGTGGTGCCATTATCGGTGTCATCAGTTCAACCATTACGTCCCATATCAGGTCCATAGGTATTTCCGACTCGGGCATTTTCTTCGCCATCTCGCAACAAGTGGTTTCAACGCCGTACATTACCTGGTACAGTTCTTTTTCGGCAAAGGCAAAGTTCCAGTAAGCCAGCCACATGGCTTCCAGCTGTTTGGCCGGTAAGCGGTGTTTGCTTTTAGCAGTCTCAAGGTCTTTAGCTAATAACAAAAAGCCCTTGCGGGTTAATTCTAATAATATAGCTCCTTTGTTCGAGTAGTATTCGTAAATAATAGGCGCGGTATATTCTATCTCGTCTGCTATTTTACGCATGCTCAAGGCATCCCATCCCCCCTCTTTAACGATCTTCAAAGAAGCATCCAGTATGTTGCACCTGGTTTCTTCTTTTAAACGTAATATCCTGTCTTTACTTGCCATGTTGTTACGCCCATTAATTAATTTAACAGCGTTAAGCAAAGGTATATCGGCTTTTTAATTTTATTGCCACGCTTTTGTCATTAATTTAACAGTGTTAGATTTTTTAATTGGTGAATTATTGGGTGAGTTTTATACTTGAAATATGTCATTTCGAAACAAAGTGAGAAATCTTATACAAGCGAAAAGTAGCATGCTGTATAAGATTTCTCCTCGTACCTCGTTCGAAATGACAACGTGTTTTGGGCGTTCCCTGCGGGCCGGGCTGTTCATTCATACGCGCACAAGGCGTTAGGCTCTTGGCCGGTATCCATTTCCATCCCTAACGCGGCCCCATCCCACCACGTCATCGCGAACGAGGTACGAGTGTGGCGATCACTACACGATAGGTACACGTGCTACCTGGCGCGCAGAGATAGCTACGCTTCGCTCGCTATGACGTGTCGGGATTATTGCGCGCCGGCCTTTTTTGTGTATTGTCACCAACAAATGAGCGGTAGGGTCATTAACTATCCTCTCCACGTGGCATTGCGAGGAACGAAGCAATCTCTACGTAGGATATTCAATGTGCGTAATGTACCTATCATAAGCGGGGACGCTTGCGGTAGATGGGGATTGATCACAAATTCAAGATAAAATATATCAACTAGCATTAACTACTTAATTAACAAATACTTTTATATTTGATGACAAACCAATTGTTGTTACTTAATTGATGCAAATGACTTTATTTAATATTGAAGAAGAAGAGAAAGTTGGTCAAGAAACCGAAGAAGATTTACATTTAGGGGAAAAGCAGAAGTTTGGTGAAGCTGTTCTTTGGGCAACTGATTGGACAACAGAAACCATAATTTCACAACTAAAAAAAGGGAACATTGAACTTTCCCCCAGTTTTCAAAGACGAGATGCTTGGGGTCCAGACAGAAAAAGTAGATTTATTGAATCGCTTATTCTTGGATTACCGATTCCCCAAATTATTCTTGCAGAACGGAAAGACAAAAAGGGGTCTTATTTAGTAATTGATGGTAAACAACGATTATTGAGTATAAGGCAATTTTGTGCCGATAAAGATGGAGACACATTTGACCCTTTGATTTTAAGTTCAATAGAAATAGTTCCTGGAATAAACGGGAAGACCCATGCCCAAATAGTTAGCAACGCATCCTTAACTACGTTAATAACTGCCTTTGAAAACCAATCAATTAGAACAGTTATTATTAAAAACTGGCCTAATCAAGAATTTTTATATACTGTGTTTTTGCGATTAAACGGTGGAAGCCTGCCGCTTTCACCGCAAGAGTTAAGACAAGCCTTAAATCCAGGGAAGTTTATAGATTTTGCTGACGAACTGTCAATTAGTAGTATAGGTATTAAAAAAGTCTTAAGAATTGAAAAAGCAGATTATCGAATGCGTGATACGGAAATTATTGTACGCTATTTTGCCTTTATCAACTTTATGAATAAATACAATGGAAATTTAAAAGATTTTCTAGATAAGGCTTGCGAGAAATTGAATAAAGACTGGGATAAAAGCAGTAAAGAAATTATACACCAAGCCGAACAACTTGAGTTGGCAATTAGTTGCACTTTTGCGATTTTTGGAGACCGTGACGGATTTAGCAAATATTCTAAAGGTACTTTTACAGGATTGTTTAATAGGCCCATTTTTGATATCATGACTTATTACTTCTCTGACCCTATTATTAGAGAAAGCGCCCTAAACCATTCAGCTGTGGTAAAACAAGCTTTTATAGACATATCGAACAACAACCCTGACTTTTTAAGAAGCTTGGAAACATCTACAAAAAATACAGAGAATACCGCTAAACGATTTAGCACATGGGGTGAGCAACTCAAAGCGGTGTTAGGTTTGTCGTTTCCAATTCCACAAAGAGCAATAGTGGGCATTGAAATTAAATAATGGGTTATACAAGGCGATTTCAACAATTAAAAAACAGACTTGCGGAACTTGAAAGTCACTTTTTACCACCTATTAAAGTTAGTGGAAACTATACAAAAAAGGAACTAGATAATACCCGGGCTTTTTGCGTTCTTACACACGCCGAAATTGAAGCTTTTTTTGAAGATGTGGCTATATTTAAAACCGATACAGCTATAAAATCTTGGGTTAACAGTGGTAAGAAAAAAATTAACTTAATAGTTTTCCACCTAGCGACCTATTGCGACAAAGCACCAGCAACTAAGTCTGTGACGCCAATTAATCTAGTACATATTTCCCATAGCAACTATCAGCGCTCAATCAGAAGTAACAATGGAATTAAACAAAACAATCTAGACTTGTTGTTTGGTAAAATTGGCTACGAAGTAGATACAACTCTCGCATCTACATTGGACTCCTTTGGAGTCCAACGCGGAGAGATTGCGCATACCTCAATTAAGACGCATCAGCCACTAGATCCACAATCTGAAAAAAATAGAATTACGCTAATTATAACCGGTTTGCAGGCTTTTGTTACGGACTTTGCGCTCTATCATTAAAACGTAGAGATTGCTTCGTTCCTCGCAATGACATGGTGGAGAAAAATGATAGCCCTAATCTCTAACCCATTCGATTATTTCAAACTGTTTCATTCTTGTTGCGAGCGATACCCACCGCTCACTTTGTTGGTGACAACACAAAAAAAAGGCGGGCGCGCAAATCAAATCCAGATTTTGGCAGCAGGCTGTCAGACGAAAAGCTTCGGGCGAAAACAGGTAAAACAAGTTGGACTGTGCGGCGGCAAGGGCATTGGTAATTTTGCCTGAAGCGGTGGCCCGGCGCGACAACAGGCGGCAAAAGGACCGGGCCCTCGGTTTTACCTGTTTTGCAGCGCAAAGGCCCGTGCGGCAAGAAGCCTCTCGTTTGACTTGATTTTTTTGTTACTTTTTTCATCAAGGAAAAAAGTAATGGGCCTTAGCGGCCAAGAGCGCTACGACGCGTTCTAAAAAATATTATAGAACATAAAGCTATTTAATTAAAAACAGCATATTTGATGCATGACGGTAAGCATATTAGGCTGCGGATGGTACGGATTGGAACTGGCTAAAGCGCTGGTAAAAAAGGGAATTACCGTTAAGGGTTCTACAACGTCACCCGATAAATTAGCCTTACTTGCCGAAGCTAAGATCGAACCTTACCTTATTGATCTTCCTATTGACAACGAAACCATTGACCCCACTTTTTTTAATTGTGATGTACTCTGGATCAGCATCCCGCCAAAAGCAAGGGCCGGCAATGGCGAAGAATATCTGATTAAAATCAGGCGCTTAATAACACCTATAATAGCGCATAAAATTAAACAAGTGGTACTCATAAGCTCAACAAGTGTTTATGGCGACACAAATAGTGAAGTTAATGAGTTGAACGAACCCAAGCCCGATAATGAATCAGGCAAAATAATACTGCAGGCCGAAAATCTTTTAAAAGAGCAACCTGCTTTTACCACAACCATCATCCGCTTCGCGGGCTTAATTGGCCCGGGCCGTGATCCGGGCAGATTCTTCGCGGGAAAAACTAATATCCCTAATGGTGATGCGCCGGTTAACCTGATACATTTAACAGACTGTATTGGCATAAGCGAAGCTATATTAACTCAACAAGCTTTTGGTTATACTTATAATGCCTGCTCGCCAAACCACCCTATCCGGTCTGAATTTTATGCGAATGCAGCAAAGCGATCAAGACTGGAAGCACCGCATTTTATAACCGAAAGAAAAAGCTGGAAAATAATTTCCAGCCTGAATATTGGTGCGATATTAAAGTACGATTACCAGATTGCTATAACATAGTGATTGGAGAGCTAATGGACTAAAAACCAAGGGTAAACCCAATACAGGATTAACAACAAAAAGTGTAACAATACACTGTTTCAGGCAAAAAAAAGTGTTTCACATCATGTGTTTCACCCCAAATTTGCAAAAATAGCAAAAGTAGCATAAATTACTTATTATAAGATATTTACATACGTTTACTTAAAGCTTTTGTACTGTTTCAAAGTGTTTCACTCATTTTGTCAAAATACTATATATCAATAGGTTAACCCAAAAGAGTGTTTCATGTGTTTCATATTTTTGTGAAACACTTACTCTACCCCTCTTACCTTCATCTGAAAGGTATAAATAGCTGTCGACGCGGTTAGGAACAAAACATCTTTATTTTTCCCACCAAAGCATATATTGGCTGTCCACGGCTCATCAATAGGAATACGTGCAATTCGTTTTCCGTCCGGGTTATAAATAGTCACCCCTTTACCGGTTAAATAAACGTTGCCTTTTTCATCCAGCGTCATCCCGTCTGATCCTTGTGATACAAACAGTGTTTTATCAGATAATGAACCATCTTTATTAATGGTGTATTTATAGGTTTTGCCTGCTCCGGCATCAGCAACATAAATGTATTTGCCGTCAGGCGTACCAACAATACCATTGGGCCTTTTAAAATCGCTGATAACTATAACAGGTGTTGAACTATTTTTGGGTAGATAGTAAACTTTTTCTCCATCAAGATCACTTTTTTTTCGCGACCACCACGGGCGCTGGTAATACGGATCGGTAATATACAGTCCTCCATTAGGTGCCACCCACACATCATTGGGCCCGTTAAATAAATGCCCCTGGTAGTCTTTTAATAAAACAGTAATTTTCTTTTTAGGACTGATTGACCATAGCTGTTCATTTTCATCGGCACAGGTAATTAAATTACCCTTTTTATCAATATACATCCCGTTTGATCGGCCTGCGCTATCAAGAAACAGTGATAGCTTACCATCGGTGTCATACTCCCATATCTTATTATTATTCTGGTCGGTAAAAAACACATTGCCCTTTTTATCAACTGAAGCACCTTCGGTGAAAGAGAACTGCCTTGATATTAACTGTGGCTTGGTACCGGGGGCAAACAGGGCATCGGTTGAGTCTGCTTTTGATAATGTCAACTGTGTGTTTTTATGCACGCGCATTGATGTAAAAACACAAAAGCTTATCGTAAGCACAATGGCAACTTTAAATATTGTTTTCATATGCGGAATAAATTGGTACTCAATATTCGCTAATAAATTGTTATGATGCAATTTATTAATTTGCTAAATTTGTTAGCATGAAGCGTTCGGGAAGTGCTGATCTGCCTTTGCATTATGGTTACGTACCGCAATGGCTGGCAGAAAGAATGGCCAAATTAGGCCTGGCAGTGGTAGAGACCATAGTTTTAGATCATGGCAAAGACGAAGTATTACGCCGTTTAAGCGACCCTTTCTGGTTCCAGAGCCTTGGGGCAGTTATGGGTATGGACTGGCACTCATCGGGTATTACTACTTCTGTTATGGGAGCGTTGAAACGTGCTATCAATCCGCATAGCAAAGATCTGGGCATTTATATATGCGGTGGCAAGGGCAAATATTCCAAACAAACGCCTGATGAGTTGATAAGAATTAGCGAACGCACCGGCCTCGACGGTAACTACCTGGTTAAATGCAGCAAGCTCAGCGCTAAGGTTGATAATACCGCTATACAGGATGGGTTTCAACTATATACCCACAATTTTATTTTAAGCGATACGGGTAAATGGAGCGTAGTGCAACAAGGCATGAGCGACGCGTCAAGTACCGCCCGCCGGTACCATTGGCACTCTGATTCGCTAACCTCATTTGTTGATGATCCGCATACCTCCATTTACGGAAAAAATAACGGCCTTATATTGAACATGTCCGATAGCCATGCTGCGCCCGCGCGGGCCGGGGTTATGCAAATAGCAAATGAAAACCCCGACACCATGCTCAGGGAGATAAGCAAACTGGTAATGCCATCGCACCATGATGTAAAAGAAAAAGATGTGGACCTTAAAAGATTAGGCGCTGTACTATGGTTGGCCCATGAAAAACGCCCGGAAGATTTTGAAGAACTGTTGTTACTTAAAGGATTAGGTCCACGAACTTTGCAGTCATTAACCTTAGTTAGCGAAGTAATATACGGCACGCCATCAAGGTTTAAAGACCCGGCACGCTTTTCCTTCGCGCATGGTGGTAAAGACGGGCATCCCTTCCCTGTGCCAACAAAGGTTTATGATGAAACTATTGGTACGCTGCAAACCGCTATACACAAAGCCAAATTAGGTAATAGTGAAAAAAGTGAAGCTATAAAAAGGCTAACCCAAATAGCTCAAAGAGCAGAACAGGATTTTATCCCCAACACAAATTTTGATAAATTGATAGAGGAGGAAAGAAACAACTCCTGGAAATATGGTGGCCGCACTGTATTTGGTAAAGCCAAACCACCCAGGGAACAACAGCTAAAGCTATTTTAACGCGGCACAAATAGCATTAGCCGAATCTAAATGCATTTTTAAAGCCGGCAATGTTTTTTTAGCGAAATTTTGAATATCGGCACTTTTATTCCCGGCAGCCCCGGCGAATAGCTTTATAACGCTTTCATGATCGGTTACCATCATTTGTATATAAGCTTTATCAAAATCGGCACCCTTTTTTGTAGATATATTGTCAATCAGTTTTTGATGTTCAGCATTGATAGTATCACCTTCGGTTATTCCTTTGTTAATACCAATTTTTTCCAGTTCATCTCCCGTCTGTGTATGGTCGGCTATCATCATTTTGGCAAAGTTGATGATCCGTGGATTTTTTGAGTTTACCTCGGCTAATTTAGCTGCCTTTATTTCGGCAAGCCCGGCTTCTAATCCTTGTATTATAAAGACTGATCCGCCTTTATCAACTACAGTATTATAATTTTTGGCGTGTTTATTATCCGTACATGATGATATAGCAAATAATATCACTATCCCGAATAAGAGGCGAATTAACTTTTTCATTTGCAAGCCGTAAGGTTATACTAATTGGGTATAACAAATATACTCTTATACGGTTTACATTATCATGACAATACTAAATTAAGCTAAATTTCTTCCCGCGTTAACAATACCGTATACAGTTCTTATTACCAGTTTATCATATATCTCAATTAATTCCTTATCGGTTGTATTATTCAGGCATTGTAAGGCATAATGCTGTACAATTACCAAGGGCAATACAATCTTCTCACGTATACTAATAGAACGGCGGTCAACAGGCGAATCCTGCATCAATACTTCTGTTCCGGTTAGCTCCAATAATAAGGCTTTGGTCAATTCAAATTCATCTTTCAACTGTTTCCAGAATGCACCGAACTTTTCATCCTTCTCTAAATAAGCAGTTATCCTGAAATCAGATTTAGACATAGACATGATACAATTATCCAGCATGGTCTTGAAAAATCCTGACGTATTATATAGCTGTTTAACTTCATCCCAATCGCCCTTTTGCTTCATTTTTTGCAACGCCGTACCTACCCCGTAAAACCCGGGGATGCTTTGTTTTAATTGGCTCCAGGCTGTTACAAAGCTTATGGCACGCAAATCTTCCAGTTTTAGCGGCGCTCCGGCGTTGCGCTTGGTTGGCCTGCTGCTTATATTAATTTTTGATAATAATTTAAGCGGACTAAATTTCTCTAAATATTCTACAAATAATTTATGCTCTCTCAGGTCCATAAAAAGTTTATAGCTGGCATCTGCCATATCAGTGATCAATGTTTTTTGGCGGGCGCTCAGCAAGTCATTACTGTCTGGATTTAATGATGAGGTTACCCCGGCATTTATCAGTTGCTCTATATTAAAACGGGCAGTTTCTACTGATCCGTATTGCGAGCTAACCGTTTGGCCTTGTATAGTTAATTGTATTTGTTTATTGGCAATTTCGCTACCCATCGAAGCATAGAAACGATGCGTTTTACCACCACCACGTGCCGGTGGCCCGCCCCTCCCGTCAAAAAATGCCAGGTTGATATCGTATTTCCGGGCCATAGCAGTAAGCTCAACTTTTGCTTTATAAATAGACCAATTAGCCATTAAATAACCACCATCTTTAGTACTATCAGAGAAACCCAGCATAATACTTTGCGCATTACCACGTTTTTTTAAATGCGCTGCATAAAATGGGTGCATATATAATTTTTCCATTACCACTGCAGCAACTTTCAGGTCGTTCACTGTTTCAAACAATGGCATAAAATCAACAGTAAGAGTTTCTGCCTTCCAGCCACTCCATAAAAACAGGTCTATAAGCTGTAAAATATCCGATGCCTGCTGACAGTTACTTATAATAAACCTTTGGCAAGCCTTTTCACCATTAGTATGCTGAATATGTTTCATCAGCATAATGGTATTAAGCGTATCCCTGGTCATATCATCCGCATCCTCGGGGCATAAAAAGTTAAGCTCGTTAAAAGTTATGTTCTGTAGCTTTTCTTCTTCGCTTAGCTTTTCGTAATCTGCAGGTAAGCCGGTTGCAATACCCTTGTCTGTGCAATAATTAAAAACGTTGCGTAATACCCTGCTATCCTGCCTTATATCAAGCGTAGCAAAGAAACAGCCAAATAAGCGCACTTTTCTTATCAGGTCCTCAACAATATTTACAAACAGACTGTCATGACTGGTAATTAAAGTTTCACGTACCGACTGCAAAAGTTCCAATAATTCGCCTTGCAGGTCCTTAGCATTGTGTTGATGTTTATTAAAGGCATTTTCATATAACAGGGCCTCCAAAGTGGCTATTGTTTTTTCAATACCCCTAAAAGTTATCCTGCGCTTTAAAACCCTGAAATCCCTGTAATAACAACGGAATACAATCTGCCTTAATAAAACAGCCACATCATAAGTGGTTTTTGTATTTACATTTGGGTTACCATCGCGGTCGCCGCCTGGCCAAAAGCCAAGTTCTAATAACTGGTTCTTTCTATTCTCATCAATATCAAACTCTTCCTCAAGCTTTGTTTGTATGCCTGATACAGCATGATAAAATGTATTCTCAAGGAACCAAACCAAACTAACCGCTTCATCAACCGGTGTTGGTGATGTTTTATTAAAGAACGGTGTTTTACCCAGTTGCTGTAATAAAACATCAATACTGTTTATATCGTTGATTTTTAATGCTTCTATCAGGTCCGTCATTATCCCCAGTACAGTGCCGGGATAAAATTGCGTTGGATGGGCGGTAAGTACCAGTCTTAACGAAAAATCTTTAAGTTTTTCGCTTATATTTTCGCGCACCTGATCGCTGGTTGCAGCAGCTTGCAGCAATCCGTTTAATGTGCCTACATCGTCTGGCCTTCCAATTTTGCTGAATGATGAATCTTCAATCGCATCAAACAAAACCACTTGGCGCTCAATATATTGTATAAACCGAAACATACGGTTAAGCTGCTCACGATGATCAATATCCGGAACATATTTTTTGAAAAACGATTCAATTATAACTGTTGGCGATTGCTGCTTTATTGCTCCCTTTTCGCAATGCGAGCTAAAAAACGGCAATAAAATACCAATTTCTTTTACCTGGTAAAATGGCAGCGTTTGAAATAAGCTGTTATATAACTCAAAACGAGTAACAACCTCGTTATTAAAAGCTGTTTCTCTTTGGCTGAGTTTTAACGTTGAAGACATACTAAATAGATAAATATATTAAAAAAAGCAGGCGTGGTTTATTATTAATTATAAATCGGTGTGAATTTAAACTAAAATCATTAAAAATTGAATAATTATTAAAAAAAAACCTCATTGACACTAATATTGGTTATAAAAATAGCACTGCGATAAAATTTTTGCAAATTCATATATCACCCTTTTTTACGAGATTTGTAATGTGATAATTCAAACCAAAGAAATAAAAAGTTTCTTTTTTAGTCAGTATTTTTCTGATGGCTTGCGTATGTCGTTAGGTATTTTGCTGCCCTCGCTGGTATTGCTGCAGTTTAATAAATTCGATTTGGGCATAGCCATGTCATTAGGCGCGGTTTGTATTTGTGTTATTGACAGCCCGGGCCCTGTATTACATAAGCGTAATGCTATGGCCGTTGGTAATTTGTGCTTATTTGTTGTGGCAATTACAACAGGTTTCGCCCGGCTTAATGTTTTTACCCTGGGGCTGGAGGTTACCATATTCTCCTTCCTGTTCTCTATGTTTATTGTATACGGTAACCGCGCCGCATCTGTAGGTACGGCTTCTTTATTGATTATGATATTTATGATTGATAAAGAAATGAAGCCAGATGTTATATTAGGATATAGCGCCACCATATTAGCGGGCGGTATTTGGTATATGGTGTTTAGCCTGGTATTTTTCGGCATTCGGCCCTACCGCGCGGCACAGCAGGCCCTGGGCGAAAATATAGCTGATATTGTTAAGTTTTTAAGAATAAAAGCCAACTTTTATCTGCCGGAAACTGATATTGACGAAAATTATCATAAGCTGGTATCGCAACAAATACAGGTTAGCCAGCACCAGGATGCGGTTAGAGAGCTTCTATTTAAAAGTAGGGTGATGGTGCGCGAATCAACCAATGCCAGCCGCATACTGGTACTTACTTTTGTTGATTTGGTAGATATGTTTGAGCAGATTATGGCTACCCATTATGATTATGCCTACATCCGCAATAAATTTAAGGATACCGGCATTTTACCCGAGATAGCACATATAGTACACCAAATGGCTAATGAATTGGAGAAGATTGGCTATGCTGTTTTATCCAATACAAGATATAAACACCTGGTAGATTTCAACCCTAAATTAGAGCAGCTTAAATTAAAAATTGATACTGTTAGCAATGGGCATGAAACCAGCAACCTGGTACTAAAAAAGATATTAATAAACCTGCGCGATCTGAACAAGGAGATAGAGAACATATTTAATTATTACAACTCCAGCTCATCTAAAATATTAATAGAGAATAATAATGATGTGGAGTACTCTAAATTTGTAACCCATCAGGATTATGAGCCGCATGTTTTCTTTGATAATTTCTCATTAGATTCTGCAGCGTTTAAGCACGCTTTAAGGGTATCGCTGGTTTGCCTGATTGGTTTTATTGCGGCAAAAATATTTTCATTGGGCCATCACAGCTACTGGGTGCTGCTTACCATTATTGTGATATTAAAACCGGGCTTTAGTCTTTCAAAACAGCGTAATTACCAGCGTTTAATTGGCACTATAGCAGGCGGGGTAATTGGGATATTGATATTACTTTTTATACCTAACAGCGATATTCAGTTTGTTTTCCTGATCGTATTCATGATAGGCACCTATAGCTTTCTGCGCTTAAACTATATAGTAAGCGTTATTTTCATGACCCCATATGTGCTGATATTGTTTAAGTTTTTAGGGATAGGCCATCTTGATATTGTACAGGAGCGCATGGTAGATACTATAATAGGATCAACGATTGCATTTGCAGCCAGCTATTTGATCTTCCCTACATGGGAGTTTGAGCAGGTAAAAACCAACCTGTCCGAAGTGATTTATACTAACGTAAACTATTTGGTTAAAATAGCCAAAAGTATTACCGGTACAACAGTTACCACTACCGAATATAAGCTGGCCCGTAAAGAGGTTTATGTAAAATCTGCCAACTTATCTGCCGCATTTGAGCGAATGACATCTGAGCCCAAAAGCAAGCAACGTAATATAAAAGAGATACATAAATTTGTGGTGCTTAACCATATATTGTCCTCGTACATCGCTACTGTAGCATCAGAAATAACTATAAAAGGATTACATAAAATCACACCGGATACCCTGAAGTTAGTTAAACGAAGCATTGCTGTATTAAATGAAAGCAATAAAAAACTTGGCGGAGAACGGATAGAGTTTACCGGCGAAAAAGCGGAGCCGGCAGAAGAACTTATACCCACTGCAACGGACAACCTATTAAAAGACCAGTTAGGTTTTATTAATAAAATAAGTGTTGATATTGCTAAGGTTACGGATGATATAGTGAAGTAAGACTCTTTTAATTATAACATCTAATTATAACATTTTTTGAACCGCCGTCCATATTTGATCACTTATATTCCTCATGCCTTTATCAGACGGATGACTTTCTATTGATGGATCAGGAAATAACCCGAAAGAAAAATTTGAAAGATCATTTTGCAAGTAGACCAGTGAGATAAAAGTAGAGTATTTGCTCATTACTTTATTTGCCATATCTCTTTCGGGCCATACAGACCCTACTGCCAGTATTTTAACTTTCGGATTAGCTACAGTGAAATAATTTATCAGGGCAACGTATTTTTTCTCAAACAATACCGAATCAGCATTTCTTGTAACATTCTCGCCAATCCTGATAATAATTATATCGGGTTTAACATCTCTGTACGACTTAAGATTCAGGTCAAAATCGTAGGTATCAAAGCTAATTTCAAATTCGGCTATATTTTTTGCAGTCAATTCATTAGCCTTATTCATTGATTTAAAACGGGCCGTAAGTAAATGAACATAATCACTATCGGCAACGCTTGCCGCCATACCCCAACTTCCATTCCAGCCTATTGATGGGTTAGCGGGGGCGTAAGTAATGCTATTGCCTAATACTAATACATTATGTAATGGTGGTACAACAACTACAGGATCTGGCTTAACATATTTTTTACATGCTGTAAATGAGGAAATTATAAAAATAGATATCAACAGGTTTTTCATTTTCAATTATTTGCTCACAGCAATTCCGTAGCCAAATTAGCCAACTCGCTCCGCTCGCCTTTTTGCAGGGTAATGTGCGCGTATAACGGATGGCCCTTTGCCCTATCAATTAAATAAGAGAGACCGTTACTTTCTGCATCAAGATATGGGGTATCTATCTGGTAAATATCACCGGTAAATATAAATTTGCTGTTTTCGCCTGCGCGGGATATAATAGTTTTTACTTCGTGCGGAGTAAGATTTTGCGCCTCGTCTACAATAAAAAATATTTTGCTTAGTGTGCGCCCGCGTATAAAGGCCAGTGGCGCTATAGATATTTTATCATTTTCAACCAACTCGTCAATTTTAGCCTGCATTTTTTCATCATCAGCAAACTGGTCTTTAATAAACTTAAGGTTATCCCAAATAGGCGCCATGTAGGGGTCTATTTTTGATTTTATATCGCCCGGTAAAAAGCCAATATCCTTATTGCTTAATGGCACAATTGGGCGTGTAACGTATATCTGGCGGTAATATTTGCGCTGCTCTAACGCGCCGGCTAATGCCAATAAGGTTTTACCGGTACCCGCATTACCCTGTATGGTAACCAATTTAATATCCGGGTTCAACAAGGCATGTATAGCAAAAGCTTGCTCCTGGTTTTTAGGGAAGATATTAAATACAGGCTGATTGGTAACCTTTTGAAGCTTTTGACTTTGGCTATTATAAAAACCTGATGCAATAGATTTCTTTCCTTCCAGTATATAAAAATGATTACTGGTATTCGCTTTTAGCTCAAAATCTTCAGCAGGTAAACTATCTTGTTTATTTAATTGGGCTATTTGTTTATCTGTTACGTTTAAAACTGTTTTACCGGTATATAGCTCATCCAGGTTTTTAACCTTGCCGGTTTCGTAATCTTCCGCATGTAAATTAAGCGCCTTGGCTTTTAGGCGCAGGCAAATATCTTTTGATACCAGTACTACCTTTTTATCAGGATATTCTTCCTGTAAACCAAGCGCCGCGTTTAATATACGATGATCTACTTTATCAGATCCAAAAACAATTTCGGCATTAATATTCGTAGTTTTTATATCAATTACTACTTTAAAATTACCTTTGTTAGTGCCGTTTAAAGGATGCCATTTGTTAATGAGTTTTTTACGGGAAATATCATCTATCAGCCTGATAAAGCTGCGGGCCTCAAAGTTGCGGGTATCATTGCCGCTTTTCATATTATCCAGCTCTTCCAATACCTGTATAGGTATGGCCACATCATGTTCCTGGAAGTTTTCAAAAGCGTTATGATCGTATAAGATCACGGATGTGTCTAAAACAAATATCTTTTTTCTCCCGTTCGGCCTGCTTTTATCGTCCTTATGCATAAGACGCTAAATTAACTATTAAAGATTAAAGATTGAAGATTAGTGGCGGGATAATTAGCGGTATGTTAACCGGCAGGTATAAAAACAAAAACGGGAGCCTTCTCTTGCGATTTGAACTCCCGTTTTTTACTTTATGACTAACCGTGGTTGTTCATAAAGCATCAAAATCTTTTGTAAGATGACCGACCCGCTCTCACCTTCCGCCTTGCAGGTTCCGGTTACATCAAAGTCATTACTTCCGCTGTTGCTCTTCGTAAAAATTAACAGCTTCTACTAATACCCTATTTAATTAACACTACGCTTCCATCGCTCGCGCGGTTTCTGTTTTGTGTAACTCAGGCAGTCCCGTGATCTTTAGCGCTTCCGAAGATTTGCCCGATTCACTTTCTGTTATTCCTGTAATAAGGTTGTCAAAGTACGTCGTTCTTGATGATTTCAATATCGGGACATACGCCTAATCTGCAAAATATTTTTTATGTTTTTTATTAACGGGTTGCTAACAATAAAATAGAGTTTTAAACATGCATATATTCTGCAGGGGGTGTCATGCTGAACTGCGTAGAAACACAACGAAAGGTCTGTACACATACCATTTAAAAACCTTATAGCGACAGTTATTCACAAGTTCTTTTTCCACATTCATTAGGCAATTTCTAAATTTAGGGCATCAAAAAGCGCGTAAAAATTCCTTATAATGAAATATTATAGTGTATTTTCAAATTAAAATAAATGTCTAACATTTGAAAAAGGAGGCTCCGGCCCGAAGCTGCAGCGGCAGAAATAAAATAATTTGATTTTTTTGGAAAGGGCCCGTTTTGGCGGTCCTTTTACGTAAAGGGATTTAATAAGATAGCGGAAGCGTAAACCAAAAGGTGCTTCCTTTACCTAACTGGCTATCCACGCCGATCTCACCATTATGGCGGTGAATGATCTCTGCGCTGATGTAAAGACCCAAACCCAGACCGGAATATTGTGC
>NZ_JAQBOD010000010.1 GCF_028288205.1 Mucilaginibacter sp.
CAATGTCATTAAGTTAAGATATTTGTCATCTCCTTTAGATTAGCTTCAGCAAAATAAACAGGTTATTATTATTGTTGAAGCTTTCTTTTTGCTTCTTTTTCTTTGTTAATAACCTCGATTTTTGTGGATAAAGTTAACAGCGGTAAAGGCGCATTATTGTCATCTCCAGGCTTAAAGGCCTATCGTTCGATTTACTCCTTTACCGCTTGTTTTAAACTTAGGCATCAAATAGAAATTAGAGTTTACGAGGCTCCTTAGTAAGGAATTGATGGTGTTTAAAACATGTTAACTGTTTACTCACATAAACAGTGTAAAGGTATGGAATTTGAATTTTTTATTGGCATTGATGTATCCAGGAATGAATTGGATTTTGCTATTCAGAAGGGTGAAAGATTGTTATTTCACCGGGAGATTGTTAATGAGTCGGCTGCCATCAGCGCATTCCTCAAAGAGCTTGGCAGGCTACCGGGATTTGTTATGCATAAAGCTGTCTTTTGTATGGAGCACACCGGCATTTACAACAATCATTTATTACAGGTGCTTTATAAGAAGAAATCCAATATTTGCCTGGAAGCTGCCACCCAGATCAGGAGTTCGCTGGGAAACATCCGTGGTAAGAATGATAAGATCGATGCCATTCGTATTGCAGGTTATGCCTATGACAAGCAGCATAAACTATGTTTATGGCAACCTAAACGTGAGGTCGTACAAGAACTATCCCATCTTGCTGCTACGCGGTCACGATTGATCTCGGTTAAAAAACAACTGAAGGTACCGCTTAAAGAACATGCTGCCTTCAGTACAAAAAGAACCGGCAGGCGAAACCTGCAGGTCTGTAGCCATTCCTTAAAAGCAATTGACGCAGATATAGCCAGGGCAGACAAGGCCATTGAGCAACTTATTGCTGGCGATGAAGAATTGGCCCGTATATTCAACCTGGTAACTTCAGTAAGTGGTGTTGGTAAGGTAACTGCTGTACAGGTTATCGTTGCGACTAATGAATTTAAGGATATTAATAACCCTAAAAAGTTCGCCTGTTATTCCGGGGTAGCCCCTTTTACTGACGACTCAGGAAAGATCATTAAAAAAGCGCGAGTATCGCATATGGCCAATAAAAAAGTTAAAACGTTATTGCATCTGTCAGCTATTGTCGCCATACAGTACAACCAGGATCTGAAGCTCTTTTATGAACGTAAAGTATTACAGGAAAAGAAGAATAAAATGAGTGTGATAAATGCAGTCAGAAACAAACTCATCTTACGGATATTTGCCTGCGTTAATCAGAACAGACCCTACGAAAAAAATTATTGTAAATTAGTTGTTTAGATCATAGAAATCGAACATAGTGAGAGATCTATATATGCGCTAAACAAACGGATTGCAATGTATAGATTTCTCGCTACCGCTCGAAATGACAACGGGTTAAAAAAGGTAAGTCTTTCTTAATAAAAAATAGCGATGGGCTTTATACTTATCGCTATTTTTTTATTAGAAATTATCCGTAAATTTACAATATGGACCATCTTTTAGAACGAATTACTATTGACCCCAATATATGCCATGGAAAGGCATGCATACGTCATATGCGGTGGCCCGTAGAAGTAATCATTGATCTAATAGCTTCTGGCATGTCGTTCGAAGAAATTGTTATCGATCATCCCGAATTAGAAAAAGATGATATTTTAGCGTCCCTCGCTTATGCAAAAATCACTTTATCAGGTAAATCTTTGTTAGAAATAAGTTAAATGTTTTTTTTAATAGATGTTCATTTACCTATTAGTTTATCTAAATTTTTAAACAGCCAAAAAGATTGTAAAGCAATGCATGTTAACCAGATATTACAAAAATGGCATACAACAGATGCCGAAATTTGTAAATATGCTGATGATAACTCAATGGTTGTAGTTACGAAAGATCAGGATTTTAAAAACTCTCATTTCATAAATAAAACACCAAAAAAAGTAATTCGCGTAACACTTGGGAATATTTCCAATACTGATCTGATTCGCCTTTTTGATAAGTATTTAGCTTTTATATTACCATTATCTCAAAATCCTGAAATATACATTGAGATAAGTAATGAACAAATTATTGTGATTGATTAATCGTTCGTCCTTCTATTCTTCACCCAATACCACCCCAAATTAAAAGCTATAACCGCATGATTTAAAAGTGTTGGCAATAACCCATAATACCGTTTCATAATATCAAAACGCTCTGCCAAACTTTGGCGGTGCTTGAGTTTTGACATACCCCCTACTTTGTATTTGGCAACATATTGGTTTACATTAACTATGGTTTTTGCCTTTTTTGCCGCGCGAAGTATCCAATCTATATCAGCACTTAGCTTATACTTTGGATCATAGGGCTCTGTTAATGAACGCTTGATATAAATAGCCTGGTGACTTACACTCATGCCATATTTAAAGCTTTTCCAGGTAAAATTTGCCGGCGCGGCATGGCGGCGCTGACCCAGGCTTTTACCTACCTCGTCTATCATTTCTGTTTCGCCATAATAAATATCGGCGCCTTTAGCTGTAGCAAAAACATTAGCAACCGTTTCGTCCGAATAAAACTCATCGGCCGAATTCATGAACAGCACATAATCGCCGGTAGCAGCGGCTAATCCTTTATTCATGGCATCATAAATACCTTTATCGGGTTCGCTTATTAGTTTGGCTATGCGATCCTTATATCGCTCTATAATCAGTAATGTGCCATCTGTGGATCGTCCGTCAACAACTATATATTCAATACCGGTATAAGTTTGGTTTATTACCGACAGCAGGGTACGCTCAATATCGCTTACATTATTGTAAACCACCGTAATTACCGATAATATGGGCCTGCCCTCTTTCATTACTTTAATATAGATTGATATAGGTCAATATATTGCCTGGCAACCTTTTCATTGGTATAATTATCCAGCACTTTTTGCCGTGCGTTTGCCGATAGTGTGGCCGCATCGGTTGTGTTAAGGATTTCATCTAACCCCTTTGCTAAATCGGCAGCAGATCGAAACTCAGCCAAATAACCATTTTGCTGATGGTCTACCATTTCAGGTATTCCGCCTGTATTAAATGCAACTACAGGGGTACCGCACGCTAAGGCTTCCATAACGGTATTAGGCAGGTTATCTTCTAATGAGGGGGTCACAAATACGTCAACCATACCGTAAATTTCGGATAGCTCTTCCTGCGATGTGATAAGGCTTAATTCATGTACTTTAAACGGTAGTTGGGTAACATCAAAATGGTTGTTCTTGCCAAATATCACTACTTCTGTTTTTTCGTTTTGCGGATAGTCGGTTTTTAAAATATTCAATGCTTCAATCAAATAATTTATCCCTTTTCGCCTATCGTTTATGTTAGCTGCGCCAAACAAAATGATCTTTGCGGCGGGGTTAATGCCGCGCTTTTCGCGGGCCACAATATTATTTTGCGGCGAAAAAAGCTCGACGTCAATTGGGTTTGGAATGGATTCTATACGGAAATCTTTAAGCAATGAACTTTGTTTGGCTACCCCGGCCAACCATTGGCTGCAGGTTACAATAGTTATGTTTTTAGCATCCGCATACATTTTTGCTTTGCGATGCCATCCTTTACGTGAAATATCGTTCTCGCCCGGGTCACGCAAAAACGGACAGTTGCCACACTCCCGCATAAAATTATCGCAGGTACCGGCATAATGGCACCCGCCCGTAAATTCCCACATATCATGCAGCGTCCAAACTATTGGCTTGCCGGTATCAACCAACCCTTTTAGGTCGGCAATGGATAGGAAGCCTGAGTTTATCCAGTGCAGATGCAAAATATCTGCATCCCTTACTATCTGCCTGTTGTGTATACTTACCCCTGTTGGAGCAGTTGAAAAAGCAAACCTAACCGATTTATCTTTTTCATGAAAAAACATAAATGGCAACCGTTCATACAAAAAATCAAACTTTGCTTTTAAGTTGGTAATAAAGTTGTTTGCAATCCCTTCAATACGGTCATCATTTGATTGTTTATACTCTACCAATAACCGCGCGTCAACATTTTGCGAGTCTAAAGCATTTAACAAGCGCATGCAGGCGGCAGCGGCTCCGCCATCCCCATCAGATGTGTTGATTAAAGTAACTTTCATTAACACAAGTATAGTAATAAAGCTGAAAGACTAAAGCAGAAAGCTTTCGACTTTCTGCTTTTAGCTTTCTGCTTATATTATGCCGAAAAATTTTACTTTTGACTATTCAACCCAAAGCGCTTAATAAACATGAGTTATTTATTTCAGGATTGGCAATCAAACCGAAGAAATTTTAAAGGGCGACTTGTTTTATTCATGTTCAGGCTGGCATCATTGATTAACCGGTCAATGATAGCAAAGGTTATATTTATACTTTACCTGCTGTTTTACCGCTACGCGGTGGAATGGTGCTGGTGCATTGAACTGCCCCGAAAGTTAAAGGTTGGCAAAGGCCTGATGTTGTTTCACGGCCAGGCTTTGGTAATTAACCAGGGGGTTATTATTGGCGAAAATTGCACATTAAGAAACTCGACAACCATTGGCCATAAAAAACAGGCCGACGGAACTTTTAGCCCATGCCCGCGCATTGGTAATAATGTAGATATCGGGGCCAACGTAGTTATAATTGGCGATATTGAAATTGGCGATAATGTAATAATTGGCGCGGGTACAGTTGTAACTAAAAGTGTCCCCGCAAATAGTGTAGTAGTGGGTAATCCTGCAAGAATACTGGAGAAAAAGGACACTGCAGAAAATATTTAAAAATCAGGCTATCATTAATTAATGGATAATAATTTAACAGATCGTTCTTTTTGGAAATCTTTTTGGGAATCAAGAGTAGGCCTTATTTTTAATATTAAACGCGATTATATTTTTGGCGATATACTGGCTAAGATCATTGCCGAAAAAGGGGCAAAAACAGCCATTGAGCTGGGCGGTTTCCCCGGTTATTATGCCATCTACCTGAAAAAATACCAGGACATGGATACTACCCTGCTGGATTATTTTATTCACCCGGGATTAGTAAATGAACTGCTGGCTAAAAACGGTCTGCAGGAAAACGACATAAAAATTATTGAAGCCGATCTGTTTACCTACGAGCCGGAGGTGCAGTATGACATGGTACTCTCTTTTGGATTGATAGAGCATTTTAGCGATACCAAAGCTATTATAGAAAACCATTTACCCTTTTTAAAACCCGGCGGCACATTGTTCATCACACTGCCAAACTTTAAAGGCATAAACGGCTGGGTGCAACGCAAGTTCGACCTGGAAAATTACAACAAACACTATATTGAAAGTATGAACCCTGCCCTGCTTGCTGATTATTGCCGGCAATTAGGCTTAAAGGATGTAGCATCTTATTATCACGGCAGGTTTTCTATGTGGTTGGAAAATAAAGCTACCCAATCTGCTTTTGCAAAGGCTTTTGTTAATACATTATGGTTTACGGGTAAGGTGATAACTAAGTTTATTAAGTTTGAAAGCAAGATGCTATCACCTTATATTGTGTTGAAGGCTACCAGGTAATTACTTTTTACCCACGTATTTTATTTGCCATTGCTTAACCAGGCGCATTCCTCTTTGCAATAAGCTGCCCTTGCGGTTTTTAAGGAAACGTTTAATAGCTTGATGAGCCTTCTGGTTCTCTTTAATTTCTACCGGGAAATATTTAACGGGTTTTGGGGCTATGTTTACCCCGTACATGTTTTCGATATTGGAATGCACACCTGTACCATCATGCCCTATGTTATGCACCAGGGAATGCGAGGGATTGAGCGTAAGCCCTCCTTTTAAAAATACAGACGCGTACCAGCGTATAGCCCAGGAGTTGTTCTTACCCGCTTTAAACTGCTGCATTTGTTTCCAGAAATTCATGGTACCATCTATAGAAAACTTTTGGATCTTTTGCCGGTCAAACTGCCCTATCAGCTTATCAATATCCGGCTCGAAGTTTTTCCATGCGCGCGCCCATGTGGCCCATCCCCAGCTGGTAGCTATATGATGAAAAAAAGTTTCGGGCAACGTTTTATCATCCAGCCCGAACATATATGCGCCAATGTGCATCACTGCATTATCCTGCTCATATTTATCAAGCGACTCATTAAAATATTGCAGGGTGTAAGGTGATGAAAGCAGGTCATCCTCAAATACAATAACTTTTCCAAATTCATTAACCAACTGGGTAACCCCGCCAATTATAGAGTTGGCAAGGCCCATGTTCTCTTTCCTTGCAATCATTTTTACCGATTTAAATCCGGTAATATCTTTTACCAATGCCCTCACCTCGTAAACCTTATCTTTATCTGCAGCAGTTTTTGCACCATCAGAGAATATAAACAGTCTTGATTCCTGGGCCAGTAAATTTTTTTGCAAACAGGCCAGCGTGCGACGGGTATGGTCGGGCCGGTTATATACAAATAAGGCTATAGGGGCGAGGTTTTGCATTTAAAATAATTCGGGTTGCTTATCGGCCTTTTTACACAAAACGGTATAGTAATTAGCAAATTTCTCCTCAACTTTTTTACCAAATACAGCCGAGGCCAGCTTTTTAACGTTATGCTCCAGGTCTATCTTTAAATTACTCCAAAGGGTTTTCGATTTTTTAAGGGTGATATAGGTATAGAATTTGGTTACCTCAGGAGCTATCATGTCGGCCAAATCATTTACCACTTCAAAGCCTTCGGTATATAATAAATAGCGCAACGAGGTTGGCGTATAAACATTAATGTGCCCGTAAGCTAAAAAGTGCTTTATGCGGGTATCAACCCCGGCCCTGTAATCGCGCGGGACTTCAATAATACACATCTTAGCTACACGCTTTATTTCGCGTAACAGCATTCTTTCATGCTCCACATGTTCCAGCACGTGCGAAAGTATGATCAGATCAAAACTATCATCATCAAAAGGTAAATGATAACCATCAAATTCCTGCACCGATCTAAGGCCCGGTATGTTTCTTTCCCGGATACGCTCTGCTCCGCTTGCTGATAGCTCAACTGCATGATATTCAGGAGCAAAATTTTTTCCGGCCAATAACTTTAAAATGCTGCCATCACCGGCACCTACTTCCAGAACCTTATTAAAGGTATATCCTTTACTAACTTCCAGGATATGTCCAACTTTATATTTGGCCCCAAGCATACGCCATGTTTCGTCATTATTTTCATAAAACGAGTTGTATGCGGTTTTAAGATTATCGCTGCTGCTAACTTCTTGCATTTTTAGTATCCATATTTATCAGCCAAAATTAGCATATAAATATTAAATTGGCTTGGGTAGCCATTTAAATTACTTTATGAGTGAAACCCATCCAGCAAGTGGTTTTGACCCATCTTTAATATCAATAGTATAATAATAAGTTCCAAAAGGCAGGTAGCTGCCTTTATATTTTCCATCCCAGGCCTTGATGTAGCCTATGCTTTTAAAAACAGGTGTGCCATTCCGGTTGTAAACAGTTATTACCATATTGCTATTGGTATTTAACACGCCAATATCCCAGGTATCATTAATTCCATCTCCGTTTGGTGTAAATGTATTGGGTATTACAATATCTTTATATACTTTAACAGATACATCATCGCTTACAATAAAACAACCCTGTGCTGATGTGGCAGTTAGGGTGTAAGTAATATCTGTTAACGGTGTAGACACCGGGTTAAGAATATTTGGATTATCTAAATAAGTGGTTGGCGACCACCTATATTGGAAGCTACCACTGGTTACCGCACCATTTAACTGGGTTTTGCCACCACCTAAAATTGCCTTATCGGCCCCGGCATTAACAATTGGTTTGGGTATTACAGTAACAGTTACTGTTTTTGAAGCAGTACAAACGCCGCCTATTAAAACCGTATAAGTGGTAGTTACCGGTGGCGATGCTGTTGGATTTGACAGATTAATATTAGACAAACCCAATGCCGGCGACCATTGATAAGTTGAACCACCCGACGCAGTTAAAACAACACTGCTCCCAACACAAATGGTTGCAGCAGACGTATTAACGGCAGTCGGCATAGTGTTTATAGTAATAGTTAAAGTATTACTGGGGACAGGCGTACTACATACTGCCGAAGTTGCCAGGCGGCGATAATATGTTGTAGCACTTATTATAGGCGGATCATAATCCTTAGCTGTTGCTCCCGAAATATCTGTAAATGTTACATTATCCGCTGAGCTTTGCCATTGATAGGTATAAGCTCCATTACCACCGGATGGGGTGCTTCCTGCAAAATTTGCAGGGTCTCCTATGCCACAAAAACTTACAACCGCAGGCGCTGTAATACTATTATTTAAAATAATAGAATTAAGTGTTATGGTAATTACATTACTTTCTTGAAGAACTGAGCATACACCGGATGTTACTAAACGGCGAAAATAGGTTGTTCGTGCAATTACCGGCGGATCGTAATTTATTGAAATAGCGCCTGCAATATCAGTAAAGCTAATATTGTCTGATGATTTTTGCCATTGATAGTTATAACTTTTTGTTCCCCCGGTTGGCAGCGAACCGTTTATTACCGAAGGTTTAGCGTTACCCCCACAAAAATCAGGATCAGTATTTGAAATAATATTATTTGAAACAGGCGGATCTAAAGTAAATGTAATAGCAATAACATTACTTTGTACCGGCGTTGCACAAGTAGCCGAAAATGCATTACGCCGATAATAAGTGGTGCCGGTACTGGTACCCTTCGGTGGATTATAATTCTTTGAAGTGGCGCCCGTGATATCGGTATAGTTCTTATCATCAGATGATTTTATCCACTGGTAATTAATAACCGCTGCCCCTCCACCTATTGGTGGGTTACCATCGATGGGTGTGGGGGCAATCAGCTCACAATAAACTACTTGCGGCGTAAATATGACATTCTTTGACAGGAGTACAACATTGGGAGTATATTTGGCTATAAATAAATCGCGGGTGCTGCTTTGGGCGGTTACAGGATAGGGGCTGACACAGTTTGATCCGTCAAAGTTAACGGTTGAGCAAAATGAACCCGTTAGTAAGACATCATTATTGCTGTTTACCGCGGCAGCAGACCGACCCAAATTGTTACCACAGCTGCTATTTCCTAAACCAAATGCCCATATATAACTTCCGTTAAGATCATATTTTGCCAAAAACATATCCCGGATACCATGATCCGCTACATACGCTACACCAGACGTCAACGAATTAAAGTTTATTGTTCCTGCAAAATCCCCTGTAATATAAATATTGTTATCGCCCCCCATTATCAGGCCATAATTGTTAACTGATGAATTTACACCGCCAATATCTTTATACCACTGAAATGCGCCGACGTCCGAATATTTAGCAAGAAATATATCCTGATTTCCTGTAGGGGTGAGCATGGCTGCAGTACCAAAATTTAATGGTGCAGCAAACATGCCATCAACATAAATGTTGTTTTGGGCATCTGCACAAAGGTGAATGTTATAATTATAATTTGTTGAGGTGCCTGTTATTACATTTACCCATATCAAAATTCCGGATGGTGAATACTGAGCCACGTACATTGAATTCTCACCGCTCACGTTATTGGCGCTGCCTAACGGATTAAAATCAACGGTGCCATTTATATACCCTGAAACTACAATGTTTTTATTTTTGTCAGTTAAAACATCAATAACAGAGTTGTCGCCGCCTGTTGCACCCAGGCTAAAGTTCCATAATACATTACCGGTCTGATCGTATTTAATTATTAATCCATCAGTAGCGCCCTTGGCTGTAACGCTTGTACCGCCAACGTTTACTGTTGATTGAAATTGGACCACCTCTACCAAATTTCCTGAAGCGTCGCTAACAATTTTATTTCCCACATCGTTACCTGTCCCGCCAATGGTTTTGCCCCATACAAAACTCCCGCTATTATCCAGACGTATTATAAACGCGTCGCTGCCTCCGGCAGATTGTAGACTAAAAGCACCGGCAGTCAATGTTGGCGAATCGAACTGGCCGGTTATGATTATATTACCATTTGCATCCAGGTCCAGCGCGCTGGGTTGATCTATGCCCGTTCCGCCTATTGAAACAGCCCATATTAAAAGGCCATTTGTGTTGTATTTAGCAATATAACCATCAAAGCTTCCAACTGCTGTTAAGTTTTTTACGCCGTTTAGTGAAGGGTCGAAGTCCACAGTTCCGCTATAACTACCGGTAATATAGATGTTGTTTTGAGCATCAACCTTCATCATAGCTGATATACAATTACCATTTGGCCCTCCCATATCAGTAACCCATTTTGGTGTAGACGGCGCTAATTGACAAATTCCGGCTAATGGCAATGCCATTAACCATGCAGTTAAGTAAAATATGTATTTGAAACTATTAGGCATTGGTTTGATTGGAACCTACAATTTACGAAAGATTATTAAATAAACCGATATAACTTTTTTAATGTAGCATCAACCTTGTCATTAATATCAGTTGATATTTTAAAGTAATAAGCTAATAGGCCGTAACAAATAACTTTACATAATACCTAAAGAAATATTGTGTATATGAGATAGCCCAGCTATTTTCTGCTGATTCTGTGTTTTAAAACTTTGTCAAACAGGATATTTATATCATCTGAAATTTTCAGAAAATAAGACAGCGAAATATATATTACCGCAACAATACCCGAACGCAAAATCATATCGATATAGATATTATGAACCAAAGGCAGATATAAACCAATTAATAACGATACCAGGCTAACCAGCAAAATTAATAAATGGGCCCGGCCAAAGGGCTGTAAATTAAACTTTACTTTAACATATATCCAGTATAGAAAGTTAAGGATAAACATAGTAAGAAAATAAGCTACTGCGGCGCCCATCATCCCAATTTGGGGGATAAGCAGCCAGTTTACAGCTACGCAAAAAAATACCGACCCAACAATAAAGTAAGTAGTAAATTTATAATGTTTTGATAGGTTGATGATATAGCCGTTAACCCCACCAGTTATATCTGTTAAAAACCCAAGGCCCACTACTATAAATACATTAAAATAGGTGGCGTATTCAGTCTTATGCAGAAGTACAATAATAAAATGCCTATTTACAACCAGTCCAATAAATAATAACGACCCAATCAACATTTGCATTACCGATGTTTTATAATAGATCTTACCAATTTTTGGCAAATCATTATTGGCCCAAGCCTGGGCAATAATTTGTAATGATGTACGGTTTAGCGCTTTGGCGGGTAAACTAATAACTAATGCTATGGCAAAAAAGGTACTATAAATGGCCAGTGTTGGCAAGTCCTTAGTTATATTCAGTAGCATTATATTATCAAGATATTGTATCAATGCAGCTGATGTGCTGCTTAGAAGTGTATAAAAGCCATATTTTATAAACTCATTTTTTTTGCTGATTATTTGCGACGATATACGGGTCAGTTTAAAATCGCGCCCCTTATATATATAAAATAACAGGATAGCTATCATAGCTATATTGGCAGCGAGGTATATGGATAAAAAATCGTGATAATCTATAAGTGATGCCCCAATTAATAATACACTTACCAGTGTAAACACCCGCAATAAAACCTCCCGCAAAAATGATGATAGTACATTTTTAAAAACAGTAATGGCCAGGCTCTCAATCACCGTAAAAACCATGGTTAAAAAAGCAAGCGGAATCAAGTAATAAAAATATCGTACCAATAACTCCGAACCAGGTTTATTACTATAACGGTTTATAATTGAATGCTGAAAAAATAGAAAAATTAAGGTAAATACTACAAAGCTTATAAAGCACCAAACAATTACAAACGTTACAAAGCCGCCATGCTTTTTATCTTCGGTACGGAAATGGGGGAAGTATTTAAAGATGATATTATTTACACCAACCGATGCTATTTGTGCATACAATAAGGTAATGGTATTCATTATAGCGAAAAAGCCTATTTCTTCGAGCGTTAAAGCACGCTGAAATAAAACTACCAGATTAAAAAAACCAAGTGCGGTACCTGCATATAGTATGATGCTGTTATAAAACCCTTGCTTCTTTAATAGATTCATTTAATACTCTTTTGTATAATACTATCAAGCAATGCTATACGCGCATTGATATTATAATTAGCTATCATATGCTCACGGCCGGCCTTACCCAGCTTTATGGCAAGATCTGTTGAATTAGCTAATTTAATCATTCCTGCAGCCATTCCTTCAATATCATGTTCGGCTAATAAAAACCCTGTTACACCATCAATAACTGCTTCTTTTATGCCAGCATGACGGGTGGCTACAACGGGCAATCCTGATGAAGATGCTTCTAATATGGAAACCGGGGTGCCTTCACTATCGCCGTCTGCCGCTGTTACCGAGTGCTGTACAAAGCACCTTGTATTTTTCATTAACGCTTTAATTTCTGCTGGTTTTAAAACTCCGGTTAACGTAATATTCGATTCTAATTTCAACTCGGTTACCAGCTTATTTGCCACATTGAATAGTGGCCCATGGCCAACCATCCACAATTTGGCATCGGGAAATTCATCCACTACTAAACTAAAAGCTTTTATTAAAGATAAAGGTGATTTCTTCTCGACAAAACGGCCTATTGCCAAAAAATTTCGGGCGGAGTTTGAAATATCTAAGAGCGGAAAATCATCCGGGGCGACTCCGCATGAAGCGTTGAATATTTTTGTTGCCGGTGCGCCTAATTCTTTTAATTTTTCAACCATATCGGCCGATACCGCAATAAAAGCGCTGGCGTAATTAAATGCTCTTTGATAAAGAGACCCATATTCGGCAATGGTCTGGTTGTTATATACGTCGGCCCCATGATAATGAATAACAAGCGGAATATTTGCCTGCTTACAGGCATCTGTAACCATTGCGCCAACCATGCCATATTCGGCAAAAACCACATCTACTTTTTTACTAAGAAAATAGTCTCTTAAAGCATTTGTTCGTACAGCAATACTTTTTCGCTTAAATATTTTTTTTTGGATAAGATAGCTTAACAGCCCCCATTTTGATTTGATCAACGGATGTCCCTCATTATCATAAACCGGGAAGGCACCGCCGTATAAGACCAGTTTGTTGCCGGCCAGCCTATCAATATGTGCCTGTATAAAGGTTTCAGAAAAGGATGACTTATTAGGCTTGATAATGCATAAGGTATAACCGCTATCCATGTTTATCCTAATTTTCTGCGAACGAAAGACTTCCGGAAAAAACTACCCAATTTTGCTTTAACCTTTCCAAGTATCCTACTGCTCCTTTGGCTTGCTGTAACTGGCTTAGGTGTAAAAAAAGCGCTTTCAAAATCATCATTTTTCTCCAATACAATGTGGGTATAATCAGCCACGTGCCAAACATTTTTTTGATGATATAAAATTACCTCGGTGCCTGTATCAGTAGCTAATTTTCCTATTACCTGGAATGTTATATGTTCATCAACAGGCTGCATAGTTTCGGGCCGGTTTATCAGGCACCATTTAAGATTATGAGGTGTTGGTACGGTTAATATTATTTTCCCTTTATTTTTTAATAGTTTTAATAATGCAGCATGTACCTCGGGTCTATCATGCACCGCTATGTGCTCATAAACATCCATAAAGATGATCATGTCAAACCGGTCATCCTTAAAAGTATCAGGCGTTAGTATAGTTTCTCTAAAATCAAGCTTATCATCCGCAAAAAGCTTTTGCGCTATCTGGATAGACATAGTACTGATGTCTATGCCGGTAATATGCGCATTGGGCCATTGCTTGTGCATTCTTTCGCAAATACTGCCCATGCCGCAGCCTACTTCTAAAATACGTTTAGGGCTTTTAGGGGCAAACTGCATAATAGTTTTCCATCCGTACTCAATACGCGGATTAACTATAATATAATCGTTCAGCTTATATTTAACGTGCTCATCATAATATGATACTACGTTTTCGCGGTCTATTTTTTCTTCCATTTATAAATACGAGGAATAATTTCGATTTAGTCTTTGTACAAAAGTACTTAAATATTCATTATAGCGGTTTTTGGGCAACCACAATATATAACGCGCTATCCCGGTCACGTTGAGCTTGCGAATGGATCTTATCAAACAGCCCAATAACTGCCTGCATTATAACAGACCAGATGGGTACAATAAATTTTGGCAACTTAAATAAAATGCCATCCTGAAATAACTGCAAGCCACTTGCTGTAAGCCCTAACACACCGGTAAATGAATTTATTTTAAAATTCTCTTTTTCAACTACCTTTCTCAAACCAGCGCCCGTCCAGCGCCAGTAGTCATTTGGCGTTGGGTGATATAGCCAATACCCATGTGTTGTTAATATCATTGAACCGCCGGGTTTTAACAGGCGCCATGCCTCCTGCAAATATCCTTCAGGCGAATCCACATGTTCTAATACCTGGTTCGACAATATAATATCAGCATAATTATCGGGCAGGGTGGTTTTACTGTCAAAATCTATATGATGATCTGCTTTAGGGTTCATTTCTAAGTCTACGCCCAGGTATTTACCTACATGCGGTTCAATAACCTGTTTATAAGGCATATCTCCACAGCCAAAATCTATCAGTATAAAATCTTTATTATTGGTGGTGAGCTCTTCAATTTTTTTAACAGTTGCATTTCTTAATTGGGTAAGAACTACATAACGGGGATTAAATATACTGGGATACAGCCGGTCATTACCTTTCATCGGGCTAATTTAAGGCTTTATTCTGATTTGATTACCTAACTTTCAATTTTATAGACTTAGGCAATTATACTTACTTATGCCTTACATAATGCTGCAAATAATTGATCCTGGCAGTAGTGTCTTTTCGCCAAATGGTAAGAGAATCGGCGGTTAGTTTTTGTACATCGTATGATGTTTCATTAGGTTTGTTCCTATCCAGCACCAGCAGGCAACCCGGCTGGGCTATGCCCCATGTTCCATTTTGCGTAATGCCGGCTATTGATAATGCATAACTTGCATCGGCATTAAACCTAAAGTACCCGCCGGGATGTGTATATTTTGCCTGGTAAAGTGTGTCTGTACTATAAGATGCCTGCAATGTAAATGCATTATCCCACCGGTACGCTAAACTGGAATAATTTGGGCAAGTAAACGCGGCATAATGCTCAGTAATTTTTGTGTAATTAATAGCTTGGACTATTGTTAAAGAATCGGCAGATAATTGTATAACTGAGAATCTGCGCTCTATGTTGGTTTTTGGGTTAAGCACAAACTGGCAATTTTCATTAATGTTCCACTTTCCATTTATTGGCGCACCATCACTAAACAGGTTATAAGTAAAATCAATATTAATTTGAAAATAGCCGTTTGGGTAAACAATTATGCTTTTAAGCAGGTGACCCTGGTCGTCATAATTATCAGTTTGTGTGTATACAACGGCCCATCTTTTTAAATAATCTATAGATGAGTTATGCAGGCATATCTGGGTCGCTATTTTTGTTTTTTTGCAGGAATATGCAAATAACATAACTGCCGGTAGCAGAAGCCAGAAGATTATTTTTTTTTCCATTATCACTGCCCCGGTAAACAAATATACTGAGTAAAATGCGCATACAAAAAAAGAGTCACAACATTTGTGACTCTCTATATAACTCCATACTTAAAAAAGTATTATGACTGGAACTTTTTAGCGTTAATTCTACGCTCATTTTCGTTCAGATATATTTTACGCATGCGGATACTTTGAGGGGTAACTTCAATGTATTCATCAGCTTGTATATACTCCATCGATTCTTCTAACGAGAATTTAATAGCAGGCGCTATACGCACATTGGTATCACTACCCGATGCACGCATGTTGGTTAATTGCTTGCCTTTTGTTAAGTTAATTACCAAATCATTATCGCGTATGTGCTCACCTAAAACCTGGCCTTCATAAATATCAACTCCCGGATCAATGTGGAAACGACCACGATCCTGTAATTTGTCAATAGCAAAAGCAGTAGTTTTACCGGTATCCATTGATACCAATACACCATTTGAACGGCCCGGGATAGTACCCTTCCACGGCTCGTATGATTTAAAGCGGTGTGCCATAATAGCTTCGCCGCCTGTAGCGGTAAGTACGTTATTACGCAACCCGATAATACCACGTGCCGGAATTTCAAACTCCAAATGTTGCAGATCGCCTTTTGGCTCCATAACTAACAGGTCGCCTTTACGTTGGGTTACCAGCTCAATTACTTTACCGGCTACTTCGCCCGGTACATCTACAATAAGTGTTTCAATCGGCTCGCATTTTACGCCGTCAATTTCTTTAACAATAACTTGCGGCTGGCCTACCTGTAACTCATAACCTTCGCGACGCATAGTTTCTATCAATACTGATAAGTGAAGGATACCACGGCCATAAACCAGGTATGAATCAGGCGACTCAGTTTCAACAACTTTAAGCGCCAGGTTCTTCTCCATTTCTTTGTACAAACGATCGCGTAAGTGACGTGAGGTTACAAATTTACCTTCTTTACCAAAAAATGGTGAAGTATTAATGGTGAACAACATATTCATAGTAGGCTCATCAATATGAATAACCTCTAATTGTTCTGGTTTATCAAAATCAGCAATGGTGTCGCCAATATCAAAACCATCAATACCTACTACCGCGCAAATATCGCCGGCGCTAACTTCGGTAGCTTTAACCTTACCTAAGCCTTCAAAAGTATAAAGCTCTTTAATACGTGTTTTTTGGATAGTACCATCGCGTTTTACCAATGATACCGGCATGTTTTCTTTAATTACACCACGTGCAACACGGCCAATAGCAATACGGCCCACGAATGAAGAATAGTCTAAAGATGTGATCTGCATTTGCAAAGTACCCTCGCTAATTGGCGGTGGTTGGATGTTTGCCAATATAGCATCCATTAAAGGAAATATATCTTCAGTTGGTTTTTTGTAATCTGTACTCATCCATCCTTGTTTTGATGAACCGTAAATAACCGGGAAATCTAACTGATCTTCGGTAGCTTCAAGGTTAAAAAACAATTCGAAAATTTGCTCATAAACCTCTTCAGGACGACAGTTTTCTTTATCAACCTTATTTACTACCACAATAGGTTTCAAACCTAAAGCCAAAGCCTTTTGGGTTACAAAACGGGTTTGGGGCATAGCGCCTTCAAAAGCATCGCAAAGTAATAAAACACCATCGGCCATTTTTAACACACGTTCAACCTCGCCGCCAAAGTCGGCGTGACCAGGTGTATCAATAATGTTGATCTTAACATCTTTATACATTACCGAAACGTTTTTTGAAACAATGGTAATACCACGTTCGCGTTCCAGGTCGTTATTATCCAGTATCAGCTCACCAGTTTCCTGGCCTTCGCGGAAAATTGCACAGCTGTGCAGAATTTTGTCAACCAATGTGGTTTTACCGTGGTCAACGTGTGCGATGATCGCAATATTTCTTATTTTTTGCATGAAATGCCCTTAAAATTTGGCGCAAAGGTACGCTTAATATATGGCATTTGAAAGCTTTTTAGGGTTTTCGGAATGTAATATTTCACCTTAAAGTAAAAAATTACCGGCACAGAGAACATAACTAATATATATACGTTTCTTAATAAAATGTACTAATTTTGTGATTATGAATATACAGTCGATAATAATTTTGATAATATTTGCGGCAGCTGTATGGTACATTGGCAGGTTGATGTATAGAAATTTGTTTGCAAAAAAAGGCTGTGGCGAAAACTGTAAATGCGGTGTTGATTTTTCAAACATAGATTCTGATAAAACCCTTAAGTAAGTTTTACGGCAAAATTGTATTCAAACCAATAACTTAATAATATATACTATTTAATGGCCTATAAGCAGGTTTTTCAGGCTGATACTCCCGGTAGATGGAATCGCTTTAAATGGCTTAGCCGTATATTATTGATTGTATTAGCGGGCAGTGTGTTCGGATCGGTCATTACTATAACATCCAAGCAATATCCTAATTTACCCAACCTAAACCCAGCGCCTAAAAAGTTAACAAAAGAGGAGCTGCTGCAATTAAAAAAATCAACCAAATTTAAAGATTACATCGCCCAGAAATCACAAATAAAGCAGATCATCGCCGACCGGATAGCTCACCAAAAAAAGCGCCCCAACAATAAGGACCGTATTAATGCGGGCTTTTACCGTGCCTGGGAACCACAAGCTTATAATTCGCTGGTTGATCACATTGCCCGGCTGGATATGATCGTGTCTGAAGGCTTTTTTATTAAACCAAAATCTGATAGTATAGTAGCCAGAATTGATACCGGTCTTATCCGTATAAATAAAAAATACAAAAAACCTATATTAATATCCATTTCTAACTATGTAAACGTTAATAACGCTACCGGGTATTCTGATATTAAAGATGTTGAGCGCATTATTAAAAACAAAAAGATACGTGCTACTTTCATTAATAGTATTGTTACCCAGTTAACCAAATATAAGTTCCAAGGGATAAATCTTGATCTGGATAATATTGCTAACCGTAATGCGCCTAATTACATCGCATTCCAGGAAGAATTATATAAAACCTTGCATCCATTGGGTTTTTTGGTAACTCAAAACGTAATTCCGGAGGATGAGCAATTCGACATCGTTCGCCTGCAACATTTTAATGATTACCTGTTTATAATGGCTATTGACCAGCATAATGATGGGAGCAACGCGGGCGATATATCTAATAAGCAATGGGTAGAAGAGATATTAGATAATGTTTGCTCAAAAATACCAAGCGAAAAGGTAATACTAACTATTGCGGCGGGTGGATTTGACTGGCCCGAAAACAATATAGGTATTTCAATAGGTTACCAGCAGGCAATTAGTACGGCACAGCAAAATAGCAGCAAAATTATTTTCGACCCGGTATCGTCCAACCTTCATTTTAAGTATACCGATGAAAATAGTTTGCCGCATACCATATATTTCACTGATGCTGCTACCAATTTTAATATCATCCGCATGGCGGATGATTGGGCAACAGGCGGTGTGGCCCTATGGCGCCTGGGCTTTGAAGACCCGCGGTTATGGAGCTTTTTCCAGAAAAATCTTTCTATTGATTCATTAAGAAAAACAGGCGTTGATACCAAACGCTTAACCGAGGTGGGCCTGAACAATAAAATTGATTATGATGGCAAGGATGGTGAGGTGCTGGATTTAATGACCACACCAACAACCGGTAAAATTGATATAAAGCTGGATACCACAAACTTTTTTATTACCAACCAGCAATACATAAAGCTGCCTACCAAGTATGTAATTAAACGGTATGGCTATGCGCCGGGTAAAATAGTTTTAACATTTGATGACGGGCCCGACCCGGATTATACTCCGCGTATATTAGATATATTAAAACGCGAAAATGTACCGGCGTCATTCTTCGTAGTAGGATCTATGGCCGAAAAAAATATTGGGATATTAAGGCGCGAATATGAAGAAGGCTATGAAATTGGTAACCACACATTTTTCCACCCGGATGTATCCACTATAAGCCGCGAACGGGTTATATTAGAACTAAATGCTACACGTAAGCTCATAGAGTCTGTAACGGGCCGAAGTACTATATTATTCAGGCCGCCATTTAACGCGGATGCCGAGCCGCAGACCTTGGCCGAAGTTATACCCGTAGCCGAAAGCCGGAAGCAAAGCTATATTACCATAGGTGAATCCATTGACCCATGGGACTGGCAGCCGGGTGTAACCGCAGATAGTATACTCTTTCGTGTAAAACGCGACCATGATAAGGGCTCTATGTTGCTATTGCATGATGCCGGTGGCGATACCCGCGAGGAAACGGTAAAGGCATTACCCGGAATTATTCACTATTTTAAATCACAGGGATATAAGTTTACTACTATAGCTGATGTTTTAGGAAAAACCCGGGCCGACTTGATGCCCCCTATAAAAGATGATGCCAACAGCGGCGTTATGGGTACATTATACAATATGTTTATTGTTGGCTTTTTTTATGGCAACTGGTTTTTATTGTATTTATTCTTATCGGCTATTTTTCTGGCTATTGGCCGTGTTGTTTTGATTGGGGTTTTAGCTATACGCCAATACGCCGAAAACAAAAAAGGAAAAAAAATCACAGCCAAGTTGGCCGCCCTGGCGCCTGTAAGTATTATAGTCCCCGCATACAATGAAGAAGTTACGGTATTAAAAACTATTAAAAGTTTATTAAAAACCGAGTATAAAACCTTCGAAATAATTTTTGTTGATGATGGGTCAAAAGATAAAACGTATGAATTTGTTAACGCCGCTTATGGTGATAACCCAAAGGTTACCGTATTAACCAAGCCCAACGGCGGTAAAGCATCAGCATTAAACTTTGGCATATCTCATGCCCGGTATGATTTTGTAGTGTGTATTGATGCCGATACCCAGTTAAAAAATGATGCCGTACATCATTTAATGACTTATTTTACTGATGATGAAATTGGCGCGGTAGCAGGTACCGTTAAAGTGGGTAACGAAAACAATATAATTACCCGTTGGCAATCTATTGAATATATTACCGCGCAAAATATGGACAGGCGCGCCTTTGATGTTATCAACAGCATTACTGTTGTTCCGGGTGCTATTGGCGCATTCAGAAAATCAGCGGTGTTCCTGGCAGGCGGCTTTACCTATGATACCCTTGCCGAAGATTGCGACCTTACCATGCGCATCCTTAAAAAAGGATACATTGTAAAAAACTGTGCAGAAGCAATAGCCTATACTGAGGCCCCCGAAACTTTAGACGCGCTGCTAAAACAACGTTTCCGCTGGAGCTTTGGCGTTATACAAAGTTTCTGGAAAAACCGCAGCGCGTTGTTTAACAAAAAATATAAATTCTTTGGGATGGTGGGCATGCCTAATATTCTCATCTTCCAGATCATACTTCCTTTGTTTTCGCCGCTGGCTGATCTGTTTATGATAATAGGCCTGTTTGGCGACAAACCCTTTAAAATATTAACTTACTATATCATATTTGTACTGATAGATTTTGTAGTAGCTATTATTGCCTTCTGGATGGAAAAAGAAGACTATAAGAAACTGGTTTACATTATTCCGCAACGCTTTATATGGCGCCAGCTAATGTATTATATCTTATTTAAAGCCATACGTAAAGCCATGAAAGGCGAACTAAGCGGCTGGGGCGTAATAAAGCGCACCGGCAACGTAAAGGAAGTAATGGGGAGTAGTGGCAATTAAGTTTTCTGTTTGTTAGGATTTATAATTAGGGGTGTTCGAAAGATTTAAATCTTTCATTAGGTTCCCTCCCCACGGGAGGGGTGCGGCTGATTGCGAGGTGGCAGGGAGGGGTTTCGCCGATATAAATCGCTTCATTTATTATGTTAGTCCGGATTTATAATCCCGGACTAACAAGGAAGAATCTTTCATTAGGTTCCCTCCCCACGGGAGGGGTGCGGCTGATTGCGAGGTGGCAGGGAGGGGTTTCGCCGATATAAATCGCTTCATTTACCCCTCCCTACACCCTCCCGTTGGGAGGGAATCACACAGTCCCCCGCTTCTTTTTAATCTTTCTCGCTATTGCAATGTCGTAAATTAGCAACATGGCCGATATACATTACAGTTTTGACCCTCTCGCGGAACGATAGTGAGAGATCTATACACACGCTAAGCCGTCGGATTACCCATATTTTCCTTCGTTGTTTTAAGAACCCTGGCTACAGTAGAAGCACTTATTTTAAGATGCGCGGCCACCTGGCGTATGGAAAGCCCCTGTGTGTTAAGCTCTGCAATGTGGGCTGTTAGCTCATTACTCAGCGCTACACCCACCTTTTGCAGGTGCGCCTGTTCATTATCATAACCTAAAAATTTAAAGCATAAAAAGCTATATTCTTTACTGATGCGGAACAGGCACACATGCGCGGCATCATAATCGCCACCTGTATTACGCTGTTTTATTTGTTTTATATAGCGTATGCCGGGGTCGGCATGGCTCTGGCCTATGGCAAACGCGCTATCGGCAAAGTTTATCAACATTTTACTGCCTTGCAAATCATTCACCGTAATGGGTTTTTGCAGGTTGCGTTTTGGCGTATGGGCCAGCACCAGCACGCTTAGATTATGCTTAATTTTCAGCGCCTTTAGGCTCTTCATGAGCGGTATAGCGCTGCTTGCATAATCGGTGCTATTGCCCATGCACGTAATATTATCAATAATAAGCACCCTGGCCTTTGTGCTACGAATAGTGGCTTCTATTTCGTTGCGGATATAGCTATCATATTTATCATACAACATCGGGTTATCCCCGGCAGGGTTAAATTCGGCACGAAAAAAATTATCTCCAAAGTGGTGAGTACCATGCAATGGATCGGTATAACGGGTTTTAAATTGCTTTACACTCAGTTCAAAATCAATATACAATACCTTCACCGCTTCATCCAATTTACAATCAAATGGCTCTATAACATCCAATTTACCCAGGCCATAGCCAACTTGTACAGCAAGTATAGATTTACCTAAATTGGTATCGGCAAATAATATACAAAGTTCATCTTCATACCAAAGGCTCCCCATCAGTTGGCGGGCCGCGGGTTTTTGCTGTTCATCTTTTAGCCACTGGTCGGCGCTTTTAACGTGGAATAAATTGTTATCAGGATTTTTGCGCAGTTCGCATCTTTCGGCTGCTCTCTGTCGTTGTCGATTGCTGGTAGCCTGCACCTCCAGGCGTATATCTTCAATAAAAGACGGACGTAATGAACTCATAATTGTACAGTTTAATTATACAATTATAAAGAATATTCTTTATAAATACAAATATTTCTGTAAATAAGTAACAAATAACATGGTAACTGTACCAGGGTGTACTCAGGTGTACCAAGGTGTGCCTGGTACAGTACAGTTAAATACCGGGGGTCGATATATGCCTTAAAGTGATGCGCTGTATTTAAAAAACTGCCGGTTACGCCTTTTCAATCAAACAAACGGCATAAGCAACAACGCCTTCTTCGCGGCCTATAAAGCCCAGTTGCTCGTTGGTAGTAGCTTTGATCGAAATATCATCTTCGCTTATTGAGGCAGCGGCAGCTATATGAGCTTTCATAGCCGGTATATGGGGATTGATCTTGGGTGCTTCCAAACAAACCATAGCGTCGATATTCCCTATTTCCCAACCTTTTTCTCTTAAAAGTTGCATTACGTTTTGCAACAATATTAAGCTGCTTATCCCTTTCCACCGCTCATCGGTGTTTGAAAAATGGAAACCAATATCGCGCAAATTCGCAGCGCCTAACAAAGCATCGCAAATGGCATGCAATAACACATCCGCATCCGAGTGGCCAAAGGCCCCTGCGTGGTGCGCTAAATTAACGCCCCCTAAAATAAACGGATGTTGCTCTTTTAATTGATGTACATCAAAGCCGAAACCTACTCTTACCTTGCCCACTTTATTTTTTACCCCCGAAGTTTAAAGATAAAGTAAATCTAAGTGTATTTGCCAGGGGGCTGTTTTGCTGACTGGCGGCGAGGTATGAAAAATCAAACCTGTAAATATTGTATTTTAAACCTACCCCCATTGTTAAATACTGGCGGCCGCCCTTAGTAGGGTTCTCATAAAAATAGCCCGCCCTTATGGCAAATTGCTGATCATACCAATATTCAACTCCCGGCGAAAATGCTATTTCTTTTAACTCCTCACTAAACCCACCCGGCGCATCGCTAAACGAACCAAAAAAACCTGCCGGTACAGAAACATTATCATCCTTACCGCTAATAATATTACCGTTGGCATCTCTTATTGGCGGCGTAGGAACTAATAATTTATTAATATCGAACGTAAAAGTAAACTGGTTTAAGGTATCGATATTTAAGGTATTGGCAAAACCAACTTTTAAATTAGTTGGTAAAAAATAAGCCGGACCGGTACTAGAATAGCTAACCTTTGAGCCAATGTTTGAAATATTTACGCCATATGCAAATAGCGCATCCATACCAAACTCCTGGAATGATTTTTTATGATACATAGAAACATCTGCCGCAACAGCATTACCGGCCTTGGTAGTCTGGCTTGAACCGGATGCAAATGATTGACTTGATAAGTTTGAATAGATATAACGCAATGTTAAGCCAAGTGAAAAATTATCACCAAACTTACGGGCAAATGACGCGTCTAATGATAACTCATTGGGTCTGTAAGTACCTTGATTATTCTGGTAACTATCAACCAGTTGTATAGAGCCCAGGTTAAAATAGCGTAATGAAGCACCAATGGTGTTTCTGCTATCTAATTTATGAGCAAAGCTAAGATATGATAAGCTAACATCGGGCACCAAATGCCTTAACCACGGGCTGTAGGATAGTGAAATACTATTACCTGTGCTGTCAATAAAAGCTAATTTTGAAGGGTTCCAGTAATTTGCATTTACATCAGGCGATATAGCAACACCCGCGTCGCCCATAGCGCCTGACCGTGAATCGGGCGATATATTTAAAAAAGGAACTGCCGTGGGTATCGCATTAGAGCTGCTTCCGTTAGTACTTGTTGCAGTTTGAGCAATTGCAAACGATGGTAACAGAAATATAATATATAAAAAGTTAGTCCTGTTGTAAAAAAACTTCATTCTTCAATCGGTTTTATTTATTGGATAAATATAGGCTAATTATGTTCTGACTTATAGCCGCATGAAAGTTTTTTTCAATTGAAACAATGTTAATGTAACTCATCGGGTACTTTTTCCGTTTAAAGAAAAATATTAAGGCTAATATTTATAACGACGCCCTAATTTAAGATTAGTATTTTATTTAAAAATGTATAAATTTACACCTACATATAATTGTAAAAATATGAAAATACTTTTTACTAATACTGCTTTAGTGCTATTGAGTATCGGAACATTGTTAAGCAGCTGCAGTAAACCAGAAAGATCTCAAAAAACTGGTATACCATATAACAACAAAAGCTATGGTTATCAGAAATTCAGACAAACGCACCCGTCACCGGGTCCGGGCTTGGTTGCAATTGAAGGTGGTACCTTTGTGTTAGGCGGCAGCGCAGATCAGGATGTTAATTTTGAGTATAATAATGTACGTAAAAGAGTAACTATTCCGGCTTTTTACATGGACGAAACCGAGGTTTCTAACCAGGATTGGCTTGATTATTTACATTGGATAAGTGCTACATTCCCGGCAGACCATGAATTGTATTACAATGCTTTGCCTGATACATTAGTATGGCGCAGGCCTTTGTCGCATAACGATCCGTATGTTGATAATTATTTACGTCACCCTGCATTCCAGGATTACCCTGTAGTTGGTGTTACCTGGAACCAGGCGCAAGATTATTGCCAATGGCGTACAGACCGTACCAATGAATTTATTTTACAGCAACAAAACATTATAGTAAATCCAAGGGCCCAAAAAACTGCGAAAAATGCAACAGCCGCAAACGCGCAAAAAACTCCTTTTAATACAGACATGTATTTGAATAATCAATTTAGAGGCCCTGGGATTGATGGCAAAGGCATGAAGGCTGATCTGAACGGAAAACCTGCAGCCGGATCTAAAAAAGCTGTTAGGCCGGCAATAATTGAAGATGGTATTTTAAAACCGGCTTACCGTTTACCTACCGAAGCAGAATGGGAGTACGCAGCATTATCTTATGCAGGCAATACCCAATTTGAAAATATTAATGATGGTAAAATATATCCATGGAATGGCTTAGGCGTACGTTCGGCTAAAAAAGCTACACGTGGATTGATTTTAGCTAACTTTAAACGTGGCGCAGGTGATAATGCAGGTGTAGGCGGTTATTTGAATGATAAAGCAATTATAACTGCTCCGGTAAGATCATACGTACCTAATGATTTTGGTTTATATCAAATGGCAGGTAACGTTAATGAATGGGTACAGGATACTTACCGCCAGATGTCATTCGAGGATGTTGATGATTTTAACCCATTTCGTGGTAATCAATTTACTGATAAGCGTTTGTCTAACCCGTCTACCGGAATGTATGCTAAAGATAAATATGGCCACCCTATAAAAGATCCGGCTAAAGCACAGAAAAAAATGACCTATGCAGAGTTAATAGCTTCACAAAATGCACAAAATGCGGCTCCAACTGCTAAAGACCCACTGGCAGGTAAACCATACAATGCCGATCAAAGAGGTGCTTTAGATACGGTAAATACCAGTTTATATGGTACTACTACTTTAGTGAGCGACCATTCTAAAGTTTATAAAGGTGGTTCATGGAACGATATGGCTTACTGGTTAAACCCTGCCACCCGCCGTTTTATGAATGAGGATGATGCAAGCGCCGAAGTTGGTTTCCGTTGCGCAATGGATTTGGTTGGCGCTCCCGAAATACACCCTAGCGGCAAACCACATTTTGCAGTTAAAAAAGTTAAATAACCTAATAACTAACACATAAAAAAAGCGGTCCGATAATTCGGACCGCTTTTTTTATGCAAATTGCAGTAGTATCTGCCCTTTTTCTACCTTATCTCCCGGCTTTATTTTAACTGATTTAATTACAGTATTAGTTGGTGATTTAATAATATTTTCCATTTTCATGGCCTCAAGTACAAATAAGTTATCGCCCTTTTGTATAGTAGCGCCTTCTTCAACAAACACTTTTAATACCATTCCGGGCATAGGTGCTTTTAACTCACTTATTTTGGCATTGGCTAAACTGCTTAATCCCATTTTTTCAAGCAACACGTCAAACCGGTCTTTTGCAGTGATGATGTATATATTATTGTTAACTCGTATTTCGGCAGTCTTTAAAGCTTTATCATAGTTTACAACCTCAGCATTGTATGATCGTAGCTGATCAATAATATGCCATGTATTAGGGCCCAATTGTTTTATATCGGCATCTATCTTGTTGCTATTAATCAATAACTCGTCGCCGGTCTTATCAATTGTATAATTGTACTTATCATTTACTTTTAACTGATACATGGCTACTGGGTCAATATGTAATGAATAAGGTTAGCGCCCATTTTTAAGGCTTTTAATCGATTTTCCTGCGTATCGCCGGCGTAGGTTCCATAATCTTCCCAACCATTGCCCAGATCGCACTCATAGGTGTAAAAACATACCAGGCGCCCTTTATAGATCAATCCAAAACCTTGCGGACGCTTGCCATCATGCTCATGTATTTTAGGTAAGCCGTTAGGAAAAGGATATTTTTGACGATAGATGGGATAATTAACAGGCAACTCCACAAAATCAAGCTCCGGGAAAACCTTTTTCATTTGTGGGCGAATAAACTTATCCAGCCCATAATTATCGTCGATATGCAAAAAGCCACCGCCGGTTAAATACTTCCTTAAGTTAGCGGCTTCCTGGTCAGAGAATATAACATTGCCGTGCCCGGTCATGAAAATGAAAGGATAATTAAATAGCTCCGCGCTTCCCGGCTCTACTACCTCATCTTCTGCCTGGAAATTGGTTTTTAAATTTTCGTTGCAAAATTTTATCAGGTTGGGTAGCGCTGTGCGGTCGCCATACCAATCGCCGCCGCCATTATATTTAAGCTTAGCCATTTTATAGGTTGGCGCGTTAAAGCTGCTTAAAAAAAGCAGTATGCCAGCGGTGACTATATAAATAGGTATCTTCATTTAGCGATTTAAAAAATTCACTTCGAAACAAGCTTCCAACGCGGCGGTTTCTGTTCTTAACCGGCTTTCACCTAAAGTTATGGCTTTATATCCGTTTTGCAAAGCGGCATCAATTTCCACAGGCGAAAAATCACCTTCGGGGCCTATCAATATTAAATATTTACCTTGCTTTTCCAATTCATCCTTTAAACCGGTCATATCTCCAACGTCACAATGTGCAATAAACTTCTGCCCGTCAAACTGCTGTGATAAAAACCTATTTAAAGCCACAGGCTCATTCAAAACCGGGTGATATGCTTTTAATGATTGCTTTATAGCTGCCGTTATAATTTTATTTAACCGCTCTGTCTTTGCTTCCTTACGTTCAGAACGCTGACAGATGATCAATGTTATCTCGTCTATTCCAATTTCGGTAGCTTTTTCTAAGAACCACTCTAACCTGTCTAAATTTTTTGTGGGGGCAATAGCTACATGCAGGTAATGGTTACGTTTATTATATTCGGTTATAACATTGGTAATTTGCAGTATGGTTCTTTTAGGATGCGCATCTTTTATAGTTGCAGTGTATAAACCTCCCCTGCCATCAATCAATTGCACCCCGGCACCGGCTTCTAATCGTAAAACGCGTATGGCGTGTTTACTCTCTTCTTCATTAAGAAAGTATTGTGGGTGTGAGGGGGCAATATCAGGTGTGTAAAAAAGATGCATTGGCAAAGCAGATCAATGTAAATCTACTGTATCTTCTTCATTTAACAATAATTCCAGTTTGACTGATTCAATATTCTGATCGGATTTTTTTAGTACAGTGATGTTATATCCGTTTGATTCCTTTTGTTCACCAACATCGGGTATTTTGCCAAATATATCTCCCAACCATCCGGATACGGTATCAAAATCGCCATCCTCAGGCAGATCATGCGGCAGGTGGCCGTTTACATCATATATGGGCGCAAGCGCGTTTACAATAAATTCCCGGTCGTTTAAAATCTCAACAATAGGCTTTTCTTCATCATACTCGTCTTGTATCTCGCCTACCAGTTCTTCAACAATATCCTCCAGTGTAACCATGCCCGCTGTGCCACCAAACTCGTCAGACACGATAGCTATCTGGATACGCATCTGTTGCAATTCGGCCATCAGGTCATTTATCTTCTTGGTTTCTGGTATAAAATAGGGCTTGCGGATAATGTTTCTTAAAACAATTTCTTCGTTCCGTACTAACAAAGGCAAAATATCTTTGGCATGTACTATACCAACTATCTTATCAATTACCTCATCATAAACCGGTAAGCGTGAATAGCCTTCGGTTATTAATATATCCAGCAATTCATCCTTACCTGTGCTAACTTCAATACCTGATATTTTGGTACGCGGCACCATAATATTCTTAACTACACGTTCATTAAACTCAAATACGTTTTGTATCAGTTCATGTTCGTTTGAATCGAGCGCACCTGTTTCTTTCCCTTGCTCCAACAAATATTGCAGTTCTTCCGAACTATGGTGCGATTCGCCCTGTACGGGTGTTATACCCAAAAGCTTTAAAATAAAATTGGCAAAGTTATTAAGTATCCAGATGATGGGTTTAAACACTATAAAAAACAGGCGTAACGGAGCCGAAATAGCCAAAGCTGTACGTACAGAACTTTGTATAGCCAGCCTTTTTGGTGCTAATTCGCCAAAAACAATACTTAGTACGGTAATTATAATAAACGCAAACACCCTACATATATTTATTACAAATACAGAAGTTATTTCAAAACCAAATTCTTGAAATAAATTCAACATTACGCTTGTAAATACCCCCTCGCCTATTACACCCAAACCTAACGAGGCTATAGTTATCCCTAACTGTGTTGCAGCAAGATAACCCGCCAAGTTGGCCATTATACTGCGTGTAAGCCTGGCCACATGGCTTCCTGTTTTCACCTTCAGCTCAATTTGCGAACTACGAACGCGAACCAAAGCGAATTCGGCGGCTACAAAAAACCCATTTAAAAAAACCAAAAATATGGTAAGAAGAATGTAATAACCGTTTATATGAAGATCAGGGCCCATTAATTATTTATTGGTACACGGGAAAAGTAGACTGGTATAGTTCTAAACTTTCATTAATTACTTTGTGGGCGTATTTTTTACCTAACATATGTTCTATGGTCACCTTTTTATCTTCGAGCGCTTTGTAGTCTTTAAAAAACCTAACTATTTCTTTCATAGCGTGGGGCGGTAATTCATTCAGGTCGTTAATATAATTAACAGACATATCATTTTTAGCAACTGCTATAATTTTATCGTCCTGCTCACCATTATCAACCATGTGCATTACACCTATAACCTTAGCTTCTATTATTGACATGGGGAACACATCAATTGAGCAAAGAACCAATATATCCAGCGGATCCTTATCATCGCAATAAGTTTGAGGGATAAAACCGTAATTAGCCGGATACATCACTGATGAAAATAAAACACGGTCTAATTTTAATAAACCGGAATCTTTATCAATTTCATATTTAGCTTTTGATCCTTTAGGGATCTCAATTATTGCATTTACTACCTCAGGAACATTATCACCCGGTGAAACCTGGTGCCAGGGATGTTGTGTACTCATTTTTATTATTCTAATTTATTTGTTTTACTGCTCTTTACTAATCTTTTTTTAAAGAAAGCAATAAGCAGCGGAATTGTTGTAATTATTATTAATCCAAAAACAACATACTGTAAATAATCTTTCAATTGCGGGTACTTTCTACCTAAAAAATACCCGGATAAAATAAAGGTACCTACCCATGTTATGCTACCGGCAAAATTATAAATAGTAAACTTTTTAAACTCTACTTTAACAACACCTGCAAAGATAGGGGCAAAAGTTCTGATTATTGGGAAAAATCTGCCTAAAACTAACGCCATGCCTCCGTGCTTTGCATAAAACTCTTCGGCTATAATTACATATCGCTTTTTAAAGAACAAAGAATCGTTTTTGTTAAATAACATGGGCCCTGTTCGGTAACCAAACCAATAGCCTGTATAATTGCCTAAGATGCCTGCTGCCATAACAGAGATCAATAATGTACCTAATGATACATCTATCATCCCGGATGAGCATAACAGGCCGGCCATGAATAATAAGTAATCACCCGGTAAAAAAAACCCGAAAAACAAACCTGTTTCAGCAAAAACTACAATAAGCAAAAAGTAAAACCCTCCTTTGCTTAAAATGGATTGAGCGTCCGTTAAATTTTGCAGGTGTTCCCAAAAATTTTCCATTCACTATATTTGTAAAACTACAAATATTAAATTAAACTTTTGAGATATTAAATAAGGTTGGTAATAAATTGCGGATACACCCCGATTATAATAGTTGCCAACGCCGAAAAGCCGAAAACAAAAATATAATAAGAAGGTACTGTTATTTGAGCACGCTCTGTTGTGCGGAAATACATGGCTATAATAACCCTGAAGTAATAGAATATGCTTATGATAGCATTAATTACAGCTACTATTGCCAAACCGGTATGGTACTGGGCCAATACCGTATTGAACATAAAAAACTTACCTATAAAGCCGGCAGTAAGCGGAATGCCTGCCAACGACAACATAGATATAGTTAATACAAATGCCAGGAAAGGGTTTTTTCTGGCGAGGCCGTTAAAACTTTCAAAACTATCACTGCCTGTTTCCTGCTGTATAAGTATTAAAGCTCCAAAAGCGATTATAGACGCGATAGAATAAGCACTGGCATATATAAATATAGAATTGGCAGAGCTTGCACCCAAAGCTAAAATAGCAAACAGCAAATAGCCTGCATGTGATATACTTGAGTAAGCCAGCATACGCTTAAAGCTTTGCTGATATAAAGCGGTTATATTACCAACAAACAAAGTTATAATGGCTATGATAACCAATATAGGTAACCAGAAAGTATAAAATACAGGGAAACAAGTTGCGAACAAGCGCAAAAATGCAGCAAAGCTTGCCGTTTTTGATACGGTAGACATGAACGCGGTTATCAGTGTTGGCGAACCTTCATAAACGTCGGGTGTCCAGAAATGGAATGGGGCCACACCTACCTTAAAGCATAGGCCTACAATAATTAATATTATCCCGGTATAAAGTAATGGATCTACACCAAAAGAATGGGCCAATACAAAGCTTTGGATACCCTCTAAACTAAATGAACCGGTAGAGCCATAAACTAAAGTAATACCGAACAATAAGAACCCGGTTGAAAAAGCACCCATTAAAAAGTATTTCAGAGCAGCTTCATTCGAGGCAAAATCATTCTTTTTAATACCGGCAAGTATATATAAGCTTACAGACATAATTTCTATACCGATAAAAAGCATAGTTAAATTATAGTAAGAAACCATTACTATAACACCGGCCAGCGAGAACAGAATAATAGCGTAATACTCTGCTATATGCTGGCTTATCCGCTCAAAATATCCTTTGGAAAGCAACAGGATCAATATGGTTGATATAATAGCTATTGATGAAAAAGCAATAGAGAAGTTATTGAATAACATCATGCCATGATACTCGGGCACGCGGTTTTCTCCCCATTGCGCTACTGCCAAACCTAAAGCAATCAACAGGCCAACTATAGTAACAGGCAGCAATGCCTTTTGCATTTTATATAAACCTAAATACAAAAGCACTATAGGTAAAACAGATATGACTATTAATGTATTCATGATTAAAACTTATCTGATATTTATAGTGTGTACCAAATTTTCGACTGCCGCGGCAGATATATGCAGGATAGGCTGCGGATATATACCTATACCAATAATTAATGCGCAAATAATGCCCAAAGCTATTTTTTCTGAACCATGAACATCTGCAAATACAGCAGTTAATTCATTGGTTTCGCCTTGCATAACCTTTTTATACATACGCAGCATATATACCGCGCCAAATATGATGGTTAAACCTGCAATAGCAGCTACCCAAATGTTATATTGATAAACACTGTTCAGTAATAAAAACTCGCCTATAAAGCCGTTGGTAAGCGGCAAGGCAACCGTACCCAGTACAATAATTAAAAATGCGATGGCAAAATGCGGGGCGCCCTTGGCAATACCGCCTAATTGGCTAATATCCCGGGTATTTAAACGGGTGCTGATGATATCCCATATAAAGAACATACCAACTACGTTTATACCGTGGCTAAGCATTTGTATCATGGCGCCTTGCAAGCCTTGCATGTTCCAGGCAAATATGCCTGCGGCAATAAGGCCAACGTGTGCTATAGATGAATAGGCTACCAAACGTTTACCATCAGTTTGTGTGAATGCAATGATGGACGCGTATACAATACCAATTACGGCCAGTATGATAACTAAGTTTTGATAATGTAATAACCCTGCAGGAGCATTAGGAATTAACCACCTGATTACGCCATAAATACCCATTTTAAGCATAATGCCCGATAACATCATGGTACCTGCGGTTGGAGATTCGGTATACGTATCCGGTTGCCAGGTATGGAACGGAAATAGCGGCATTTTAATAGCAAATGCCAGGAAAAACGCCCAGAATACGATATTTTGATTTTCGGGGGTTAAATGGTTGTTATAGAATGCATGCAGATCGTATGTTTTGCCGGGAGTTAGCAAATACATATAGATGATGCCTAATAGCATAAACAATGATCCGGCAAATGTGTAGATGAAAAACTTAATGGTAATACGTATACGGTTTTCGCCGCCCCAAAGCGAGCAGATAAAATAGATAGGTATTAATGCCGCTTCCCAGCCAACGTAGAATAAAAAGCCGTCTAACGCGGTAAATACTACCAGCAGGCCAGCCTGCATAAATAATATTAACGCGTAAAAAGAGGGTGCATTTCTGTATTGATGTTTATAGGTGGTTAAAATAATGATAGGTACCAGCAGCGTAGTTAGCAATACCATTATCATACTTATGCCATCTATGCCTGCATTAAAATAAATGCCGAAATTATATATCCATTGCACATTAACAATAAACTGTGTACTGGCATCGGGCACAAACTTGGACAGGAATACACCGGCTATTGCCAACTCAATAACAGAGAAAAATAACGCCGCGTGTTTAGCTGTTTCATTCTTGAAGAAGAGAACAGCGAGTGCCGCAATTACCGGCAAAAAAATTAATATACTAACCGTCATTTTATATTGTAAACGCTTTTAAACTATATAGTAAAATGGCAATAATGCCAGCCACCATCATAAATATGTAGAACCCTACATTACCGGTTTGCAATAAACGCAAACCCTTGCTTGATTCAACCGCTCCTTTGCCTAAACCATTTACTAAACCATCAATACCCAAACGGTCAACCACCTTGTAAAAGAATACTGATAACGTATCCAGTGGCTTACGTATCAAGGTATCATACAGCTCATCTATATAAAACTTATTATAAGATAAGCTTGTTAATGCCGGGCGCTCTTCTTCATCAGAAACAGGAACGCTTGCATTTTTAACATATTGAATATAGGCATAAGCCATTGCAATTAAAGCACCGCCAACAGACAGGCCCATCAGCAACCATTCGGTACTGCTGCTTAGCTCATGTGCAACAAGTAATTTATTCGACGCTTCAAAAACCGGGGCAAGGTAAGCGCCCAATTCATGGTGGCCGCCCATTACCGCGGGCACGCCTATCATACCGCCAATTGCTGATAGTATTGCCAGTACGATCAATGGAATGGTCATGCTTGGCGGCGACTCATGTAAGTGATGTTCCTGCTCATACGCTCCGCGGAATTTGCCCCAAAAAGTAAGGTACATCATCCGGAACATATAGAAAGAGGTTAACATAGCGGTAATAACACCCACTACATAAAACGTTGTGCTATGTGCAAAGGCGGCCGCCAATATTTCATCTTTCGAAAAGAAACCCGAGAATGGAGGGATACCCGCAATAGCGATGGTACCAACCAGCATAGTAATAAAAGTAATTTTGATCTTACCGCTTAGTCCGCCCATTTTGCGCATATCCTGCTCGCCGCCCATGGCGTGAATTACAGAACCTGCACCCAGGAATAATAAAGCTTTAAAGAAAGCGTGAGTTAGCACATGGAAAAACGCCCCAGTATAGGCACCCACACCTAAACCTAAAAACATATACCCTAATTGTGATACGGTTGAATAGGCCAAAACTTTTTTAATGTCGGTTTGCGTTAGCGCGATAAGGGCCGCGAATAAAGCTGTTGCTAAACCAACAATGGCAATAACTTCCATTGTATCCGGCGCAAGCGTAAATAGAATGTTTGAGCGGGCTATCATATAAACACCTGCTGTAACCATGGTTGCCGCATGTATTAATGCCGATACCGGAGTTGGGCCGGCCATCGCATCAGGTAACCAGGTGAATAATGGTAGTTGTGCCGATTTACCAATCGCGCCAACAAATAACAATAAGGTAATTAATACAAATGGCGCATCGCCACCATGCATAGTGGCCGCTTTGCCAAAAACATCAGCGTAAGCTATACTGCCGAAAGTATTGAATATTAAAAATATGCCGATTAAAAAGCCAAGGTCGCCAATACGGTTCATAATAAATGCTTTCTTAGCAGCATCAGCATAGCTTGGATTGGTATACCAAAAGCCGATGAGTAAATAAGAGCAAAGTCCCACGCCTTCCCAGCCTATAAACATCACCAGGTAGTTTGACCCTAATACCAGCAACAGCATAAAGAAAACAAACAGGTTTAAATAAGCGAAAAACTTACCAAAACCATTATCATCATGCATATAACCTACAGAGTACAGATGAATTAAAAAGCCAACACCTGTGATAATCAGCAGCATTATCGAGCTTAGCTGATCTACTAAAAAGGAGAAGTTAACTTGCAATGAACCAACGCTGAACCAGTTAAACAGCTCAACATTAATAGGTTGACCCGTAGCCTTGATCTGGAAAAATGCGCCAACACTTAATCCGAAAGAAATTAATACTAACAAACTGCCAATAAAGCCTATAATGCCTTTTGATAGGGTATTACGGCCAATGCCGTTAATAATGAAACCGGCTAACGGTAATAAAGGAATAAGCCAGATGTATTTATCCATGTTTTATATTTCTCTTTGTCATTGCGAGGAACGAAGCAATCGCGAACCTTGCATTTGTTTATATTGCATCCTTGCGATTGCCACGCTGGCGCTCGCAATGACACTTTATTAATTTACCACTTCAACCTGTTCAGCACGTTAATATCTATCGAGTTGGTGTTGCGGTATACCATTACAATTATGGCCAGCCCTACTGCTACTTCTGCCGCTGCTAAAGCAATAATGAAAAATACAAATACCTGCCCGCTGGCATCGCCATGATAAATAGAGAAAGCCGTTAGTAACAGGTTTACCGAGTTTAGCATTAACTCAACCGACATAAAAATCACAATAGCATTGCGGCGTATTAACACCCCAATAACACCTATTGAAAAAATGATAGCGCTTAGAAGTATATACTCATTAAGCGGTATGGTCTGTATAGTATTTGTTATGTTTTCCATTATACAGTTTTTGGATCTTTAGTAGCCAATAAAATAGCACCCACCATTGCCGATAACAGCAATATAGAAGACACTTCAAAAGGCAATAAATATTCGTTAAACAATACTTTTCCTAAATTTTTTACCAGGCCCAGGTTAGGGTCCTTAAGTATCACCGCCGGTGATGCGCCTAATGCTTTAATTGATGCTACTACGGTTACTAAAAAACACCCGCCCCCAATAACGGCAGCTATTTTAATAAAGTTTGCTTTAACCGGTTCTGATTCTTTATTTAAATTCATCAGCATCAGTGTGTATAAAAACAACACTAAGATGGCTCCCATGTACACTATAAAATTAACAATGGCCAAAAACTGGGCATTCAATAAAATATAGTGGATGGTGAACGTAAAGAAAGTAAGGATAAGGTACAGTATACTGTGCACCGGATTTTTGGCAGAGATTACCAGTATGGAAAAAAATATAGACAAAAACGCGATGAAGTAAAATGTATTCATTGTTATTTATTACAAAACAATTTGCCCCCTAAAAAGGGATGGGCAAAGGTATAAAACTTCTTTATTGATTTAACGGCGGCTCAACTAATTTGTCTTTGCCATATATAAAATCTTTTCTTAAATAATCTGACGGTACAATATCACCATCTAAATAAATGGCTTCTTTAGGGCAGGCTTCTTCACAAAGGCCGCAAAAAATACAGCGCAGCATATTTATTTCATACACTGCCGCATATTTTTCTTCACGATATAAATTCTCTTCTCCGGGCTGACGCTCGGCTGCTATCATGGTTATTGCCTCGGCAGGGCATGATAACGCGCACAGGCCACAGGCGGTGCAACGCTCTCTACCATCCTCATCACGCTTTAGCGAGTGCATGCCACGGAAGTTTTCAGAAAACTCACGTTTCTCTTCCGGGTAACTAATAGTAACCGGCTTCCTGAAAAAATGCTTCATAGTAATTGCCAGCCCTTGCAAGATTGCAGGCAGATAAGCACGCTCTAAAAAATTTAACGGCTTGTTGTCAACTACTTTTCTTTTATTACTTAGCGGTTCCATCTTATCTGTTAATTAAAGTAATAACAATACCTGTAACCACAATATTGGCTATGGCAATAGGAATTAAAATTTTCCAGCCTAAATCCATTAACTGGTCATAGCGGAAACGCGGGATTGTCCAGCGCACCCACATAAAAAAGAATATGAATAAAAATATTTTGAAGAACATTATCCCTACACCAATAAGCGGTGCTAAGGTAGGGCCGGCGTGAGCAGCCATCCAATCCATCCCGGGGTAATTATAGCCACCCCAATACAAGGTAACCATTACTGCCGATGATATGAACATATTAATGTATTCGGCAAACAGGTAAAAGCCCAATTTCATGGATGAGTATTCTGTATGGTAGCCACCAACCAGTTCTGTTTCGCACTCAGGCAGGTCAAACGGTGTACGGTTAGTTTCGGCAAATGCGCAAACTAAAAACAGTATAAAGCCTACCGGTTGGTATAACACGTTCCAGTGCCAGCCATGTTGCTGTTCGGCAATTTCGCGTAAGCTTAAAGTACCGGTTATCAATAATAAAGCTATAATGGATAAACCCATTGAAATTTCATAGCTGATATTTTGTGATGCCGCACGTATAGCGCCCAATAAAGAGTATTTATTGTTTGATGCCCAGCCACCTATCATCACGCCGTAAACGCCTAATGATACTACACCGAATACATAAAGGATACCCACATTAATATCTGCAACCTGCAGATCAATAACATGCGAGCCGATGGTTAATTTTTGTCCCCACGGTATAACTGCCGAACCTATACAGGCTGTCATGATAGCTAACGATGGGCCTACTATAAACAGGAAGCCGCTGGCATTAGTTGGGATAATTTCTTCTTTTAAAAACATTTTACCACCATCGGCAAGGGGTTGTAGTATACCCCACGGGCCGGCACGGTTAGGCCCTATCCTGTCCTGGAAAAATGCCGCAACCTTACGCTCGGCATAGGTAGAGTACATAGCTATCACCAGGCTTATCGCGAAGATGATAAATACCAATACAAATTTTACTATGATGTCTGCTAATTCCATTATAAGCGTGTTTCGCGTTCAAATTGTTCTTTATTGGCCTCTTTCAATACCGGGTTGGTTTTTAAAACCGGCAATGGCACAAAATCATAATGATTAGAGCTGATAACCGATTGATTCGATACCTTACGCGGACCTTCAATTACCCAATCAGCTGTTTTCTTTTTATCAAAGCGGCAGGTGTTGCAAATAAAATCTTCTACTTCACCATAAACATCTTTGCGTGCGGTTACACGTAAAACATCCTCGCCTTTATACCATAGGGTTACTTTACCGTTGCACTTTTCATGATCGCAATCGCGATGTGCCTCAACTGGCTTGGTAAACCAAACACGGTTTTTAAAGCGGAAGGTCCTGTCTGTTAACGCGCCTACCGGGCATACATCAATAACATTTCCGGAGAAATCATTATCAACGGCGGCTTGTATATAGGTAGATATTTCTGAATGATCTCCCCTGTTCAATATACCATGTATGCGGTGGTCGGTAATCTGATCGGCAACATATACGCAACGGTAGCAAAGGATGCAACGCGTCATGTGCAGTTGTATCTTATCACCAATATCTATACGGTTAAATGTGCGGCGGTCAAACTCGTAACGGGTTTTAACAGCACCGTGCTCAAAACCAAGGTCCTGCAATTGGCATTCGCCTGCCTGGTCGCATATAGGGCAATCAAGCGGATGATTAATCAATAACATCTCTACCACACCTTTACGTGCTTCAATAACTTCGGGCGAGGTAATGTTTTGCACTTCCATACCGTCCATTACATTGGTACGGCATGATGCTACCAGCTTAGGCATAGGGCGCGGATCCTTCTCAGAACCCTTGCTTACCTTTACCAAACAGGTACGGCATTTGCCACCGCTGCCGGCCAGTTTAGAATAATAGCACATAGCAGGCGGAACAATATCACCACCTATTATCCTCGCGGCGTTTAGAATGGATGTTCCATCTGGTACTTCTACTGATATTCCGTCTATTGTAACCTTCATTATTAAGTCAAAATTAAAAATTCAAAAGTCAAAACTGATTATTGAAATGACTAACTTAAATTACTTTTTAAACTAATTATTATTGACGCGATGATCTTTGAAAGTTCATCCGCTTCATTTATTAATTTATTTATCTGATCTTTTTCTTCGATCAGTACTGTATCTCTTACTAAACAAAGCCAATACTTGGTTTCGTTTGCTGATTTTAGAGCTATCGTATAAAAATTCCTAAAATCCTTTTGCGAACTTCCTGCTTTCGCTTCAACTATATTAGCTCCTATTGAAGTTGCACTTCTTAAAAGCTGGTCAAATATTGAAAAGTATATTCTTTCGTATTTGCTTGATGAGATAAAAAGCACGATCTCTTTTGAGAATTGGTAGCACCTGTGCTTAATATCATATGGCTTATCATTCAAATTTTGAATTTTTACTTTTTAATTTTTACTTATTACGCCGCTGGTTCCGGTTTCGGCAACGGATCAGCATAATGTGCTATTCCATAATTTCTTGTTGTAGCTTCACTTGCGTGTGTTACATGCCATTCAAACTCATCCCTAAAGTGGCGTATGGCACTGGCCACCGGCCAGGCTGCCGCGTCGCCCAGCGGACAAATTGTATTTCCTTCAATTTTTTTAGCTACATCAACCAGCAGGTCCATATCGCTCATGCTGCCATGACCGTTCTCTAAACGGTGCAATACTTTTTCCATCCAGCCGGTGCCCTCACGACAAGGCGAACATTGTCCGCAGCTTTCATGATAATAAAAACGGGCGAAGTTCCACGTATTACGTACAATGCACTGGTCTTCATCAAAAGCGATAAAACCGCCAGAGCCCATCATACTGCCACTAACAAAACCACCGTCTGATAATGATTCATAGCTCATCAGACGCGGCTCGCCATTTATGGTTTTCATGAATAAATTAGCAGGTAAGATCGGCACAGATGAACCACCTGCAACAACTGCCTTTAAGCGTTTGCCGTTGGCTATACCACCGCAATATTCGTCACTGTATAAAAACTCTTCAACCGATAGGCCCAGATCAATTTCGTACACGCCGGGTTTAGCAACGTTGCCTCCTGCCGATATTAGTTTTGTACCGGTACTGCGACCTACACCTATTTTTGCATACTCCTCGCCGCCCTCGTTAACAATAGGTACTACGGCAGCAATTGATTCAACATTATTTACCACCGTAGGGCAGCCATACAAACCCGCGATAGCCGGGAATGGCGGTTTAATACGCGGATTACCACGCTTGCCTTCCAATGATTCTAATAGCGCGGTTTCTTCGCCGCAGATGTATGCACCACCACCGGGTTGTACATAAAGCTCCAGGTCATAACCACTGCCTAATATATTTTTTCCTAAAAATCCTGCGGCCTTAGCTTCGGCAATTGCTTTTTCAAGTATGCGTATTTGCGGCATCATTTCGCCGCGAACGTATATGAATGATGTTTTAGCACCCAAAGCATAGCTTCCAACTATCATTCCCTCAATTAATAAATGAGGAATATAAGTCATTAAGTAACGGTCCTTAAAAGTTCCCGGTTCAGATTCGTCAGCATTACAAACCAGGTAACGGGCCACACCTTCCGGCTTAGCCAGAAAGCTCCACTTCATCCCGGTAGGGAAACCAGCACCGCCACGGCCACGCAAGCCAGACTTTTTAACTTCTTCCACCACATCATCGGGCGACATGGTCTTTAAAGCCTTCTCAACCGATGCATATCCCCCTTTTGAGCGGTAAACATCAAAAGTGTTGATGCCGGGTACATTAATATGTTCTAAAAGTAATTTGCGTCCCATTTTAATAAATTTTGCCCGTTTGCTTATAATAATTAACGTGCTGCCATATACGTACACCAATGGCAAAAACTGTTACCAATATCTTTGCTAAGGGCGCCAACCCCAGGGGATTAACAGGCAATAATATAACTACGATTAATATCGCATACATTACATCCCTAAATATTAGCATTCCTTTAGTTATCATTCTCTTTAAAAATATCTTCCGGTTTCGTTATAATAATTAATATGTCTTACTACGCAGCTTGCAAAGCCTACAATAAGCAGCGGTATTAATATAATCCCATTCTCTTTTAATCCACCTGTTATAAATACCAAAATTAAACCTAATGCAAATAATGAATCTCCTAATATCAAATTTGCATTGTCCATTCCATTATTAATTATTTCCCCTTTTCCTTTAAATCCGTTATCAATTGATCTACAGACTCATTGGTTAATTTTTCATAAAAAGTATATTCGGGGCCTATCTGCAAAACAGGTGCATAACCGCAAGCAGCCAGGCATTCAACTCCACGCCAGCTAAATAAGCCATCGGCAGTAACTTCACCTTCTTTTACGCCTAATTGCTGCTCTATATGATCCATTATTTTTTCGGCACCTACCAGGCAGCATGGCCCGGTACGGCAAACCTCTAAAACATATTTACCCTGCGGGCGCAAAAAATACATGCTGTAAAAAGAAGCAACCTCATAAACTTCAATGGGCTGCAGCTTCAAATACTCAGCAACCTTATCCATTGCAGCGGGGCTTGTCCATCCAAACTCGGCCTGTACTAAATGCAGTATAGGCAACAGTCCCGATTTTTGTTTTCCTTCGGGATAACGGCTTACTATATCAGCAAACTGAGCTGTTAAAGCGGCTGAAAATTCAACCGGAACTTGTTCGGTATCTTCAACTCTAAGCATCTAATTCTCCGGCTATAACGTTTAAACTACTCATGTTAATAATCGCGTCAGACAGTAACATACCCTTACTCATAGGGGCGTACATCTGGTAATTAATAAAACTTGGCCTGCGGAAATGCAAACGGTATGGCGAGCGTCCACCATCGTTTACCAGGTAAAAACCTAACTCGCCATTGGCGCCTTCAACCGCGTGGTATACTTCAGTATTTGGGGTAGGTATCTCGCCCATCACAATTTTAAAGTGATAGATCAGGGCTTCCATATTATTATAAACTTCCTCTTTTGGAGGCAGGTAAAATTCGGGTACATCAGCATGGAAAATATCTGTTGGTTCTTTTTCCAGCTTCACTAAAGCTTGCTCAATTATGCGTAAGCTTTGTTTCATTTCTTCGTTACGCACCAAAAACCTGCTGTAAACATCGCCATTGTCGCCAACCGGGACCTCAAAATCAAAATCTTCGTATGAGCTGTATGGCTCCATCGCCCTAACATCATAATCTACACCGGCAGCACGCAATAATGGCCCGCTCCAGCTAAAGTTTAATGCATCTTCTGCAGTAACAGCCGCCACACCCCTGGTGCGGTCAACAAATATGCGGTTACGGTTAAATAATGATTCAAATTCTTTTAATACCGGCGGGAAGTCTTTTAAAAACTTGCGCAGCTTATTAAAGGCAATAGCATTAAAATTACGCTCAAAACCACCTATACGGCCAATGTTTGTTGTTAAGCGCGAGCCACAAACCTCTTCATATATTTCATAAATAGCTTCGCGATGCTCCATCATATACAGGAAACCTGTAAACGCGCCGGTATCAACACCCAATACACCGTTGCAAATGATGTGGTCTGATATACGGGCAAGTTCCATTACAATTACACGCAGATAATCTACACGCTTTGGTGTGGTAATGCCTAATAGCTTTTCAACCGTCATGTGCCAGCCCATGTTATTTATGGGCGATGAGCAATAATTTAAACGGTCTGTTAATGGGGTTATCTGGTAAAATGGCCTGTGTTCGGCAATTTTCTCGAAAGCACGATGTATGTAACCTATAGTGGATACGCCGCTTACAATTCGTTCTCCATCTAACTGCAGTACGTTTTGGAACACACCATGCGTGGCCGGATGTGTTGGGCCAAGATTTAGTGTAGAATTTTCGTTCTGCGGATCATTATCTGTATATACCGGATGGTTTTGCATCTTTATCTTCCGAAAAAATAATCTTTTTTATCAACACGGTTAGGATCTTCCAACGGGAATTCTTTTCTCATCGGAAAGGCCGTCATGTCATCAACATTTAATATTCTGCGCAAATCCGGGTGACCGTCAAACAGCACCCCGAAAAAATCATAAGTTTCTCTTTCCATCCAGTTGGCTCCTTCCCATAGGGTTGTTGCTGTAGGGATATGGCAATTATTGCCGTCAATAAATACTTTTATACGTATACGTACATTATTTACCAGGCTATGTATATGATAAATTATGCCGATAGATTTTTCCTGTTCAGGATAATGCACGGCAGTAATATCTGTTAAATATATAAACTGAAGGGTGGGGTCAGTTTTTAAATAGCTTAGTATATCAATTATTTTATCGGTACTGGTTTCTAAAGTTAATAAGCCATAAGGCTCGCCAACTACTGTAACTTGTCCTTCAAATTTTGTGTTGATACTTTTTAAAAGCTCTTCGTTAGTTATCTTACCCATTACTGAATTCCGTATGAAGCTAATAATTTTTGGTACTGTGGTTCGTTCCGTCTGCGTACTGATTCTGTTTTTACCAGTTCCTGTATATTCATAAAGCCATCAATTATAGCTTCAGGGCGGGGAGGACATCCCGGGACATAAACATCAACCGGTATAATTTCATCTATCCCCTGTAAAACAGAATAGGTATCAAATATGCCACCGCTTGAGGCACATGCGCCAACAGCTATAACCCAACGCGGCTCGGCCATTTGCAGATACACCTGGCGCAATACCGGGCCCATTTTTTTGGCAATGGTACCCATAACCATTAAAAGATCTGCCTGGCGTGGCGAAAAGCTCAAACGCTCGGCTCCAAATCTCGACAAGTCATAATGTGAAGCCATAGTAGCCATAAACTCAATACCGCAGCATGAGGTAGCAAAAGGCAAGGGCCATAATGAGTTTGCACGGGCCAAACCTACTGCCTTATCCAGCGAAGTAGCAAAAAATCCTGAACCCTCTACACCTGCAGGAGCACCAACTATTTGAATATCACTCATGAAATCTATAAATACAAAAACCCATCCAAATACTAATGGAAAACGCAAATTTATGATAAAAAACGTTGTTTTAGGTACACTATTAATGAACGAAATATATTTAGAATTATTCTAAACAGCCCCCTCTAAATCTCCCCCGGTAGCGGAAACTTTTAATTATACCTTGATAAGCATATTTTGCCGTTAACAAAGCCCTCTCTTCTGGGGAGGGTTGGGAGAGGCTGCTTAATCCCAGTTTAGCGCGCCTTTTTTTATAACGTAGATGAAACCCAGTAACAGTGTACCCATAAAAATAAACATCTCCAGCATGCCGTCTACACCCAATTCTCTAAAGTTTACTGCCCAGGGGTACATAAATATTACCTCCACATCAAACAGCACAAACAGTATGGCAACCAAAAAATATTTAATTGATATAGGTGTGCGGGCATTACCTATAACCTCAATACCCGACTCGAACGGGGTTAGCTTATCTTTGGTTACACGCTTAGGGCCTATTTTATGTGTTACAAACATTGTAGTAACCACAAAACCAACAGCCACCAGCATTTGAAATATGATGGGTAAATAATTAACCGGTAAACTTTGTACTTCCATGGTGCAAATATACAAATGGTGTATAAATAAAAAAGGCCCCGATGGAGGCCTTTTTTATTTTATATACTTTTTTATTTAGATTTTTTAGCCGGTGCTTTTGGGGCGGCAGGTGCAGGGGCTGATTTACTATCAAAATAGAATTTAGCGTAACCATTGTCAGGGTTTAGCTCTTTTGCCTTGGTAAAGTTTTCCATGGCCTTAGCATCGTCCTTATCATGATATTGATAATAGTTACCTAAATAGGCATATGCATCTGCTAAGATTCTTTTATCAGCATCAGCTAATGGCGTTTTTGCGGCTAAAATTGCTATTATCTGCTCATAATAGGGTTTAGATAACCCTTTTAAGTTAGCATAATCACCATCCTTATAATCATTAATATAAGCGCGATACATTGGATAGTAATATAGTTGAGTTGTAGCTTTTTGCTGAACATAACTTAATGCAGAATCACCTTTGGTAAGTAGAGTTGAATCAGGTTTTATGGCAGGGTTTGTCTTAGCTGCTGTAACCTGGCCTCTAAATGCGAAATAATCAGAGAATCCAAGATAGAAGTGCTCATTAAGCAATAGTTTACCGTGCACTTTGCTTATTAGATCCTCATATACTTTTGCTGCATCAACATATTTTCTTTTGTTGCGGTACATTACAGCTATCTCATTGTAAACATCGGCTGTTTTGGTTGTATCCAACTCAGCATATTTTTTCAGGTTTTCAATTCCTTTTACGGTATCCTGCCCGCTGGCAATTTGTAAACGCCCCAAGTAGTAATAATCCCTTGGTAAAATACGGTTAGGTTGTGCTTTTGAAAACCAATTGTTTAATGCGCTTAAGCCATTGGTATAGTCCTTATTTTCATAAGCAGCATAACCCAAATAACGATACACACGTGGATTTGTAGTGGCCGATTTAGAAAGCTTGGTAGTTACTTCCTGCAGGGCCACATAATCACCGACATTAACCAGGAAGTCGGCATAACGCATTAATGACTCTAACGACTGATCTGTTAAGCTTAAATATTTCTTATAATTTTCAACACCTTCTTTAATTTTTGCCGAAGCTACTTTTAAATTGGTTTGCGCTTCGGTCAAATCAGTTTCAGCTAATTCGCGGTAAGCCGGGCCATAATTAGGATCGATAGCTATAGCTGCCTGGAATTGTTTTTCAGAATCTTCAAAATTGTCAGCATATCTCCATAAAACACCTTCGGCAGTATTTGCTACAGGCGATTTTGGATCAAGTGCCAATGCTGCCTGGTAAGCATCATAAGCGTCATTACTTTTTAATTGCGAACGGTAAGCATTACCTAACTCCACCAACACTTCTGCATCTTTAGGGTTTGCTGCCTTGCCTTTGTTTAACGCATCAATAGCTGCATTTGCTCTATTAACAGGGAACTTACCATCTTTGGCATCTAATAAATATCCTTTACCTATATATAAATATGGTTTACTATCTTTTTTAGCTGCGAAACCAAGTGCCTGGTTAAAACTCGCTGAAGCACCGGCGTCATTTTTATTTTGAAGCGCCACCACACCTAAACCTACATAGTTTAAAGCTGATTTAGGATTTGCTGCTATACCTTTTGTGAAAGAAACTTTGGCAGAATCTGCATAATCTTGCACTAAATATACCCATCCCAGGTAAAAAAAGTTCTCATCATTGGTTGGCTGTGTAACCGTAAGATTTTTAAGCATCCCTTTTGCTTTTTGATATTGCTCGGCATCGATAGCTTTCTTAGCGTCCGCAAGGCTTTGCGCAAAAACTGATGACCCTACAAATACCAGCCCTAATGCTACCTTAGCTATTTTACTGATCATTTTCATCGCTTATTATAATTTTAATTTAATTATGTAATTTAATAACTGTGTTTAATATTAATTTCTCTTTGTGGTATTGAATCAGGTAATATACCTGATCGTAAAATAATTCTTTGTCCCCGTTCACCCAGCACAAAATAAGCAAATCCGGCGCCCAGGCCCATCTTTCCGGTACTATTTATAATGTACAAGCTCCTTATTAAAGGATACTGTTTTAATGCCAATGTTGTTTGAGATGGTTTAAAGTATTGATTAGGAGCATCTTTACTATTTTCATCCTTTACAGCTACAGCTACTATCTTAACTTTTTTAACAGCATCTGCATAATCTGCATCCGGATCATTTAACCAGCTAAAGCCGGTTATACCTATCGCCTGCGGATGCTGGCTTATATATTTTATTACTTCCTTATTTGTTTTGACAGCGTAAATATTTTTAAGTTTAAAGTCTTTGTTGCCCGAAAATTCTTTCAGGTATCTTACTAAACTTGAGTTAGGATTATCAAAAACGATATTTATATCTGTTTTCGTCTGCCCATTCAACATTTTCTTTATTTCACTTACAGTCATCAACGTATCTTTTGACGCCTGGTTTACAATTAATGCAATCGCATCAATAGCAAAACGGTGGCTAACCGGTGGTAAAGTTCTGTCAGTTAATATCTTTATTTCACTTGCGTTTAACTCACGTGTTAAAATTGCAAGTCGTACACTATCATTTAATAAAAGCCTTAAAGCGCTATTCTCCGTCCTGTATAAAATATCAGGTTTGGCTTTAGGGTTTAGCTTTTCAAAAACATAGGCCTCTTCATCCACTATAGGCTGACATGATTCATCTGCAACAAATTTAATTGTACCAGAGTTAACCGTATCATTTTGGGTATTTACTTTCTCTTTACAGGATTGAAATCCTACAAGTGATAATAAGCTTATTGAAACCCATATAGCCTTATTTTTCATCCTCCTCTCCTTCTTCCTTTCTTAGCAAACGTGCAAAGCGTACTACCGCATAGATAATTATTAAACATCCAAGCAGTATTTTTTTGTATCCATAATCTGGTAATATCTGATCCCAAAACATTACCATAAGCCCCAGGGCAACGAAACAAATAAATGCTATTGCTCCTAAAATAAGCAAAAACCGCCTTTTGAGCGATTTCTGCTTATTATGAAACTTAAACGGCATTATTAGTTTTCGCTTCCTAATGTAAAACTAATTGGTACGGTATACATTACACGCACCGGACGATTATTTTGTATGCCCGGCCTCCATTTAGGTGATGCTTTTAATACGCGTATAGCTTCATCCATAGTAGACTGGCTTGGGCCGCGCAAAGCTTTAATATCGGTTAAGCTGCCATCTCTTTCAACAACAAACTGGCAAATAACTTTACCTGTAACATTGTTTTCGCGGTCAATAGCAGGGTAATGGATATTTTTACTTAAATATCTGCCAAATGCTTCTAAACCGCCCGGAAAATCCGGTTGTTTTTCTACCTGGCTAAATATTTTATTTTCATCCTCTGTAACCGCTTTGGTATCAGAGTTACCTACCGGCTCATCTATACGGATATCGGCATTCGGATCACCTTTCTGGTCTTTTTGACCAGGATCAGCTACCTTCAATTCTTTAACTGTAGGTGGTTCTTCTTTTACCTCATTATCCGGCTTTACAATCGGAGGAGGGAACTTCACCTGGTCAGTTTTTGGCTTAGGTGGTTCTGGTGGCGGCGGCGGCGGCAGCTTTTTATCAACCGGCGGCGGGGTAAGTACCACATCTGTGATCTTTACCTTTGGAATTGACTTAGGTATGAACCCCTCAATTTTATTGATAATTGTTGGTAACGATATAACGAAGATAAAGAACAGGGCACCGAAGACAAGCGCACGGTTGGTGTTCCGTGGGCTCGATTTTCTTAAATCGTATGCACCATAAGCTTTATTTCGTCCGCTAAAAACAACGTCGATCCATTCCTGCTTTAATATGTCTAATTTAGATCCTAGCATTATTTGAAGCTTTAAATTTTTACGTTAATTTTTAATAAATATTATCCCTTTTTAATAAGTCAATTTCTACCGGGGAAATGTCAACTATAGCACGTGATTGATTGTTAACTATATTTAACTCATCCATGATAGTAACCATATCATAATAGGTTGATTTGCTGCTAGGTTTAATCAGAACGATCATATCCTTTCCTGACCTTGCCAAAACTTCCTGGCCCTTTTCAAGTAAGGTTTTACGTATACCGGTTTTACCAAATCCTTCAACAGTTGGAGCGGTTAAAGGTTTGCTAGGCATACCCATATACCATTCTACTTTATTTTTTGATCCTAACAATATTGTCATCGTTCTTGTTTCAGGAACAGGTAATTGATTTTTGGTTTTTTCATCCTTGTCCGGCATAACCAAATCCATTGCTTTAGGCTTCTGTAACGTGGTTGTAAGGATAAAGAAGGTGATCAATAAGAAGGCTAAATCCACCATGGCTGTTAAATCCACACGTGTTGATGACTTTTTACTCCTTACCTTACCGCCGCCTTTTTTACCCCCGCCGGAGGTATCTAATTCTGCCATAATTTTTTATTTTGTTACCGTTTTTAACGATGTGATTAAACCAAACTTGTTAACTTTTTGCTTTTGCAGCGTAGCTATTATTTTTGCAATTGTAGGATACTCCTCTTTACTGTCACCTTTTATAGCTATTCTTAATTCTTTATTGTGTACAACAATGTCGGCTTTACGGGCATTTTTAATCCACCAGTACAATTCATTGTTGTCTGTAGTATCAACCTGTACACCGTTTTGCTGTACAGAGCTTCTCTCTTTAGGGCTCAAAGCCAAAAACTGCTTTAAATTAGCTATTGGCACGCCAACAGTTTCTAAAGCTGCAAATTGCTTTAACTCTTCAGGAGTAAATGCAATTTTGTATTGATCGCCCATTCCTTTTAATGTTTCCATACGAATCTCGGCACCTTCAACACTAAAAAAAGCTTTACCCTGCGCCACAAGAATTGTTGAGAAATCATTCTCAGGCAAAGCTTGTATGGATGTTGAAGCCGGAATGTCGGCATGAACCGGGTCCTGGGTCTTTGGTTTTGCTGATAATATAAAGAAGGTAAGCAGCAAGAAAGCTACGTCGCACATGGCGGTCATATCTATCGCTGTACTCTTCCTTGGAACTTTTACTCTAGGCATAATTACTTTATTTAAATATAGTGTTATTATTAATTAATTAATTTCCGGCCCTACGCCGCAGGACCGGAATATTAACACTAAAATTTATTTGTTTTTATGTGTTGCAGCAAATGTTTGTACAATGCTGAAACCTGTTTCGTCAATAGCGTAAGTCAAGCTATCAATTTTAGATGTAAATACGTTGTACATTACAATAGATATAGCCGAAGTACTGATACCCAAAGCTGTATTAACCAATGCTTCAGAGATAGCTGATGATAACGCTGCTGTATTAGCGCCTGATCCTGCCAACTCATGGAAGGCCTTGATCATACCAACCACTGTACCTAACAGCCCTGTTAATGTACCAATTGATACCAATGTAGCAATGATAGTTAAGTTTTGCTCTAACATCGGCATTTCTAAAGCTGTTGCTTCTTCAATATCTTTTTGGATAGCTAAAGTTTTTTGATCTACGTCAAGTGTTACGTCAGTTTCCATTTCGCGGTATTTTTTCAAACCTGATTTTATAACGTTAGCTACTGATCCTTTTTGTTTATCGCATTCGGCTGATGCTGCATCAATATTGCCTGTGTTAAGGAATCCTTGTACTTTTTTAACAAAGGCATCAATACTGCTGGTACCTGATGCTTTACCGATAACGATAAAACGCTCTATAGAGAATACAATTACCATTAATACATATGCCATAACCAATGGCACCAGGTATCCACCTCTGTGTACAATTCCGAATATATCTTCCGGCTCTCCAGCTGCAACATCACCACCTTTATAGTGACTAGGGTCTGCAAGGATCAATATAAAAATCAATATTGAAACAATAATACAAAGTGGGATTGTCAAGGTCGCAAACATGCCAGATGCACTTGAGCTTTCTTTTTGAACGGTAGTTGGTTTTGTTGGTGCGTTTGCCATTACTTTTTAAATTTTAGTTTTTAGTTTTTGTTATTTTAGTTAGTTAGTTAATTGCGTTTTTAAAGCGGATAACAAAAATAGAATTTTAATGAAATAAAAAAACTTTTTGTTACTCTTTATTAATTATTTAATGCATTAATAGCATTGATTTTATAAGCAGCACCCCTATAACGTTTGGAAATGCAAAATTTATATTTGTTCAAACAATATTTTACAATAAAACTTATTATTTTTTATAATAGCAAGCAATATTTATAAAAGTTGTGTAATTATACTGTTATAATTAAACCTTTTTGATATTATTACTTTCTTCAGCAGCATTCTTACATGCTTTTCAAAAAAAAGCGTGTAAAAAAGACACTATCTGTCATTATTTTACCTAATTATATTGTCAATCCGTATTATTAAACAAATAATACCCGTTATTTTATTCAGTAAGATTATTTATAGCAAGGCAAAATGATGGCGTAGTTATCAGTAATCATATATGCCAAAACAAGTAACGGGATAACCTTTTAATATCATACACAATATTAACTAAAAAATTAGTCGATAGCAAATTTTTTAAAACTTTTTTTTGATTTGTCCATTTTTTGGATTGGTAGTTGTTATAACATTAAAATTTGGCAAAAATACAGCGTCTATCCACCCGCTTTTTTAGCCTTATATCCATCGGCTTGCAATAGTGTTATAATTTTATCTCTAAAGTCGCCCTGTATTAATATCTCGCCATCCTTCACTGATCCACCAACACCACATTTTGTTTTCAGTTTTTTTCCAATTGTTTCCAGCTCAGCGGTTGCACCTACAAAGCCACCTATTGCAGTAACCAATTTGCCGCCACCTTTTCTATCAAGGTAAATTTTTAAATTTTGTTGCTGCGGGGGTAAGGTGCCCGGGCCTGCACTATTATTTTCCTGGTATTTAAAGTCAGGATCAGTGGAATACATGATACCCGCAGAGTTTTTGTTCTTTTTTGACATGACTTTAAGTTTTGAGTGATGGGGTTTGAAGTATTGTAAGATAAACCAGAGCTCTTACTCATAAACTCACTATTTAAAACTATTACCTACAATTACTTTTAATGAACCGGGCAAAACATTAATTTCAACTTCGTTACCTGTCATTTCAGGCTCGCCGTCCAAATGCATTGGCCCGGGAGTATCTCGTTTAATAATTATATGCCTGCCTTTAATAATTTCTACAAACTTAGACCCGCTTGTAGTTTTGGTAAACATACGTATCCCTAATTCAGGAAAACGGTATAATGGAAAAGGCTTAATTATACAAACATCTATCAACCCATCCTGCACCGAAGCTTGCGGGGATATATGCGCGTTATTTCCATATTGTGATGAGTTAGCGAAGCTTAGCATAAAAGCTTTATAGCTATGCTTGATCCCATCAATTTCTAAATGATAGGTTTGCGGCCTATATTTTAATATTTCTTGTAAAGATGATTTGATGTAGGTAATAAAGCCCCGCTTTTTTCCATGAGCAAATACCTCGCTTATATGTGCATCAAAACCCATGCCCGCCATATTAAAAAATGGCTTACCGTTAGCTTGCGCAGAATCTATTGTTGCTATCCTGCCTGTATTTAAATGCTCTATTGCCTGCTGCATATCCATAGGGATACCCAGGAAACGGGCCAGACCATTACCAGATCCGCATGGAATGATGCCTAATACAGCGTTACTGCCCACCAGGGCCGATGCTACTTCATTTACCGTACCATCACCGCCCACAGCAACTATAAGGTCGTAATTATTAATAGCCGATGCAGCTACTTCGCTTGCATGCGATACACGATTTGTAAATACTATAGTGGCCTCTACATCTAAATATTTTCCAATTAGTTGTGGCACACCGTCTTTTTTCTTCCCGCCCGATATAGGATTTATAATAAATAACGTTTTCCGTTTCAACTATATAATATATTTTCAGTAGCCAAAAGTAAATGTATTTTCGACTTTGTAAAAATTGTTTTATTTTTGGCGCATAATAGTGGACTGATTTAGTTGTTCAAGAGCATTGAACCGGATTGCAACCACGTAAAAAAGTGCTAAAACCCTGCTTCTTTACAAGAGTTCAGTTAAATCCTTCTTTTTTATTGTACATAATAATAATAAAAACATAATATATAAAAAAATATGCCCTACTTATTTACATCGGAGTCCGTATCAGAAGGACATCCTGACAAAGTTGCCGATCAGATATCGGATGCTTTAATTGATAATTTTTTGGCTCTTGATCCTGATTCAAAAGTTGCATGCGAAACTTTAGTTACCACCGGCCAGGTTTTTTTAGCCGGCGAAGTAAAATCAAAAGCATATCTGGATGTGCAGAAAATAGCCCGCGAGGTAATTAACAAAATTGGTTATACCAAAGGCGAGTATATGTTTGACGGAAGCTCTTGCAGCGTATTATCAGCAATACATGAGCAATCGCCCGATATTAACCAGGGTGTAGACCGTCAGGCTAAAGAAGAGCAAGGCGCAGGCGACCAGGGCATGATGTTTGGTTATGCTACTATAGAAACTGATAACTATATGCCGTTGGCTTTAGATATTGCCCATGCTTTATTAATTGAGTTGGCAGCTATCCGCCGTGAAAATACCGAAATTAAATACCTTCGCCCGGATGCAAAATCACAGGTAACGTTAGAGTATGATGATAACAACAAGCCAACCCGCATTGATGCTATTGTAATATCTACCCAACATGATGACTTTGACGAAGAGAAAGCTATGCTGGCCAAGATCAGTAAAGAGATTGTAGGCGTTTTAATACCTCGTGTAAAAGCTAAATATCCTAAATATGCTCACTTCTTTAACAACGACATTAAATACCACATTAACCCTACCGGTAAATTTGTTATTGGTGGCCCGCATGGCGATACAGGTTTAACCGGCCGTAAAATTATTGTAGATACTTACGGTGGCAAAGGCGCCCATGGTGGTGGCGCATTCTCTGGCAAAGACCCGTCAAAGGTTGACCGTTCTGCAGCGTATGCTACGCGCCACATTGCTAAAAACCTGGTTGCTGCCGGTGTTTGTGATGAGGTATTAGTACAAGTATCATACGCTATTGGTGTTGCACAGCCTATGGGCATCTACATAAATACCTACGGAACAGGGAAAGTAAACCTTAACGATGGTGAGATAGCTAAAAAAGTAGAGGCCATATTTAATATGACCCCGTATGCTATCGAAACCCGTTTTAAATTACGTAACCCTATTTATAGCGAAACCGCTGCTTACGGCCACTTCGGTAAACCAAGCGAGATTGTAACCAAAACGTTTACCCATCATGATGGTACAGTAATTAAAAAAGAAGTAGAACTGTTTACCTGGGAAAAGCTGGATTATGTTGATAACGTAAAGAAAGCTTTTGGTTTATAACAATATCTTTAATTGATTTTTCTAATTTAGAGCGATGGATCACCCATCGCTCTTTTTTATTACCTAATAATATCAAACCATGAAATTGCTAAGGGATCAAAAAACAATTATGCAACACCCTGAAGAAAATCCGTGGCAAATTTTAGCTGAAAAACAAGTTTATGATAATGCATGGATAAATTTAACCGAATACCAGGTTATCAATCCATCAGGCAATCCCGGCATTTATGGTAAAGTACATTTTAAAAACCGGGCCATTGGTATTGTTCCGTTGGATGATGATATGAATACCTATTTAGTGGGCCAATACCGTTTTGCACTTAATGAGTACAGTTGGGAAATACCCGAAGGCGGCGGACCATTAAATGATGATCCGTTAGCTGCGGCAAAACGCGAATTACTGGAAGAAACCGGCTTAAAAGCTGCAAAATGGGCCGAAGTACAGCGCATGCATCTAAGTAATTCTGTAAGTGATGAGTTATGCATTATTTACGTAGCGCGATGTTTGGAACAATTTGAAGCAGAACCCGAGGAAACGGAGCAATTACTGGTAAAAAAGGTACCTTTTGAGGAAGTTTACCGCATGGTATGTGCGGGCGAAATTACCGATTCTGTAACAGTAGCGGCAGTTTTAAAAGTAAAATTACTCTTGCTGGAAAACAGCCTGCCTGAGTAATTATTAAAATATTTTTACTTTTGCGCGATTAATTAATTCATGAAAAAGTTTCTCGGCTACATTTTATCACCAATTGCTATTGTGGCTTTTTTATTGCTGCTATGCATATTTCAACCTATACAATGGATAAGCTACCGCTTTTTTGGTTATAAAGCACATAAAAGCACTGTTGATCTTTTAAATTTATTGCTTACCGGCACAGTTTACATCCTGGGTAATACGGTAACGTTTATTAATAACCAGCATTTACCTGTAAACAGGCCAATAATTTTTTTGGCTAATCATCAAAGTATGTTAGATATTCCGCCGCTTATTTGGTACCTGCGGAAATATCATGCTAAATTCATTTCAAAAATTGAGTTGACAAAAGGCATACCATCTATATCCTATAATTTAAAATATGGCGGTGGTGCAAATATCAATCGTAAGGATTCGCGTCAATCTTTAATGGAAATGAGTAAAATGGGTATCCGTATGAAAGAAAATAATTGGTCGGCAGTAATATTCCCCGAAGGCACCCGCTCTAAAACCGGGCAGGTAAAAACCTTCCAGGTGGGCGGTATAGCTATCATCCTTAAAAAATGCCCCAACGCGCTACTGGTACCTATCGCCATAAAAAATTCATGGAAAGTAATACGTTACGGCTTATATCCCCTTAACACCTTCACCCCCATGACCTGGGAAGTACTTGAACCAATTGAACCCGGAACATCCTCTGTTGATGAGTTGGTTGCCGAAGCCGAGAACAGAATAAAGAAAGCTTTAGGGCAGCTCCCTAACCCCCTAAAGGAGGGAACAATAGTGGATTAATTAGCGAAATTAGTTAATCAAAAAAACTCCCCTTTAGGAGGCCAGGGGGCTAAATATTCTTCCCGTCAATGATCTTAAAAAACTCATCCCGGTAAGTATCACCCACAGGGATAATCTTATCGCCTATCCGGATACGGCTGCGCTCTATGCTGTCAATTTTATTAAGCGCCACTATGTATGATTTATGTACACGGATAAAATGCTTCTCGGGCAGAGTATCCTCCATCTTCTTCATGTTTTGCAGGGTGATAATACGTTCGAGAGTAGTGAATATGGAGATATAATCCTTTAACCCCTCAATAAATAATATTTGATGCAGGTACACCTTTTGTATTTTATGCTCGCTCTTAACAAAAATAAAATCACTCATAAAATCCTGTTGCTGCTGCACCTGCACAGGCTCGGCTATCGCGGCTTTTGATGGCTGAATTATGCCTTGTGCTTTTTGCGCTGCCTTAAAGAACCTATCAAAAGCAATTGGTTTAAGCAGGTAATCAACCACATCGAGTTCATAACCCTCTAACGCGTATTGCGGATAGGCTGTGGTTAATATTACTTTAGTTTTGCCGTTAGCTATGCGCAGAAACTGTATGCCGGTAAGCTCGGGCATTTGCACATCCAGAAATACAAGATCGATATTACCATCCTGTACCAGCGTTAAAGCCTCAATAGGGTTAGTTGTAGATTTAACTAACTCCATAAACGGCACTTTGGATATATAGTCTTCCAGTATATGCAGCGCCAAAGGCTCGTCATCAACTATTAGGCATCTTATCATATTATAAAACTAAGGATAATTCGCAAGTGTAGGTATCAATTTCGTCTCGTATATCTAAATTATATTTTCCGGCATATAACAGATCAAGCCGGCGCTTAACATTATTTAACCCAATACCACCCATATCATCGCGGTTATTACTATGCTTTTTATTTTGTATATAAAAATGCAAATGCTCCTGGTCAACGCTTATCAATAGGCGAATAGGCGAAAGCGAATCATTGGCTATGCCATGTTTAAAGGCGTTTTCAATAAAAGCTATCAATAGCAATGGTACTATCTGTTGGTCTGTTACCTGCCCATCTATCTTAAAATCAATAAAAGCTTTATTGCCAAATCTTATTTTTTGCAGGTCGATATAGTTTTGCAGGTATTGTAACTCTTTAGCCAGATCAACTTTATTGTCATTACACTCATACAGCATATAGCGCATTATTTCTGATAGCTTGAGTATAGCACCGGGTGTATTCTCTGATTGCTGATAAGCCAGTGAGTATATGCTATTTAATGAGTTAAACAGAAAATGCGGATTTATCTGAGATTTTAAAAAAGCAAGCTCTGCACTAAGACGTTGGTTTTCCAGGTCGCGTTGTATACGCTCGTTCAGGAACCAATCCACACTAAATTTAAGTACAACGCTCAGGAATAAAAATATAATGCTCACAAAAAGTGTGCTGGTGAAATATGACCAGAAACTCATCATTACCTTCATATGTACCAGCACATCTTGTTTAAACATAAGACCGACCCCATATTTGCCGACCCCATATATGATTATAGTAAACACCATTGCTACAGCATACATGCCATAACGTTTCCGGTTTAAAAGGCGGGGAATAAACAGCAGGTAATTAAGATAAAAAAGGCTTATGTTGATACTCCCATACAATACAAAAATGACCAGGGTGCGATGCATTGTCATCTTATCGTTATGTATTAAAAACAAAAAGAACGCGATAATACTTATCCAAATTAATATGTGCCAGAATATTTGCCAGTTTTTCTTCATTGCTCCCAAAATTAGTATTTTGATTTAGGGCCACCTATAATTTATATACAGCTATCTATTTCATCGATGAACTGTCATTTATTATCTATGAACTGGCATAAACAGTTAATTAGCGTTCGTCTGCAAATTACTGTGGTTGGTCTAAATGTTTTTAAGGGTCAATTTATTTAGTACACCTTTGTTGTATCAAAAATCACTCGCAATGAAAAAGCTGTTTACCAACACAAATCCATTTATACTGTTACTTGCTCCGGTAATGTTTGCATTAATTATGGGCATTAGTTATCAGTTTGAACAAAAGAAACAAAATAATGATGTAGCTACTACTTCAGTGCACACCTCGTTGTTTTTTAAAGGCATAACCCTTGTAAAAGCTGTTTGCTCAATTGGCAAGCAAGATGTATGGTAATCCAAACCGAAGGATTAACCTTTAATTTTGGTAGCCAAACGGTTGTTAAATCGTTATCACTACAAGTTCCGGAAGGAAGCATATATGGTTTTCTTGGCCCTAATGGCGCCGGGAAAACCACTACTATAAAATTACTGTTAAACCTGTTGCAAACACAGGAAGGAAGCATCCGCATATTCGATCTGGACTTTCAAACCCATCGTAAAGAAATATTATCGCAGGTAGGATCGCTTATTGAGCAGCCTGCTATCTACGCGCACCTTACCGGTAAAGAAAATTTGCTTAACCGGGCCATCCTGTTACAAATTTCTGAAAACCGTGTTGACGAAATGCTGGAACTGGTGCATCTAACCCAGGCGGCGCATAAAAAAGCCGGCAATTATTCGCTGGGGATGAAACAACGCTTAGGAATTGCACTGGCTTTATTATCAGATCCCAAATTATTGATACTTGACGAGCCCACTAACGGCCTTGACCCTAATGGTATTATTGAAATACGCGAGCTATTAAAAAAGCTGGTAAGCAAACACAATAAAACTGTTTTTATATCAAGCCATTTATTAGCCGAAATTGAGCGTATGGCCACCCATGTAGGCATTATTAATAATGGCGAATTGCTTTTTCAAGGAGAGATAAAAGACCTGGAGTCGATAAGTCAACCCCTGGTACGTATTGAAGCTAACAATACTGTTGACGCGGCAAACCTGCTTTCAAAAAGCGGTTATAATGTTATTGATGTTAATGACAATTATCTATGTGTAACTTACCAATCAAAAGAAAAGACCGGGCAGATCAATGCCTTGCTTAATAAAAACGGGTATACAATTTACAGTATACATAAAGTACAAAAGGACCTTGAAAAACTATTCTTAGACATTACCCAAACCCCGGCATAATGAAAGGCTTTATACTATCCCTACAGTCTGAATTTTATAAGAGCCGTAAAACATTAGGATTTTGGGCAGCTATATTGTTACCATTAATATTAACCCTATTGGTTTTTATTGGCTTTTATGTAAAAAGTGAAAAAATGACCAATATGCCGGGTGTTTTACTTTGGATGCGTTTTTCGGGAGCCATATTAGGCATAATGGGTTCATTACTGCTGCCTATGTTTGTAATATTTGTTGCCTACTCTGTAAACAGCGTTGAACATAAGGCCGATACCTGGAAAACATTATTCAGTTTGCCTATAGCCAAATGGTCGGTTTATTCGGCCAAATATTTATATGCACTCTTTTTGGTTATTTTAAGCCTGGGCCTTTTTGCATTTTTTACCATTGGCTTTGGCAACTTATTGGGCCTTTTAAAACCCGAGTTAAAGTTTTCTGAATACCACATGGAAGTAATGCTGCTACAGGTTTACTTTAAATTATTTTTATCAGCTTTAGGTATTTTATCTATTCAGTTTTTGCTGAGCCTTCTTTGGGCCGATTTTTTAAAGCCAATGGGTATTGGGTTTGTATGTACAATAGCCGGTGTAATTATGGCTACAGCCAATTGGGAATACGATTTTTGGTTCCCCTACGCCTCTCCCATGATGGCGTTAAAAACTATGATGCCGCATACAAAAGGCAAAGACAACTCCCAAATGGTAATTGATATTTTTACCAAAGATGTTTTTGTGAGTATTGCTATATCTGCAATAGTGTTTATTGCGGGATATTATATTGTGCAGAAAAAGAGTGTGAAATAACAAACTGTTAAATAATGTTAACCTCAATTTTTTGCTGATACCTCATCAACCATTTGCTTTATATCGGCATCCTGTTTAATGGTGGTTTGGGCCGCCGCCGGCAAGCGTTATGATTAAGAAGTGCGAGTTTTAATTATTTCAGCATGACACCCATTTTATTGTGGCAAATTTTACTCTTCCTCATCCCCAACAACCGCCAGCATGCCGTCAACTTGTTTAAAATTACTGCGTACAAAATGGCACCAATCACATTCTTTTTTACCGCAGCCGCTATTAAAATCATGTGCTATAATTTTTTGGTAAACTGAGGTGATCTGGTCTGTCACCAATGCAACATCATCCGGATTGATAACAATCTTTTCTTTATGATATTCGCCCTCGCTTATGGGTTCAACAAAATCAAAAATGGTTGTTGTTGCTTCCCAATCGTTACTGCGGTCGTTGTCTATTAATATTTTATAAAACACAGCCTGGCGCCAATAATCGCCGCCTTCGGGTTTGTCATTTGTTGGACCAACTAACTTGTCTTTGGCATTTTTTAGCTTGCCTGTTTTATAATCAACAATGGTAGCCTGTTTACCCTCAAACTCTATTTTATCCAAGTTGCCTTTTATAGGTACGCCTTCTATTTCAATATTTTTAATACTCCGCTCAGTTACTGCTACCTTGTTCCATTTGGTAATGTTTTGCTCATAATATGGCGGCAATATCTTTTCGCCATAATCAACACGCAGCTTAAACTCTTCTTTGGTGAACGAATCGCGGTTACGGTACATGTACCATTTAAACTCTTTCATAAACTGTTCGGTCGATGGGAAATTATCGTCATCATCCTTTAACCACCTGAAGGCTTTGTTGAGCGCCCAATGCACAGCCTGCCCAAATGTTGCCGACGGGCTTTTACCAGACGGCACCCTAATTAAACACTGGAAATAAAACCTGAGCGGGCAATCTAAAAAGTTATTTAAATGCGTTACCGACAGGGTATAATTTTGTAATAATTGGTTAATATAATTGGTATCCAGCAGCTCAACCTTTGGTTTATCAGCTTCGCTAAACTGAGTGGTATAAAACTCCAGCATATTGGCTTCTGTAACTTTAGGATGCTCGATAACCATATCTGTATCAGCCAGTATCTCGCCTATAAATTGTGACGACTCCTGCTCTTTGCCCTTTTTATCTTTATTCGCATATGATATCATGAGGCATTGTTTGGCGCGGGTAAGTGCTACATAAAACAATCGCCTTGACTCTTCTTTTTGAGCGATATCATCATTTGTAGCTTGTGTCAACGTATCGGGGTAACTGAAACCTGTATTGCGGCCTTTGCTGTCCCACGTCTTTTTATCACATCCAATAAAAAATACATGCTCAAACTCCTGTCCTTTTGAACCATGCGCAGTGAAGAAATTTACACCATTATCAGAATAGATAACCTGATTCAAATCCAACCGGATACGGTGTTCTTTCATGGTATCGATAGTAGCCAGCAGGTCGGCTAATTTTATTTCGGGATTTTTGCGACTCTCGTCCTTTAAAAAATCAAAGAAATTAGTGAGCACCTGCATGTAAGTTCCCTTATCTGCCTGGTGCATAATATACCGCAGGATACCCATTTTACCAATAACCTGCTGAAAAAGCTGTTGTAGTGTAATGCTTACCGCGTCACTTATCAACTCATCAATATTATTAATGAGGTATTTCATTTCCGTATTCAGCTCGGCATCAAACAGGTTGGGTTGTTTGGGCGCGCGCATTTCATGTATATACCGGCGCAATGATGTTTTGGGCTGATTATTGGTAGATGTAACAAAATTCTCTTTTGATACCGCTATGCTTGCCTTGGCAATTTCTATAGGTGCTATGGTAAAGAAATCATAATGCATGATCTCGAACAACAACTCATCCCCGCTATAAGGCGAATTAAGCTCCATAGCCAAATAGCGCAGTATGTTTATGATCTTTTCACCAAACGGAATGGTTAGTACATCTATTTTCCGGCGGGTGTTAACCGCTATCTTTTGGGTATCTAAAAAATGTATCAGATCTTCTACCTGGTTATGGTTACGATAGATAACAACTATCTCTCCCGGCTGCGTACCTTTTTCTACCAAATGTTTTATGCTGATGGCTACATCAACCATTTCCTGATCGGGATTTTCATACTCGCGTATAACCGGCTTTACCACCAGTTCATCAAAACGTGAATGCGACGACTGTAAGCTTTTATCCAAAGCCAGCTGCCGTGTTAAACGCTCGTTATTATTATTAATGAGTGCTTTAGAAATATCAAGAATATGTTGATTAGAACGGTAATTATGTTTAAGCACAACGGTTGATAGCGTACTTACATAATCATTAGCAAAATCTAAAATGTTCTTCATATTGGCACCCTGGAACTTGAAGATGGATTGGTCATCATCGCCTACCACAAATACGTTTGGTGTTTCCCAATAATTTAGCAAAAACTTAAGCAACTCATTTTGCGATCCGCTGGTATCCTGGAACTCATCCACCAAAATATAATGATAGCGTTCCTGGTACTTGCGTAGTATCTCTTCATTTTCACGGAAAGCCTTTAATACCCAAATGATCATATCATCATAATCATATCGCCCGCTGGCTTTCATTTTGGCATCATAGCGCTGGTATTCAACCACAGCAGCCAGCAGCTTTTTCATGAGGTCATGAGCGGCATCAATATCTTTTTGCTTGGGGTCGCCAATGTTTATGCCTTTGGCAGAATTTCCCCGCTTATATATAAATTCTTCCCGGTTAGGCAGGTCATCCAGATATTCGTTTATAGCTTTTTCAATAAATTGCTCATCCCAGTTTTCCCGCTTCATGGTAGAGAACAGGCTCTTTAACCGGGGTACATCATAATAAATATCGCCCGTAAAACGCTTTAGTAAATGGTCTTTCGGAAAATCATCTACCAATTCCCTGAAAAGCATTGCCGATTCCAGGTCAGATAATGGCTCTAAATTCAATTTGCCAAAGTACTCCAGGTTTTCCTGTATCACCTCATTACAAAAAGCATGGAAAGTATAAATATGTATGCGGTAAGCATCGGGCCCAATAAACTCAAATAAGCGTTTGCGCATGGCTACTGCACCCGCATCGGTGTAAGTAAGGCAAAGTATTTCACCGGGCAACGCATCGGTATCAGTCAATATTTTGCCAATGCGGGCAGCCAGTATCTGTGTTTTACCTGTACCGGGGCCGGCAATAACCAACACCGGGCCGTCCATTTTATTTACGGCAGCCAATTGCTCGGGGTTTAAACCGGCCAATGCTTCCTGAAATTTGATATTATATTTATTGGGATTGGATGAGATCATTGTTTAGTAAAGATAGCATTAGTAAAGATAGCAAAGGATGAGTGATATGAATATGCTAACAAAAAAGAATAACAAAATTATTTATATAAGAAACCTGATTTTTATTTAAATTTGATGTATGGCAACCGTTGACACTTTAAGAAATAATCTAATAGATAAGCTACTTGCTATATCAAATAAAGAATACCTGCTTGCTTTAAACCAATTGGTTGAAAAAAGCGATGTAAATATTGATTCAGTTAAACTTAGTAACGAACAAATTTTAATGTTGAAGTTAAGTGATAAAGACATTGAAGCAGGCAGATTGATTTCTCAAGATCAATTAGACAAGAATGACCTGGAATGGCTAAAAGGACAATAGTCTGGACTGAAACTGCTGCAAAACAAAGGCGGGAAATTTTAAGATATTGGACATCAAGAAACAGGTCAGCTACTTATGCAGAAAAACTTATCAAACTAACTTCTGCAAGAATCAAGGTTATTTTATCTCACCCCGAATCATATAAAACAACTATATACCCCGAAACAGAATTTCAGCAATAGGGCATTTTAGCATCTTGTATAAATTTACAGAGAGTCAAATAATAATCACTGCGTTTTGGGATAATAGGCAAAATCCTGAAAAGTTACTTGAGATAATAAAATCCTAAGTTAATCCTTATGATTAAACATCGTCGATTGTAAGGTTCCTATTTATTTAACAATTATAAATAATAATAGCATTTACAACAGTTATCTTTACCGCCGGAGGATTGAGACTATGGGATTACCGCTACGGATTACTTTTGATGACAAAGATTATGTTTATCAAATACTTAATACTAACCTTATCAATAAAAACACTACCGAGTTAGAAATAATTTTTAACGGGGAAAAGGTGGAATTAATTATGGATAATAAAACCTGGATACAAAAAGATAAAAGCAACACAATTGATCCTAACCTTGTTCAGGCACTTGGGCGCTCTGTATCCTTGCGGTTGAGGATGTGATAAACTGTTATAATTAATAAATTGATATAGGTTGAATGCATTACACACTGGCAAAATTGTGTCACCATATAGTGTAAAATTATTTTATTTATAAACCTGCCCCATTAGGGAAATACACATTTACGCTCACGGATAATTTGCCCGTTGGCTTTAATTGCTGTGTAATTACTTTTACTGCTGCCCGTTGCAGTTCATTACTCATTTGGTAGCAGGCAATAAGGGCGCCGCTTTTTTCAATGCCCGGCAAACCGGCAATGGTATATGGGTTTGCAAAAACGCTTATCACCGTATTATTATGTTCGGCCAAAGCGGTAATAAATTCTTTAACGCCATTGCTGTAATCGAGCTTACTTTGCGGGCGGGCGCGGGTATCATGTATACCTACATAAACCTGCCCATAATCTTTTAAGGTTTCCAGCATCCTGTTCAGCTCGGCAACCGAGGTACTTTTGTTTATGGTAAATAGGGTACTGTTGCTATACCATTTAGCCAGTTCGGTTTGAAAAATCGTTGCTTTATCAACCCCAATACTTATAATAGCTGTTTTTTGTATGGGGTTAAGCTCCAGTGTTTGGGCATTACCCTTTAGTAAAGTCACCGCGGCATCGCTTAGTTGTTGTACCAGTTCACGGGCGGCAGGCCTATTCAAATCAGCAAATAAATGTTCTGTAGAAACTTCATGCAGATTATTTAATCCCGACCAATATTTTGCAGCCAGCACTTTTTTAACCTTCGCTTCAAACTGTTCATCGGGTATATCGCCCCTACGCACGGCACGTCTTATTTTTTGTATTGCTTTTTTAGAATCGTCTGATAATTCAATAATATCATTACCTGCTAAAAAGGCTTTCAGCTCTGCTTCACCGTCAGGGTAATATTTGGTTACGGCTTTCATTTCCATCGCATCAGACACTATCAGTCCTTTAAACCCTAACTCGTTTTTTAATACGCGGGTCACAATTTTTTTAGATAGCGTAGATGGCTGGTTTTTGGTGCTATCCAAAGCCGGTATGCTCATATGAGCTATCATTACACCAGCTATGCCCGCCTTTACCGCTTCGCGGAAAGGGTATTCTTCCAACGAATCTAACCGCTCAACACTAAAAGGCAACAGCGGCAAATCAAAATGCGAATCAACATTGGTATCACCATGACCGGGGAAATGTTTTGCGGTAGTTAGTAGCCCGGCATCTTGCATACCTTTAAAATAGGCTATTCCCTTTTTTGCAACATTGTATTTATTATCACCAAACGACCGGTAGTTAATAACCGGATTATTGGGGTTATTATTTACATCCATATCCGGCCCAAAATTCATTTGCATACCCAACCGTTTAAAATCATAAGCCACCTGCTGCCCCATTTTATAGATCAGGCTATTATCCTGTATGGCTCCTAAAGTCATTTGATAAGGGTATGATATAGTGGAATCTAACCGCATTCCAACCCCCCACTCCCCATCCATAGCTATTAATAATGGCACGTTGGATATTTTTTGATACCGGTTGGTCAGATCAGCTTGCCTCACCGGGCCACCCTGGAAAAACACCAGCCCGCCCACCTGTTGGCTTTTGATAACTTTAGCTACAGAGTCTTCATAAGCCACCCCCCTATTGGTATGTGCTCTTACAAAAAACAATTGTGCTACTTTTTGCTTTCGACTCAGCCTTTTATATACAGAATCTACCCAATGATTTTGGTGGCTCAATGTCTGGATATAGTTATCCTGTTGGGCAAGAACATCCAGGGTAAAAAGATTAAAGATCAGTAGTAAAACAGGTAGTAAATTTTTTTTCAATCGGCGCATACACCAAAAGTAAATTAAAATGATAAAAAATTGCAACTCTTTATTATTAAACGCCGTATACGTAGTAACAGTTATTAAAAAGTTAATTATTACAACTTTTTTACACGGGTTTAAATTAAGAACACTTCATTTAAAGTATATAATTTATAATATAATGAAAAAAATTATCCTTTTAGCCACAATACTGCTGATTGCAGGAAGTGTAAGTGCTCAAACATTTTTAAACAGCGACCGTGCCGATCTATCCGGCGCCGGCCTGCCAAGCGTAACATTTGAAGCAGGTGCAGCATTATCAAGCACAACAGGCGGCACTAATTTTAATACCAGCGGCTTAGCGGGTTTTACCGCGGGGTTTTCTTTTGATCTGCCGGTTAATACCACCCTTGCTATTGTACCAGAAATATTATATTCACAAAAAGGATATAGCGCAAACACCCCATTTGGGAATTTTACACTGCGCTCACAGTTTATTGACGCGCCGTTACTGGCAAAGTTTCACGCCGGTTCCAGAATTAATTTTTACGTAGGTCCGCAAGTGTCTTACATGATCGCCTCATCAAGTAAATTCAGCAGTGGCTTTTCATCAGCGGCCCAACAAAATTATGACATCAGCGGAAGCAATCTTTTAGTTGATGGTGTTGTTGGAATGGGTATAAATATTAGCCACACTATAGAATTGCATGCCCGTTACGCTGTTGATCTGCAAGGAAGAAACACAAATGGTAACAGCTTTGTACCTGCTTACCGTAACCAGGCTTTACAAATGGGCTTTGGCTTTAAATTGAATTAATAACTGAACCTTATAACAAAAAAAGCCATCCGTAATACGGGTGGCTTTTTTACTTGGTGATGATTGCAACCATTTACTTACATAGCGTTATTATTTCGAAATGACAAGGATTGGTATATTTGCCACGAATTATGCAGAATTTAGTTAACGAAGCACCAGCCAAAAAAAATTATAAGTTTATAGATTCCATACGTGCCATTGCAATGATAAGTATTGTGGTGGAGCATTGTTTTTCGTTTGATGAAAGCACCTATCACCCAACTGATAAACTTAGTATCCTTACGTTTGTATCTGTTATTCAGTTTATAAAATTTGGCACTATAGCGTTTTTTTTGCTGTCAGGATTTTTAATAGGTGAAAAATTTACCACTTACACCCCTTATCAATATTTAAAAAGACGTGTTGATAATACCATTGCTCCCTGGGTGTTTTGGTCGTTATTTTTTTTGGCGATGAAAGTTTTGAATGACGCAGTTATAGCATACAAATTTAATTCGGGCGTGTTTCAGCCACATTTTGGTTTGACGGTGCTTGACTATGCTAAAAATATTTACCTGTACACCAGCTATTGGTTCATCCCCAATTTCCTTATCTGTATAGGCATACTATTAATATTTAAACGCTGGCTTTACTCTTACTGGCTTGGTGCCACTCTGTTTTTGTTCACCATATTATATATGTTCAACATTTATAATGAGTGGATAGAACCGCGTCACTCCACCGCTATATTTGGTTTTGTGTTTTTTTTATGGTTGGGCGCACTGTTTAATCGACATTTAAGCACACTGGAAAAGTGGGTTGATAAAACATCTATCTGGCTTTGGATAGCATTATCAACAGTAACGCTGGTATCGGGTATATGGGAAATTCAACACCTTAAAACCTTGCATAGTGTGGATCCATATAACACGCTGCGGCTAAGTAACATTTTGTATTCACTTTGTTTCTTTTTCCTGTTGATAAAGATCAAAAATTTCGGGTTCGCCAAATATTTAAAATCGCGCGAAACTACTTACGGTATTTATCTTATCCACTACATATTAGTAGCTATGCTATTGCCAATCATCTTTGTATCGTTAAGGTTTGATATTAACCCACTAAGCTATGGCGAAGTATGGTTGTATATGTTAACGCGTTTGATTATAGTATATAGCTTAACATTTATAATAGTTACGCTGTTGAATAAAACAAAGGCGAAGGTGCTAATAGGGCGGTAAAACTAAAACGGCGGACTGTGTGATTCCTTGCCAACTGAATAAACAGGCTGCTCCTGGCCAATATATTTAGTTATATATCATATCCACACTCCTTAAAAAACGGCCTCCAAAAAGCAAGGTGTTCATCCCAGGCGTGGCAGCCAAATGGCAACTGATTATTGGTGAGCGACATAGCCCTGTCCAAAACATATTCGAACGAGAATTTTATTCCTTTTTTATAATAAGGTATCCTTAACGCTTTGCGCTTGCGGTTTACTTCAATGCTCCAAAACCTATCCTCGTTAAAATGGGTGCTGCCTTTTGCCAGGTAGCCGGCAATAAATTCTTTTTTAGCTACGCTGATATCGTAAAACTTCTTTACCCTACGTAAAGAAAAGCCACCGTTGCCAACCTTATTTTCAAACTGGTAGCGGCTCGGCTCGCCGTTTACATAGATATCATAACGGGTATGGAAAAAGTACCTGATGTTTGATTTAACCGCCTTAACCCAATCCGGATGATCGCAATCGCGCAACCAGGGCGCGCCTATATAATCGTAGTTTTGATCGCACCAATAGTTAAGCTCATCCCTAAAAACAAATGCATCCAGTTGATGAATGAGGATATATTCATATCCTAAAAATTCTTTATAAAATTTATCAGACAGCATTAAGGCATTGTAACCATTAATGTCTTTAAAATAGTCGTCATCAAAACTTATAGTATCAGCCAATGGATAAGCACTTACTTCTACAGGCAGGGTAAGGTGATTAGGTTTTACCGCTATCACCGGGTAATTTGCCAGTACCTTAAAACATTGCTGCAGCGCAATAACCTCATGAGCCGAAAGTGTATCCTTATAAAAAGGAATAACTACCGCAACCTTATGTTTAGCTTGCTGCCCGGGCATGGTTTAATTGATAAAGGTTTGCATATCTATCAGCTTACGGTATAAACCATTGTGGCCGATGAGTTCATGGTGAGTGCCCTGCTCTACAATTTTACCGCTTTCCAGCACCACAATAATATCGGCATTTTGTATGGTGCTTAAACGGTGCGCTATAATGAGCGAGGTACGGTTTTTCATCAAATTATTCAAGGCATCCTGCACCAATTTTTCTGATTCGGTATCCAATGCCGATGTAGCCTCATCCAACAACATAATAGGCGGGTTGCTTAAAACGGCCCTTGCAATACAGATCCGCTGGCGCTGCCCGCCGGATAGTTTGGTACCGCGGTCGCCTATGTTGGTATTGTAGCCTTCTTCGGTCTCTAAAATGAAACTATGTGCATTGGCTATACGTGCCGCGGCTTCTACCTGTTCGGGTGTAGCATCTACTTTACCAAAGGCGATGTTGTTGTAAATGGAATCATTAAACAGGATGGATTCCTGGTTTACAAACCCCATTAAGGCTCTTAATGATTCGGCAGTGATAGATTTGATGTTATGGTCATCTATCAGCACTTCACCGCTTTGCGGGTCGGTAAATCGTGGTATTAGGTCCATTAAGGTAGACTTACCACCACCCGACGGACCAACCAATGCTACGGTTTTACCTTTAGGAATATTCAAATTGATATCAGACAAAACAACCTTTTCCTGGTAAGCGAACGATACATTTTTAAAGTATATGCCTTCGTTAAATTCGGTTATGGCAGTTGCATTCGGCGTATCTTTTATTAAAGGTTTTTCATCTATTAAAGCTAAAACACGTTCGCCTGCCGCAATGCCCGAGTGAATATTGCTGAATGAGTCGGATATGGCTTTGGCCGGGCGCATAACCTGTGAGAACAAAGCTATGTATGTGATAAACTCTTCGGGCTTTAAAGAAGAGCTGTCTTTTGTAAATATGAGATGGCCGCCGTATAAAACAATACCCGAAACCATAGCTATACCAAAAAACTCAGAAACAGGCGATGCCAATTGCTGGCGCCTGGCCATTGATTTAGTAATTTTTGAATAGGTTACGTTTTCTTGATCAAACCGTTTTTTTATAAATTCTGTTGCATTAAAGGCTTTAATAATTTTTATACCGGATAAGGCTTCATCCAGGTAGCTGATCATGTTACCATATGTTTGTTGTGATGCAATTGCCTGGGCTTTTAGGCGCTTTACAATTTTAGATATTACAAAAGCAGAAACCGGAATTATCAATAAAGAATAAAGAGTAAGATTGGTTGATATGGCAAACAACCATGCCATGTAGGCTATTAATGTTAAGGGTTCTTTAAATACAACTTGTAAGGTGCTTGTTACCGAAAATTGGACCACCTGAACATCCGACGCGATCTTTGAAATAATATCTCCCTTACGCTCATTACTGAAAAAACCCAGATGCAGGTTCATAACATTATTAAATACCGCTCTCCGGAAATTTAATAACGTATGCACCCGTAAATTTTCCATAGTACGTTGCGATAGATATCGAAAAAGATTCGCCAGCAAAGCAGATACTATTATTGTTGCACAAACAAATTGTAAAGTACCCCACTTGCCGTAATTATTAAGCATATACTGTACATAATAATTAAATGTATCCATTATGTTAAACGCGGATGGTCTTGGGCCCAATGCCACAATACCAGTCTGTTTATCAGAAAACAATGTTTGCAGTAATGGGGCAAGCAGTGCCAGATTTAGTGTACTAAATATTACAGAAAATATGGTTGTGATTATATAAGGAATAGCAAATTTTTCAATTGGCTTGGCAAAGGATAGTAGCCGGAAATAAGTCTTCATTAAAAATATTTAAAGAGTGCAAAGCTAACGGTATTTAGCGAATATTAGTATGGGAATTTAAACGATGGCAGAACGCACGCCGTTGACTCACCCCGCGGCACTTCGTGCGCGACCCTCTCTTCGGCAAGCCGTAAAGAGGGTAACCAGGTGTAGATTTGTCAACTTTTTAAAAGTTGACAAATCTTTGGACTATTTGAAAAACCCTCTTTCCGCCGAAGGTGAAGAGAGGGTCGACCAGCGTAGCGTAGTCGGGGTGAGTAATCGCCGCCTAACTATCGCGCCAACTTTTCTACCAACGTTTCAAAATGATCCTGGAAGAAAAAGTCGTAACCGCCTTCGCCTTCGGGCACCACGTTTATTACATCGAACGAAACCTCTAAAATGCGTGGCACTTTCAATGCCTCGGCTATAGAAAATGGGAACGATTGATTGCCGATAAACAACTTACACCCCGCTATCATTTTTGCCATTTGTAAAAAGTCGTCCACCTTTACCCATTTAATATTGGGCATGGTTTTAATGATGTCATTATATTCTGATTCCACACCTATGAATATCATGTTATCATACTTATTCAAAAATTTATGATCGATCATAATGTTTCGGTAGCGTTCGCTGCGGGCCAGGATGATGGTATCTTTATAAGTATGGTCGGGTTCAACCGTCAGCCATTTTTTCCAAAGCGGCGGATTAACGCCCGTAATATAAGCGCACCAATGGGCAATGTTCCCCTTATCCTGCGGTACAAAGCCTGATCGGAAATAATCCAGATCAATATCAATTGGTTTATCGCTGCTTGCCTCGCACTCATTAATATACGGCTGGCTTTTTATCAGCGGCACCAGCATATCTATCATCTTCTGGTTAAGCATTACACCACCCAGCGCATGCGAATGCGTTACACCCTCGGCAAATATCATGGGGCGGTTTAGCGTGAAATATAAATTTACAGGCACCCCTGTAAGCTCATGTATTTCGCGGATGGTTGGCAGCGCATAAATAATATCGCCTGCGTTGCCGCTATGGTTCAGGTTTAGTTTTCCGTTAGCAAGGGCATGTTCTTTAATTTGCGGAAAGTTGCTTAACCGCTGGTTGCCGGTAATGAAGCGTTTAAACTCAACATCTTTATAATTTACCAGTTGCCATTTATATTCTTTGTAACCTCTCTTATCGGTATGTTTTAGCCAAAGCTTATTTAAAAGACCTTTCTTCTTCATATTATAATTATTAAACGGCCAACTGTTTTACTAACGATTCCAAATGTTCCTGAAAGAAAAAGTCGTGCGCGTTCTCACCTTCGGGAATTACATTAGCTATCTGGTAATAAAGCTCTAATATACGCGGCACTTTAAGCCCTTCGGCAATAGCGAACGGGAACGATTGGTTACCAATAAAAACCTTGCAGCCTGCAATTATCTGCGCCAGTTTTAAAAAATCGTCCACCTGCACCCATTTAAGGTTGGGTATTGATTGGCGCATATCTTCATACTCTGATGCTACGCCCACAAAAACCACCTCATTATATTTTTGCAAAAACGAGTAATCAATAGCTGTATTACGGTAACGTTCGCTGCGGGCAATAGCTATGGTATTTGCGTAAGCTTTATCAGCATTAACTGTTAGCCAGCTTTTCCATAATTGCGGGGTTACGCCGGTTAAATAGCCGCACCATCTCGCGATATTTCCATGATCTATAGGTATCAATTTCGACCGGAAAAAATCAAGGTCAATGTGTATTTGCTGACCATCATAGGCTTCGCATTTATCAATATAATTTTGCGATAACACCAACGGAGCCAACATATCCACCATTTTTTGGTTAAGCATAACGCTACCCAGCGGGTGTGTCATATGCTTAGGCATATTGCGCGGTTTGCTTAGCTTTAAATACAGATTTATTTTTACGCCGGTTAGCCCATGTATTTCTTTAAGTGTTGCAAGGGCATAAATAATATCGCCTGCGTTGCCGCTATGGTGTACATTAAGTTCGGAGTTTGATGTGCAGAATGCCTTTATTTTCTCTACAGTATTTAAGCGCTGCTTACCGGTAAAGTAATTTTGAAATTCCTCTTTATTATAGTTGGTTATCTCCCACTTGTACTCTTTATATTTATCCCTGTCAGAATATTTTAACAGCAACTTACCCAGGAGATTCTTTTTCTTAAACGTCATCCTTCCAAAATTAATTAAATAATTTCATGCAAATTAGCTTTAGAATAAGCTGGTGTATAAATGTGGGTTTGTTAATATTCCTGCAACAATATTACTTGCTACATCACTGCCAAAACCCTTTATTTTATCGAATAGCTTTGATGTTGCCTTATTAACATCCTTCTCTTCTTTTACTATTTCAGACAGTTCTTTTAGTTGTTTTCCTGTAAGGGAATCTTTAAATATTTCCTTTAAAAACTCAACACTTATAGATTGTGATTGATTAATTGTATGCTGATTATTTATATTGATTGATTTATCAATTTTGGGATCATTCTTAGATTCAAAGCCAAATGATGTTAGCTCTATAGCCAAATTCTCAATAACCATATGTAGAATGTTCCTTATATGTTTATAGGTATGCCCTTCTATCTCACCACCCGCTTCAATTATTTCTTCATTACTTTCATCGGCATCATCGATATAATCTATGTATGATGATTTTTCGAAAAACCGACTAACTATACGTTCAAGTAAGAGAATTTGACCTCGAATAACAAGACTATCTCTTGTATTTATTTTTTTCTCAATTAAATTTAACTGTTCTAAAATACTTTCAATGCTTGTAGGTGTCATTTAGGAAATGATAATGAAAAAAATATTAGTTTACTTTTCAAATTGATATTAAGGTTTATTTCAAAATTAACTAAATAATTTCTTTGTTTTTGCCCCCCATATTTGGCTATAAATATAATTGGCGCGGTTTAGCTTGCTCTTTTTGCGGATAAGGAAAATAGTACTCCGGTATTTTATTAATAACCTGCTTAACCCAAATGATATATAACTACCCATCCGTTTGGTAAATGCTTTATAAAATTGCAAGGCGATATCATTTTTATTTTTTGGATAAGCCGCGCAATGGCCCAGCCATGTTTGTATCCGCTCCAGTTTTTGTATAGAAGTATGTTTATGTACTTCCTTATCCCGTTTTGTCCGCAAAATATTGGTGTCGCTTTTATCGTGCTGGCGGTATTTAACCAGGCATTCGGGCATAAAATCTATAGTGCCCATATTGGTTGCCACATAGGCCAGCCACCAATCGTGGAAATAGGTTTCTTTTAATGGCAGGGCTTCATCCAGCAGCGCCCGCTTCATTAATATGGAATGGCCCGATACACAATTGAAAAACAAAAACACTTCCGGCTCATCGCCGCGGTAAAGGTTCATTACATCTGATACCTTTTTATTCATTAAGCTGCCATCCTCATGTATAAATTCCGAATCGTGATATATCAGTACATTATCCTTTATGGCATTAACCTGCTTTTCAATTTTCTGCAAGTCCCAAATATCATCCTGGTCGCAAAGGGCAATCAGTTCACCGGTGCATAAAGTTGCCGCGCGTTCAAAATTCTTTACAAAGCCGAGATTGCTTTCGTTTTGGTATAGCTTAAATTGCGGATAACGGGATGCGTAATTTGTTAATATAGCATAGGTATTATCGGTAGAACAATCGTCAATCACAATAATCTCCAAATTTTTATAAGTTTGATCAACAAGCGTATCCAGCTGCTGCGCCAAATAGGCTGCCCCATTATAGGCGCACAACGCGACAGAAACAAATGGCCCGCTTTTCATTTATGATAACTTAACTTTTATTATCTTTTTATTTTTTACAGATAACCTTATGGTGTCAACCACATTAAATATACTGCGTTTACTGCTGTGTTGAGTTAACAATATATTTAAACGCTCTTTATATTGATCAATCAAGTCGCTGTTTTTAAACAATTCTTTATAGCTTTTCCATATCCAGGTTTGGCCCATCAGTAATTTGGGTAACAGGTCTATCAATGTAATTTGCACGTACCAGCCAAATAGCGCTAAGCCATTCAGGTGCAACACATGTAAATAAAACCGGTTACGGTAATAGGTGCTTTTTATCCATTTGGGCTTTTGGTAGTTTTTAGTACTGGCTGATATTTGGTGCCGGCATACCGACTGATGCTCATAATAACATTTCCACCCCAACTTCCAGGCGCGTATACTCAACTCCATATCCTCGCAATAAAACGGCGAAAATAATTCATAAAATCCGCCTATCTCTTTCAATTTGGCGGCATCTATTAACGCGTTTGCGCCCGATAAATAAAAGGTATATAGGCGGTCGTTTTCATCATTAGTATAATAAAAGTACTCGGTTTTTAATTTTAGTCCGTTAAATTTTGGCGAGCGCGCGGCATCTTGTATGTTATCGCCCTCCATATCAATTATGCGCCCCATCACGCCAAAGGTATCATCAGCCTCAAAATATTTAAACTGCTGCTCAAAATAATCGGGCGCAAGTTTAACGTCCGAGTTCAACAGTAATATTAACTCATATTGCGCGGCAGCAATTCCCTTGTTACAGGAGTAGGAGAAACCACTATTTTGTGCGTTGACCAATAACTTTACCTGCGGATACGCTTGTTTAATATATTCAACAGATGTATCTGCCGAGGCATCATCCACCACAATAACCTCATAAGCTACGCCGGCATTTTCAATAGCGGCAAAAGTATAGGGCAGGTATTCTGCTAGCAGCTGCCTGCCATTATAATTAGGTATAACTATGCTGATGCTTTTTTTATCCACCTGCTATTTCTTAACTATTTTATAATTGCGGTACTCACTTATGCGCCAGCCGGTAATATCTTCTACCTTTTGCAAAAGTTTACGGCGGAAAGTCATTTTTTTATTTAAATTTTTCAGGTCGATATCCAGTTTCCAGTTAGTGGCCGCTATCCGGTTTTGCATTACTGCAGGGTGGCTGCCCGCAAAATGCACCAGCCTGTCGGGGTTTTTATGGCTATAATCAAACGTAAAGCTATCGGGCAGGTTTTGGGCCATCCATTCATCATCATGATAAAATTGATTGAAGTTACGCAGCTTATTTGCCAATCCTGATGGCGGCTTTACCCAACCATAATGATATATATAAGCATCTATCAATTTTACATTTATCTTTCGGTTATCCCACCTAAAACCTTGCGCATCACGATACGAGTGTATAGCTTTATTATTTCTTACAATACGTATTTCCCTGCGGTACCACCTGCGCGAGTGCCCATAATAATCATACGACCCATAAAAATGCAGGTATTTAAACAGCAGGCCCTCAATATTGGCATCGTTTAAATTATCCTCCATCTCCTTTTTAATTAATGAATGATATTTTTCGTGTACGCACTCATCTCCTTGTATATAAAATGCCCAATCGGCATCGGGCGATATAGCAGCAAAAGCCTTGTCTGTTTCGGCAGCAAATACTGCCCCGCCTTCCCGAATGGAATCGTCCCAAACCGTATTAATGATTTTTATTTTGGGCGAATTGATACCTCTTACTAATTGTTCGGTATCATCCCCGCAGTTACCCAGGGCCACCACAAATTCATCACATAAAGGCAATATAGAAGTTATGGCCTCCACAATGGGATAATCGTTTTTTACGGCATTACGGATAAAGGTGAACCCGGCTACTTTCATTAAAACTTTAGTTTGGTTTAAAGTTGAGTGACAAATATAGTTATCTTTTTTCCGCTGTCTGTGTCCTCACAGGCAGATTGGGCGGCGGATTGTGCAATTCCCTCTCAAGAGCGTAGTAGCCCATGAGAAAACAGCATACAAACTTACATCAATAGTATTGTCTGATGGGGTCGCTCGCAGACTTTAAGGCGAAATAAAGTGTTTCACATCAGGTGTTTCACCCCATTTTTGCAAAAATCGATAAAATAGCATAAATTATTAATTATAAGCTATTTATACTATTTTACTTAAAGCTTTTGTACTGTTTCAAAGTGTTTCACTCATTTTGTCAAATCATTAATTATCAATAAATTAACCTAAAAGAGTGTTTCATGTGTTTCATTATTTTGTGAAACACTATATCCTTTTTTTAGCGTTGTCATCAATAGAGTACGGGCATACCGTTTGTATGCGCCGCCAACAAATGCTGCGTTGTGGCTTTTCCTTATTATTTTTGTTCCTTTATATATTAATATGCCGGGCGTTAATAACATATCATCCAACTACACCGATTTTAAATCAGTTGCCCGCACACTTACGGTTGTTGAGAATGACTTGCCGGGCGCTGATAAACTTCTAAAAAATCTTCGCTTTACCAAAAACACACCTATTATAGGTATAACCGGGCCGCCAGGGGCAGGTAAAAGCACATTGGTAAATATGCTTATCGAACAATTGATAAGCAAAGGGAACAAGATAGCGGTGTTAGCTATAGACCCTACCTCACCATTTAATTTTGGCTCTTTATTAGGCGACAGGATACGCATGAGCAAGCATTTTAATAGCCCCAATGTTTTTATAAGATCATTGGCTACCCGTGGCTCATTAGGTGGCCTATCCGCAAAAACCATTGAAATGGCCGATGTATTGCGTGCCGCGGGTTTTGATTATGTGCTGATAGAAACCGTTGGTGTGGGCCAATCAGAAATTGAAATTGCAGGGTTGGCGGATATAACTTTTGTGGTATTAGTTCCGGAATCGGGCGATGAGATACAAAATATTAAATCGGGCCTGATGGAGATCGCTGATGCATTTATCATCAACAAAGCCGACCGTGATGATGCCGACCTGTTTGCCAATAATCTTAAAAAGATAATCCATCAAAATCCGGGCGAAGAGATACCTGTTTTTAAAACCGTAGCCACTACAGGAACAGGTATAAGTGAAATAGCAGATTTTATTTTATCAGCAAAAGATATAAAAAACACCCGCAAAGAATTTCTATTGGCAGAAAAAGCCTATAAGATCATCCAGCAAAAACGTATGGCTGGTGTAGACAAAAAAAAGCTTCAGCAAGGTATTGCAGCAGCTTTAGGCAATTCGGAATTTAATTTATATTCTTTTATAGACAAGAACTATAACTCCGAAATCTAACTATTCATTATCTCCTCAATCTCCTCAGCCTCAACCGGAATATCAGCCATCAGATCAATATTACCGCCTTTAGTTATCAGGATATTATTCTCTATCCTTATCCCTAAACCTTCCGCAGGGATATAAATACCCGGCTCGCACGTTAATATATTACCTGCCTCAAATGGTTTATAACGGCTGGCAAAATCATGCACATCCAAACCTAAATGGTGCGATGTGCCATGCATGAAGTATTTTTTATAAGCAGGCATTTTGGGATCCTGCTTTTCTACATCATGCTTGGTTAATAAGCCTAAATCTATTAGTTCGCCGGTCATTATTTTACCAACCTCATCATGGTACTCGTTCCATACTGTACCTTCTAACAACATTTTGGTTGCGGCACGCATTACACGCAAAACAGCATCATACATATCGCGCTGGCGTTTGGTAAAACGACCGTTAACCGGTATGGAACGGCTCATATCGGCATTGTAATTGGCATATTCAGCACCAAAATCAAACAAAATCACATCGCCATCCTTACAAACCTGGTTGTTATCTATATAATGTAGTACAATGGCGTTCTTGCCGGATGCGATAATAGGGTTATAAGCATGTCCGGTTGCGCGTTGCTTAATAAATTCATGAATTATCTCTGCTTCTATTTCATACTCGGTAACGCCGGGTTTAGTAAATTTTAAAACACGCTCAAAAGCATCCTTAGTAATGGCACAGGCTTTTTTAGTAAGATCAATCTCCGTTTGAGATTTCACCGCGCGCAGGTCGCGCATAATTACTGCCGATCGCTCATAATGATGCAAAGGATATTTTACGCGTAGTGCTTCAAGCATCCTCAAATCACGGTATGGGACAGAAAAACTAAAGCGGTCATTCTCGTTGGTATTAATATAAATATTGGCTGCATAGTTTATTACACTATGTAATATGTTATCAAATTCACTCAACCAATATATTGTTTCAATGCCCGATGCTTCCTTTGCTTCTTCCTTTGTATACTTATGCCCTTCCCAAACAGCGATATGTTCATTTGTTTGTCTTAAAAAGAGGACTTCTTTGTATAGTGGATTAGGACAATCAGGAAACAATAAAAGGATACTTTGCTCCTGATCAATGCCTGTCAGGTAAAAGAAATCGGGATTTTGCTTAAAAATAAACGTCTGATCTCCGCTTCTGGGAAACTCGTCGTTAGCATGAAATATAGCTAACGATGCTGACTTTATGCGCGAAACGAAATTTTTTCTATTAATTGTAAATAAATTATTTTGAACAGGTAAATATTTCATAGTATTTATTATAATTTGTATTAACTATAGAACATTTTTCATTTCTTTGTGTTAATGTTATAATTTTTGGAACAGTATTTGGTAATCGTTTCAAACATAATTACTATTTTTGAAAAAAATCACAATTAAAACATTGTTTAATCTTAAAACTATGAACTATTCTACATTAAAAAAATCAGTCGCTCTTTCCTTGGTGTCGTTGATGGCAGTTGGTGCCGTTAAAGCCCAGACAGCGACTACACCTACGGCCAAGGTATTTGGCGGTAGCGGACAGTACAATACCTGGAGCCTTGGCGTTAACGTTGGTGCAACATCACCTATGCTTGCAAGCGGCGGTTCAAGCGATTTTAACGGTAACGTTGTTAACTTAGGTTATGGCGTTTCTATTAAAGACCAATTGGCACACTCATTTGGTTTACAATTGGATGTACGCGGTGGCAAAGTAGCCGGCAACAGCGGTAGTGCACCTTTTGTTACTGACGGTATAACTTTCAACAACTACGTAAGCTATTCAACTACTTTTGTTCAAGGAAGCTTAAGTGGTGTTGTAAACGTAGCTACAATTGATTATTTGCGTCGTAAAAATGCTATCAACTTCTTCTTTACAGGTGGTGTTGGTTTAGCATCTTATACGCCAACTATTGTTGGTTATGGCACAAACGGTACAAATGGCGAAACTTTAAAATGGCCTAAACACGTTATGGAATTTGTTATTCCGGTTGGTATTGGTGCTAAATTCCGTTTAACTGATCAAATTGCGTTAAACTTAGGTTACACTGAAAACTTTATCGATGGTGATAACTTTGATGGTGTACGTAAAAGCTATCCTACTAAAGATCGTTACTCATACGGTTATGCAGGTTTAGAATTTACTTTAGGTTCAAAATCAAAACCAAGCTTAGAGTGGGTTAACCCGGTAGCTATGATGTATGATGAATTATATGATGAAGCATTACGTCAGGAAGTTGCAGCCTTAAAAGGCCGTGTAACTAACGTAGAAAACGCTGTTAATGATCTGAAAAAAGATTCTGATGGTGACGGTGTTGCCGATCAATTTGACAAATGCCCGGGCACTCCTGCAGGTACTGTAGTTGATGGCTCTGGTTGCGCTATTGTATTCCCTAAAATTGATACTTCTTTATTTGTAAGAAAACCAATAGGTGGCGCTGCTGTTGCTGCATACAGTAACATCCAGTTTGAGTTTGATAGCTCAGTATTAAGAACTTCATCTTACCCTGTATTAGATGCATCTTCAGCTGATCTTAGAGCTACAGGTGCTGGTGTTGAATTAGATGGTTACGCTTCATCTGAAGGTACTGCTGCTCACAATATGGCTTTATCTAAAGATCGTGCTACTTCTGTAAAAACTTACCTGGTTAACTCTGGTGTTGATGCTAAGAAAGTAAAAATTAAAGCTTTCGGTGAAACTCATCCAATTGCTGACAATTCAACTGAAGAAGGACGTGTATTAAACCGTCGTGTTCAATTCAAGAAAAAATAATTTGAATTCAGTTAAATAAAATTAAAGGCTCTCCGCATATCGGGGAGCCTTTTTTTGTTTACCTTCATTCGTACAGCGAAAATTTATGTAAATTTGTTGCATGTATTTCTTTCGCAAAAAAGATCCTAACAGGCCAACAAACTTTAACCTTAGGGTAATGCATATTATTAATGCTATTGCCATAATTATGTTCCTGGCCGGCATCATCTGGAAACTCATCTATTGGTTTATATTAAAAAAATAGGTAAGCCCGATAAATACAATTTAAAAACACCATTATCAATTAATAAATGAAAAAAGTAATTAATACTGCCGATGCACCCGCCCCTATCGGGCCATACAACCAGGCCATAGTTGCCGATAAATTTATATTCGTTTCGGGCCAGATACCCCTGCACCCGTTTACCGGCGAATTAGTTACAGATGATATTACCATTGCTACAAACTTAGTAATGGAAAATATTGGCGCTATTTTGAATGAAGCCAAGGCTCATTTTAATGATATTGTGAAAACAACCATATTTTTAACAGACCTTGCCGATTTTGCCGAAGTAAACGAGGTTTATGGAACTTATTTTACTGATAAACATCCGGCCCGGGAAACTGTACAGGTATCTGCTTTGCCAAAAGGTGTAAGTGTTGAAATTTCTGTAATTGCTGTAAAATCCTAAGGTAATCATTGAGCGGTCAGCCATTTCAAACTCCTGTGGAGTATTTAAAAGGCGTTGGCAGTGCACGTGCCGAGGTACTTAAAAAAGAGCTGTCCGTCCGTAATTTTGAAGACCTGCTGCAGCATTTTCCATTCAGGCATATTGATCGTACCCGTTTTTATAAAATAAAAGACATCCAGCAGGATTTGCCTTATGTGCAGGTTATAGTGCGATTGACACATAGAGAAATTCTTGGCGAAAAACATACTAAACGGTTAGTTGCCCAGGTACAGGACGAAACCGGTACAATGGAGCTGGTATGGTTCCAGGGAATAAAATGGGCCGAAAAGAATCTTATTTTAGGTAAAGCCTACATCTTGTTTGGTAAACCCGGGTCTTTTAACGGCAAGGCCCAAATGTCGCATCCCGAATTTGATCTATACTCGCCCGAAGTTATTCAGCGCAAGGGAAATATGACCTTGCAGCCTGTATATAGCTCCACAGAAAAGTTAAAGCAATTTACCTTAGATAGCAAAGGCATCCAAAAGCTTATAGCGGGCTTGCTGGAACAGCACGCGAAAGATATTCATGAAAATTTACCGCTTTACATTCTAAACAAATTTAAGCTGATGGGCCGTGCGGATGCTTACCGCAATATTCATTTCCCTGAAGATGCCAACAAACTGGCCGAGGCCCGGCATCGTTTAAAATTTGAAGAGCTTTTCTTTTTACAACTTAAACTTTTAAAAAACAAGCTGCTGCGCATACAAAAATTTAAGGGTAATATATTTGATAAAGTGGGCCATTATTTTAATGAATTTTATCATCATAAATTACCTTTTGAACTAACCAACTCACAAAAAAAAGTTTTAAAAGAAATAAGGCAGGATACCCAGCGAGGTGTGCAAATGAACCGTCTGTTACAAGGCGATGTTGGCAGTGGTAAAACCGTTGTTGCTTTAATGAGTATGTTGATAGCTATTGATAACGGTTTCCAAACCTGCATTATGGCGCCTACGGAGATATTGGCAAATCAGCATTATCAAACTATAAAAAGTTTGGTTGGCGATGATTTTATTGAAGTGGCCCTGTTAACCGGCTCTACCAAACAAAAAGATCGCAAAATATTGCACGAAAAATTAGAGAATGGCGACCTTAAAATATTAATAGGCACACACGCGCTTATTGAAGATAAGGTACAATACAAAAACCTGGGTTTGGTAGTAATTGATGAGCAGCATCGTTTTGGTGTTGAGCAACGCGCTAAATTATGGCGAAAGAATGCTGTTCCACCGCATATTTTGGTAATGACGGCTACCCCTATTCCGCGCACATTAGCCATGACGCTATATGGCGATTTGGATATTTCTGTAATAGATGAGTTACCTGCGGGACGAAAGCCTATAAAGACTGTTCACTTTTATGAGAACAGCCGCTTGCGAATGTTTGGCTTTATGAAAGATGAAATAGCTAAAGGCAGACAAATTTATATTGTATATCCGCTGATACAGGAGAGTGAAAAGCTTGATCTTAAGAATTTAATGGAAGGTTTTGATATAATATCCCGCGAGTTTCCTTTACCCAATTATAGATTAAGCGTGGTATACGGCAAAATAAAGGCTGCCGAAAAAGAATTTGAAATGCAACGCTTTGTTAAAGGCGAAACGCAAATTATGGTAGCTACTACTGTAATTGAAGTGGGTGTTAATATTCCCAACGCTTCGGTAATGATTATTGAGAATGCGGAACGATTTGGATTATCACAATTGCACCAGCTTAGGGGCCGTGTGGGGCGCGGGGCAGAGCAATCCTATTGTATATTAATGAGCAAGGAAAAATTGAGTCATGAGGGCCGCATACGCTTAAACACCATGGTTAAAACCAATAATGGTTTTGAGATTGCGGAAACCGACCTGCAGCTGCGTGGCCCGGGTAATATTGAAGGCACCCAGCAAAGCGGCCTGCTCGACCTAAAAGTTGCCGATCTTACCACAGACCAGGAACTACTATTACATGCACGTAAATGTGTCGAAGATATTTTTGCCGCAGACCCTCAACTGGCAGCACCGGAAAACCAAATACTTAACCTGGCCTTCCAGGTAAAGAACGCGGGGTTAAGTTGGGATAAAATATCGTAACAAAAGTGTGTCGTCATTTTACATTTATTTCAAATAATCTGCAATCTTAAATTTTGAATTGTAAATTTGCTTAGATGCCAGAAGCAGATAATCAACCCTTACCAAAAAATGATTCTTTCATAGCTTTACGTTATAAAGATTTTCGCTCATACCTGGGCATGAAGTTTTTCTTCACTTTCGCTTACCAAATGCAGGCCGTAATTTTAGGCTTTTACGTTTACCAATTAACTAAAAGCGCTTTTGCTTTGGGGCTAATAGGGTTAAGTGAAGCTATTCCATCCATAGGCATTGCTTTATATGGTGGCTACATAGCTGATAAATCCGAAAAAAAGAAAATGCTGCTGTTTGTCTTTTTTGCAGTATTACTCTCATCAATAGTAATGTTTACCATTACCCTAAAAAGCATGGAAGCCTACATACATGCAGGGTGGATAATACCCATTTTATATATGATGGTGTTTTGTAATGGCGTGGCACGCGCGTTTTACAACCCGGCTGCTTTTACCATTATGGCACATAGTGTACCAAAAGAAATTTACCCAAACTCCAGTAGTTGGAACAGCTCCAGCTGGCAAATAGCATCCATTTTAGGTCCGTTGGTTGGTGGTTTGGCTTATGGATTTTATGGTATTACAGTAACATTTATCATTATTATTATATTCCTGCTAATAGCATTGATATGTGTGTTTTTCTTAAAAAGATATCCACCGGTATACATACCTAAAGAAAGTATCTGGAAGAGCCTGTCAGAAGGTATTCATTTTGTGTTCCATAACAAGATGATGATTGGCGCTATGAGCCTTGACCTGTTCTCTGTATTTTTTGGTGGCGCGGTTGCTTTGCTACCCGTATTTGCTAATGAGATATTACATGTAGGCCCGCAAGGATTAGGCATTATGCGTGCTACTTCATCATTAGGGGCGGTGTTGGTTATGTTAGCTATGGCACGTATATCGCCAATGGGTAAGCCGTGGCGCAATTTATTAATAGCGGTAACCGGCTTTGGCTTATCTATTATCTGCTTTGCTTTATCGCGCAATTTTTATTTATCGTTGTTGTTTTTGTTTACGGAGGGTGGGTTCGATAGCATCAGCGTATTAATTCGTGGTACTATTATGCAGCTACTTACTCCTGATAGTATGCGTGGACGGGTATCGGCAGTAAATCAAATGTTTATTGGATCATCAAACGAGATAGGCGCATTTGAATCAGGCACTGCAGCTAAGCTAATGGGCACGGTCCCATCCGTGCTTTTTGGGGGAAGTATGACATTAATAATAGTAAGTATCACCTACTTTAAAACTAAAAAGCTGATACCATTATCATTGAATGAGATATCAGCGCCTAAAGTAAAGAAGGAAATAGCTATATAGTGTATTCACTAATGAATGCGCCGGAGTCATCCTGAGTTATAAAATTTCGTGAAATTCTGAAGGAGAAATGACAAAAAGAGCGTTGTCATCCTGAGCTCGTCGAAATATACGCGGGAGGCCTTTGCGCTCACCCTTCGACGGGGCTCAGGATGACGCCCTCACATAGTTTTATGTCATGTATAACACATGATAGCACCTATATATATTATCCAGGCTGCCTTACACTGTGCCAGAACCAATAAGTAAGCGGACCAACTATCGGCACTATAACAACTATAATAAACCATAAAAATTTATTATCCCGGTTTACGTTGGAGTTACTAAAGATACTGATCAAAGCAAAAACCACCAATAATGCCCACATTATCAAAAAGATAAATCCCACAGTACCACTGATAGCTGAAGTTATAATATACATAGGCTTATTATTTAATCTACCTCAACGGTATCTTTTTCGCCAATTTGTTGTCTCCACATAGCATAATACAGGCCTTTTTGCAATAACAGCTCAGCATGTCCGCCCGATTCTATGATTCTGCCTTTTTCCAATACATATACTCTATCGGCATGCATTATGGTTGATAAACGGTGAGCTATCAAAATAGTTATTTGATCTCCGAACACAGATACATCCCTGATAGTTTCTGTTATCTCTTCCTCGGTCAACGAATCTAATGATGAGGTTGCTTCATCAAACACCAACAGATCTGGTCTGCGTAATAGGGCGCGCGCTATTGATAAACGTTGCTTCTCGCCACCAGATACTTTTACACCACCTTCACCAATTACGGTATCCAGGCCATTTGTAGCACGGGCAAGTAACGTTTGGCAAGCCGCACGATGCAGTACTTCCATACATTCCTCATCTGTAGCTTCAGGGCGAACAAACAATAAATTTTCGCGTATGGTGCCAGAGAAAAGCTGGGTATCTTGTGTTACAAATCCGATTTTTTCGCGCAGCTGATCGAGGTCAATTTCTTTGCTTAAAATATTATTATATAAGATATCGCCCTCTAAAGGCTGGTATAAGCCAACCAATAATTTAACCAATGTTGTTTTACCTGACCCCGATGGACCTACAAATGCAATGGTTTCGCCGGTATTGGTTTCAAAGCTGATGTGGTTTAGCGCATTACGGTTTGCGGTTAAATGCTTAAAACTTACATCGTTAAATGTTAGTGTTTTAATTTTTTCTACCAGTACCGGTTTTTCGGGTTTAATATCAATTGGGGTATCTAAAATGCTTTTAAAATTACCTAATGATACCTCTGCCTCGCGCCATGATTGTATTACATTACCTAACTCCTGTAAAGGATTAAACAGGAAGAATGAATAAAACAGAAATTTTAAATAATCACCTGCTGTTAACTCATCTTTAAATATCAGCACAAGTAGTACCAACACCATACAGCTGCGCACCAGGTTTACCACAGTACCCTGTATAAAACTCATGCTACGTACAAATTTTACCTTCCTTAATTCAAGGTCCAGTATCTTATAGGTAGTTTTATTTAACCTTTCAATTTCCTGTTTAGCAAGACCCAAACTTTTTACCAGTTCAATATTGCGTAATGACTCAGTAGTCGATCCGGCTAAAGCGGTAGTTTCTGTTACTATCTTTTTCTGTATGATTTTAATACGCTTGCTTAGCGCCATGCTTACAAACGTTATAATTGGTATAGCGCAAAAATAAACCAGCGTTACCTGGTAATTTACCTTAAGCGAATACACTATTACAAATATCATCCCCACCAAACTCACAAACAGCACACTGATAAAAGAAGTAATAAACTTTTCGCTATCTATCCTAACCTTTTGCAATATGCCTAATGTTTCGCCGCTGCGCTGATCTTCAAAAACCTGGTAAGGCAGCTCGAGCGAGTGCTTTAAACCATCAGCATACATTGCTGCCCCTGTTTTTTGTACTATGATATTGGTAAAATAATCCTGGAAGTTCTTTGCTATACGCGATACCATGGCCGCGCCAATTGCTAAGCCAACCAAACCCAGGGCACCATAAAAACGGTAATCAAAGCTACGGGCTATATGGTCCTTAGGTACAATGTACCTATCCATAATAGTACCGGTGATCATTGGATCAACCAGCGAAAAGCCAATATTAAAACCGGCAAGTACCAGTGCCAGAACAACTGTCCAGCGATGTTTTGATAAGTATGATAAGAGTATTTTCATATAATGCAACAAAAATAAAAAAAGGGAACGGCTAAGTAGCTCATTCCCTTTAATTTGACATTATACCGATTTATCCATCTTGTTCATTTTGTTCATTATGACATAATAATAAGTAATACAAATATTATTTTATATGTTTAGTCTAACAAACCAAACCTTATCACAATGAAAAATGCACTTGCACTATTGCCGCTTGCAATAATTTTAATGGCATCTTGTCATAAAGATATAAAGATTCCGAACGCTCAGCCATCTAAATCTATCGATGCATCACCCTCCATTTCTAATTCAGCCTTAGAGAACTGGTTTGTTAAAAACCCGATGGGAAAGTATTTAAGCGTCGATTGGAAAAAGGCCAAACAAATTACAATAGGCAATGTTGCAGTAGTAACCGTTCCGGTTACGCATATATCGTTACCCTCCTTATTGGCAGCACTATCATCCTCTGACAAAAAGGTAAACGATGTTGGCTCGTCGGGTAACGCTGTGCTTACAACATTCGATCCTTATCACCCGCCGTCTTTGTACTTTTTCCAGGATAAAACGCGCGCAAACCCCGATAGCGTAAAAGCCCTTTTAATGAATTTTTCCCCGGACGATCCAAAAAAGGAAAATGGAGCCAAAAAGATTTGGACCGGAACCTTAAGTGAATGGGATATGCAGGGGCGATAGCATTTTTTGCCAGCATCTTACCAAAAGCATGATCACAAAAAAATACCTGGTAAACCTGGACGCTGACGCCCAAAGCAACAACGCTGCCAAGATAAGTATCAACAGTACACTTAAAACAAATAAATCTGTTTGGGGTAGCATCATAAGCGTTGTCAGAACGATCACGGAAGCAATTGGCTGGGTATTCCAGGTGCCGGGTACTTATGGTTATCTTTTCGCCCCTTCTACTGAAACTGTAGACTGGTGCGGTTTTTTGTGGGGCTTGTTTGGCAGTTGTGATGGCGGTGGCGGCGGTGGCGGCAGCGGCGGCGATATAGGTAGCGGCTCAACGCCACCGGCATCATATGATGTTATTTTTAGTGCATTTATACCCGGCTATGATGGTTTTCCTGGTTCAGGAGATTGGTCGGCCTATTATGCTGATGGAGGCGGTTGGGCTAATAGCCCCAGTAATCCCTGCAACACTTACAGTGTAAACCGGCAATCAATCCAGCAGGTTGATCCTGGCAGTGGTTGTGGCGGTACGCAAATAGTAGTTACCACCGCCATGGTCATTAATTATACAGCCG
>NZ_JAQBOD010000035.1 GCF_028288205.1 Mucilaginibacter sp.
CATTTGCTAAAACTACAAGCGAAAAAAACAACCTGGGTACTGCTGACAGAACTACTACTGAGAAAAACAATTTAGGCACTGCTGACAGAAACGGCGAAAAAAACAATTTAGGTACTGCTGACAGAAACGGCGAAAAAAACAATTTAGGTACTGCTGACAGATTCTTATCTTAACTATATAACTTAAATAAAATTAACACCATGAAAAAAATAGTAATAATAACCGGGATAGTTTTAACAACAGGATTAACTGCATTTTCATTAACCAGGAAAGAAAATAAAACAGAAGAAGTAAAAGTGAAAGTAGAAAATCTGGATAACAAAGCAACTACTCAAAGCGCCAATGTAATATTAGCTACTGCTGATTAATTACCGGGTAACTATCATTTTCTTGCTCAATAACTGCCCGCCAACCTGCATACTATATATATATATACCCGGATCAAGATTATTTAAAGAGACACTAATGGTTCTATAACCGGCATTTTGATAAGAATCATATATATTCTTAATAAGCCTCCCGGTCATATTATACAAATTTATCTGCACACGCCCCGCCTGCGATAAACTGAACCCGATAGTAGTACGGTCGATAGAAGGATTAGGGTAATTTTGGTTAAGGCCTATAACCAACAATTTATCATCAATTGCACGATTAATTGCATCAAACCACACATAACTTATTAATTTATATCCCGCAGCATTAGGATGCACATAATCCTGGTACAAGGTAAAATCACGGCCCAACGCCCGGTTTATATCTGCAAGGTAAACATGATACTCGTCCACCAATCTTTTATATAAGGCATTTATTTGGTTTACATATAAATTTGCCGTTTTATAGGTTTGATTATTTTTATCATTAAAAAACTGTATGGTACCTATTATAGGTATAAGGTTATGCTTTAATGATGTTTCTATATAATACCGCATATTCTTTTCGGTATCGCTAATTTTAAATTTCTTAGCAGCCAAACCCAACGCGTCATTCGATCCCATTAATATCAGTACAAACCCCGTACGTCCGGCAATGGCTCCCGGAAACCTTGCTAAACCCTGTGTTGTTGTTTCGCCAGCAATACCGTTTGTGGTAACACTAACAATTTCACCGGTATAACATGACTCAATATTGTTCAGTAAATCTGTCTGGAAAGAAAAACCACCTACGCCGGCTACCGTACTCGCTCCGAAAGTAGTTACATTAATACTATCCTTACCATAAAATTTAGCAGCAGCACTACAACTAGGAATTTGTGCGTAACCGGAGAAAAACAAAATGGAAAGAATAAATGAAAGAAAAATTATCTTACGATAACTCATTTATTACAATTAAAATCAACGTGTAAATATATATAAACGTTCAATCAAATACATTAACCTACGCTAAGTATTTATTAACCAAATGTATAATTGCAAAAACCTGACTTATAAGTCTAAATATCAATATCCTCCTGTTCTTATATAAACATGAGTTATATTTGTTCAAAATTGACAGCAATGCAGGATATAAAACAATATATAGAGCAACACAAACAACGTTTGTTAGATGAACTTTTTGAACTATTGCGTTTCCCATCGGTTAGTGCCGACCCCAAATATAAACCTGACGTATTAAAAACTGCCGATTATGTAGCAAAAAAACTAAGCGAAGCGGGTGCAGACCATGTTGAAATTTGCCAAACTGCAGGCTATCCTATTGTTTATGGCGAAAAAATAATTAACCCATCCAAACCAACGGTTTTAGTTTACGGTCATTATGATGTGCAGCCACCAGATCCGTTGGAACTATGGAAAACACCGCCGTTTGAACCAACAATACGCGATGGTAAAATATATGCGCGTGGTGCATGTGATGATAAGGGTCAGTTTTATATGCATGTAAAAGCTTTTGAGTTGATGATGCAAAACGGCTCACTACCTTGTAATATCAAATTTATGATAGAAGGCGAAGAGGAAGTTGGATCTAACAACCTGGGTATATTTGTAAAAGCTAATAAAGAAAAGTTGAAAGCTGATGTGGTACTGATATCTGATACCTCGATGATCAGCATGGAACACCCGTCGCTTGAAACCGGTTTGCGTGGCTTATCCTATCTCGAAGTTGAAGTTACCGGCCCTAACCGCGATCTGCATTCGGGTGTATACGGGGGGGCGGTAGCCAACCCCGCTACTATATTGGCTAAAATGATTGCTTCTTTGCATGATGAGAATAACCATGTTGCAATACCCGGCTTTTATGATGAGGTAATTGCATTGACAGATGCCGAGCGTAAAGAAATAAACGCCGCACCGTATAACGAAGAAGAATATAAAAAAGACCTTGGTGTTGCCGAGCTATGGGGCGAAAAAGGCTATACCACTTTTGAGCGCACCGGCACCCGCCCTACTTTGGAAGTGAACGGAATTTGGGGAGGATATATTGGCGAAGGTGCAAAAACCGTGTTACCATCAAAAGCCAATGCAAAAATTTCTATGCGTTTAGTACCTAACCAGGGTTCTGAGAAAATTACACAGCTTTTTACCGATCATTTTTTAAAGATAGCCCCGCCATCAGTAAAAGTAAAAGTTACACCGCACCATGGCGGCGAACCCGCTGTAACACCTACCGATAGTATTGCCTACCGTGCCGCGCAATTAGCTATAACAGAATCATTTGGTAAAACGCCAATACCTACACGAGGTGGCGGCAGCATACCTATTGTTTCTTTATTTGAAGCAGAATTAGGTATAAAAACTGTATTAATGGGTTTTGGATTAGATAGCGATGCACTGCATTCGCCTAACGAGAAGTATGATATTTTTAATTATTACAAAGGGATAGAAACCATACCGTTGTTTCATAAATATTTTGCGGAATTGAGCAAATAAAGATTAGTTATTAGAGATTAAAGATTAGGTGCATATTGGAAACTAATCTTTAATCTCTATTCTTCAATCTTTAAATCACAAATTTTTCACATTTCTCTAAAAACTTATCATCTGCGTCTGCTCCTATTCCCGGAGTATCTGCAATGTTTAAGAAATACCCATCATAAGTAGCTCCACCAACACATGGGTCTACCAAGTGGCCCAGCATGCAGGTATCCATATCATAAAATTTAATATTGGGACTACTGTAAACAAAATGCAGTTTTGAGCTTAGCGCGATACGGCTTTCCAGCATCCCCCCCATCATGCAGGGGATTCCGTTAACTGCCGCCAGGTCATGTATTTGTTTTGCTTCATATATGCCACCCGCTTTGGCCATTTTTATATTAACGTAATGGCACGAGCCACTTTCTATCTGCTTACGGGCATCATGGTGATTATAAACGCTTTCATCAGCCATAATTTTAACCGGCGACAGTTTCATCAGCTCCGGCAATTTATCATCATACCAGGTACGCATGGGTTGTTCGCAAAACTCTATATTGTATTTCACCAAAGTTTGCAGCGCAAAAACCGCATCTCCAAAGCTCCAGCCCTGGTTAGCATCAATGCGTATCTTTATTTCATCACCTACCGCTTCGCGTATTTGTTTAATGCGTTCTACATCCTCCACCGCATTTTTGCCCAATTTTACCTTTAATATAGTAGCACCGGATTTTTTAAAAAAAATCGCCTTTTCGGCCATTACTTCTGGCCTACCTATTCCAATGGTTATATCGGTCTCCACTTCGCGCTTCTCTCCGCCTAAAAATTTATAAAGTGGCAGTCCTGCATTTTTAGCGGCAATATCATAAAGTGCCATATCAAACGCACTCTTTATGGTACCGTTACCGGCAACAGCATCATGCAATTGTTGTAAGCGTTCGGGAATATTCAGCGCATCCTTACCTTTCCATAATTTAGCAAAATCTTTAGCTATAACCAGGCAGGTATCCTGTGTTTCGCCAACAATCATCGGGAAGGCAGAACACTCGCCTACCCCGTAAAACCCGGCATCGGTATGTACCCTTATAAAAGTATTTTGCGCATGATTCATCGTACCAGTAGCTATGGTAAATGGCTCCATAGGGATACTGAAACGGTATATATCTATATGTGTAATGGTTATTTGTTCTTTCAAAGCATTAAATTTATTTTTTTAATAGTACGAATAAAGTAACAATATACGTTAGTAGTTGACACATTCATACTATTGCACTATATTTGCTGTACCCAAATATATAATATTCAATTTTAGCCGCCTTTATCCTAAACATTACAGGTAAAAGTTGCCTGGCTAACTTAAAACTTTCTAAAAAAACAATGACATGGCTCTAGAAAACACGCCTGCAAATTTTGATTATAACTCGACCAGGAACAAGCTTATCCTGTCTGAATATGGCCGCAACGTACAAAATATGGTTAAATATATTGTAGCGCTACCCACAAAAGAAGAACGCAACCGCTACGCACAGGTGGTAATAGACCTGATGGGCTTTTTAAACCCGCACCTGCGCGATGTTGCCGATTTTAAACATAAGCTATGGGATCATCTGCACATTATATCTAACTTCCAGATTGATGTAGATTCGCCCTACCCTAAACCAACCGAAGAGGCTATACATATTAAGCCCGAGCCATTAAGATATCCAAACCAGCGTATCCGCTATAAACACTACGGTAAAACTATCGAAATGATGATAGAAAAAGCCAAAAGCATTGAAGAGCCCGAACGCCGTAAACACATGGTACAGGCTATTGCCAACTTCATGAAAATGGCCTATGTGCAATGGAACAAGGATTCGGTAGCTGATGAAACTATCCTGGCCGATTTGGTTGCACTGTCAAAAGGAGAATTGAAAGTTGATGAAACCATTAATTTGAACAAAGTTGAATATCGCCCGCAAACACATACACAAAACAATAATAACAATCGTGGCGGACGCACCAGCAACCAAAGCAACCGTGGTGGCAGCGGCGGTGGCGGCGGACGTACCAACAACAATCCGCGTAATAATAACAACCAAAATAACCGTAACCGTAACAGCGGTGGAGGCGGCAAAAAATATTAATAATTAAATTTATGCATAGATCATAGTTAATGGGCTCTATCTATGCACTATTAGCCTATTATTATAAACCGATCATCCTAATCATAAATTTATTTATAATCTTTGTTCAGTTCAGGATCATCCCGTGAACTATGAACCATTAACTATCAACCTATGACTCACGCTTTCGAAATACAGGGTGGCAAACGTTTAAAAGGCGAAATAACTCCTCAGGGTGCAAAAAACGAAGCTTTACAGATTTTGTCGGCAGTGTTGCTAACGGATCAAAAAATAACTGTCAGCAATATTCCGGATATAAAAGACGTAAATAAACTGATAGAGCTTTTAGGTGATATGGGCGTTAAAGTTGATCGTCTTGCTGAAGATACTTACACCTTTGAAGCTACTAATATAGACCAGGATTTTTTTTTGTCTGATGCTTTTAAAGCTCAGGGCGGTGGTCTGCGTGGCTCTATAATGATAGTTGGGCCGTTGCTGGCACGTTTTGGCAGGGCATCCATACCGAAACCCGGTGGCGACAAAATTGGCCGCAGGCGTTTGGATACCCACTTTTTAGGTTTTGAAAAGCTGGGCGCACAGTTTAACTACAACCCCGAAAATGGCTTTTTTAATGTAGACGCGTCAAATTTGAAAGGCACCTATATTTTATTAGACGAAGCTTCGGTAACCGGTACGGCCAATATTGTAATGGCGGCTGTTTTGGCTAAAGGTATCACCACAATTTATAATGCAGCCTGCGAACCTTATTTACAGCAATTATGTAAAATGCTTAACCGCATGGGTGCCAAAATAAGCGGCATTGGCTCTAATCTGTTAACTATTGAAGGTGTAACCAAATTGGGCGGCACAGAACATAGAATGTTACCCGATATGATTGAGATCGGCTCATTCATCGGCCTTGCTGCCATGACCGGATCTGAGATCACCATAAAAAATGTACACTACCCGGAATTAGGTATGATACCCGATGTGTTTAGGCGACTGGGCATCAAATTAGAGCTTAGGGGCGATGATATATATATACCCGCACAAGACCACTACGAGATAGAAACCTTTATTGACGGCTCTATCATGACCATTGCTGATGCACCATGGCCGGGCTTTACTCCTGATCTGTTAAGCATTGTATTGGTAGTTGCCATACAGGCCAAAGGTTCGGTACTGATACATCAAAAAATGTTCGAAAGCCGGCTGTTCTTTGTGGATAAATTGCTGGATATGGGCGCGCAAATTATTCTATGCGATCCGCACCGTGCTACGGTTATTGGCCTGGATAAGCAGGTTCAGTTGCGCGGCATATCCATGACCTCGCCTGATATTCGCGCTGGGGTATCCTTGTTAATCGCAGCATTATCAGCACAAGGAAAATCAACCATCTATAACATTGAGCAAATTGAACGCGGCTATCAGCATATAGATAAAAGATTACAGGCTTTAGGCGCTGATATAAAGAGAATATAATTTTTTTGAGGCTTGAAGGTTAAAGGCAAAAGGTTAAAGGTTGGCATATTGCAGTATCTTTAGCCTTTTCGCTTTTATCTACATGCGAATAACATCATATCAGAAGAAAAAGCCTTTTTACCTCCTAACCTTTCACCTCAAATTTCACCTTTCTACTTTTACCTCAATTTACTATCTTTATAAAAACCTATTATAAACTGCATGCCTTATCAGAACCGCAGATCAACCTATACCACTTTTATACTGGTATTTGTAGTTATTAAAGTAGTATTAAATCTTTTCGCAATTTCTCATTTCGGGTTTCAACGCGATGAGCTTTTGCACCTTGCTTTGGGCGATCATTTAGATTGGGGTTACAAAGAAGTACCGCCATTTATAGCGGTGCTGGCTAAGGTCACTACCGTAGTATTTGGTAGCTCGGTTTTTGCGGCGCGCATATTCAGTACCATATGCGCGGGCCTTATTGTTTGGTTAGTTGGCTTAGTAACGGTTGAGCTTGGCGGCAAAATGTTTGCTATTACGCTGGCTTGCTTAAGTTTCATTTTCGCCCCAGCATTTGTTGCCAGCGATTACTTGTTCCAGCCGGTGGTATTCGACCAATTATGGTGGATTTTAGCCGTATGGCTTATCATCAAATACATTAATCACCACTCTGTAAAATACCTTTATATATTAGGCGTGGTAATTGGCATTGGCCTGCTCACCAAATATACAATGGGCTTTTTTACTATTGCATTAATACTTGGGCTATTGCTTACCAAACAACGTAAACTATTGTTGAACCGCCATGTGTTAGGCGCAGCTGCAGTTGCTTTTTTAATATTCCTGCCCAACCTTATATGGCAATTTCAGCATCACTTGCCGATAATAACCCATATGAAAACGCTGCAAAAAAACCAGTTAAACTATATCAAGCCCGCTGATTTTATTATGCAACAAATAAGCGTTAATGGCATTGCTTTATTTTTATGGTTAATTGGGTTTGGCTTTTTGTTGTTTTCCTTCAAGCTGCGTAAATTTCAATTCCTGGCGTTTGCTTATGTGCTGATATTTATTTTCCTTATGGAAATGAGTGGTAAAAACTATTACATATTTGGCGCGTATCCTATGCTTTTTGCTGCTGGCGCTTATGCTTTTGAGCGCTGGATAAATGTTAAGCATACGGCCTTGCGTGCATTGGTAGTATGTTTATTTACTCTACCAAACTTAGTAATGTTTCCCATGCTATTACCGGTATTGCCGTTAAAGCCAACTTTATCTTTTTTTGATTTTGTTAATAAGCATACTCATTTTATGAAATTTATAACTGTTTGGGAAGATCGGAAAAACCATGCCACCAGCCAGGATTACGGCGATATGTTTGGTTGGGACGAGCTAACTCAAAAAGTAGCCAAGGTGTATTACAGTTTAACGCCCGAACAACGCAAAAACACCCAAATATTTGCAGATAATTATGGCGAAGCAGGTGCCTTACATCATTTTGGGAAACAATATAATTTACCCGAAACAGCATCATTAGGAAGCAGTTTTACTTTATGGGCGCCTGATAATTTGGATGCAAAATATATTATTTATGTAGATGACTGGGGCGGTAAAAATATAGCACGTTTAGCGCCGGTATTGGTTAGCTATAAAAAGGTAGACGAAATTGAAAATCCATTAGCCGTAGAAAAAGGCACAGGCATTTATTTTATTGAAACCAAACCCCAACTAAATATTGGTTATAAAAAGGAGCTGGCCCAGAAACGAATGGAATAAATTTGCGCATATGCAAATTTGCTGATGTGCAGACAATTTTCATTTATTTTTGCGTTTTAACTTTAATACATGCGCGGCTTAAAAACAATCCTCTTCCTCATCATATCAAACACCTTCATGACCTTTGCCTGGTACGGGCATTTAAAATTTAAAGATTACGAGTGGGGTAAAAACCTGGGGCTGATATCTGTTATCCTTATCAGCTGGGGACTGGCGTTTTTTGAATATATGTTCCAGGTACCGGCAAACCGCGCGGGTTTTAAGGGCGAGGGCGGACCCTACACCCTGGTACAGCTAAAAACCATACAGGAAGCTATAACCTTAATAGTTTTCATGCTCTTTTCCATTCTGTTCTTCAAAACAGAAAAGTTTGCCTGGAACCATTTGGTTGGTTTCGGACTAATAGTTTTGGCAGTGTTTGTGATATTTAAGAAGTGGTAGTGAATGTGTGGATTTGCAAATATGTAGATGTGCGGATGAATTGTTATATTGCTTATAATTAGTGTTACCTAAACTTATTCATTATGAGCCGCTTATTTTATTTGTTAATTCTTTGCTTATTTCTTTCCTCATGTATTGATAAACAAAAGCAGTTAGAGAATAAGAAATATATATTAGGTGATTGGATCAAAGTTAAGGCTATATCTAAACCTATAACACGTATTCAAGATAATGCTATCATTCTTATATCCCCTTCTCTCGAATTTATTACCTCTGGTTACTCATTTAATTTAGACAATACTTTTGAAAACAAAACAGGCTACTTTAAAGATAATGGCTGGAAATTTCTTTTAGGGACAAAATCTACATTTAAAATTACAGATGATAGCTTAAGTTTATTCAACTTAGACAATAAAAACTGGTATAGTTTTAAGCTCCTTAAATTATCGGCTGATTCATTGAAAATGGGAAGAGGGGAGGAATATTTCAATTTTGTACATCCACATGTTACAAGAGATCACATGCCAGATTTTGACAAAATAATTATATCTACATCCGGCTGTTTTGGCACATGTCAAATATCAAATACCATTATTCAATCTAATGGTGCAGTATTATTTGATGGCAAACACCATACAACTAAAATTGGGCTGTACAGGGGTTTGATATCTAAAGAACAGTATACAGAGATTCTTAATAATTTCAAAAAAGCTGCAATTGATTCATTGAAAACTCGCTATGAGGCAGGACATACCGACGATCAAACTATTACGGTTACTTTTGAAAAGAATGGCAAAATTTATAAAACTATTTCTGATTATGGCCGTAGTGCACCAACTCAATTTGTATGGGCATATTTACCTTTAGAATTTTTATATCAAACTATTTCTCTTAAACCACTCAAATTTCCTGAATTTTCTCAGGATACTACTTTAATAATGTCTCCCGTATTTAGCAAAGGAAAAATGGAGTTTGGTCTAACACAATCAGAAAATTTCTTACTCTATAACTATTTATTAGAAGGCAAACTATCTAATAAAGCTTTCCTGCCTCTATATAAAATAGAGGTGTTCTATCATCGTAATTCAATATTTAAACCCAATTCGTCTTATAACGCAATTACCGATGGCAGGTATTATAAATTCATTATTAAAGGGAAACCAATAACCATTGATATCGGGCTTAATTTTTATGAAGTGAATGCTACAAACATGCATTGGCGAGAAACAGAAAAGGAAAAATAATTAAAAGACGCTACAACACCTTTTACCTTTATCCTTTTACCTTAAAACCTCGATCAAGCCGATATCGCGTTAATAATATCGTACTGTGTAATGATCCCAATCTTCCCGTTATCTTCAACTAATACAGCAATATTATCATTATTTATCATGGCTGATATTCTATCTATTGATGTATTCAGATCAACAAACGGGAACGGCGCTGTAGTAATATTTTTTAATGGCTGAGATTTTAGCGATGGGTTTTCTAACAGCGCGTTCAATATATCACTCTCAGTTATTTTGCCGATAACCATACCCGCTTGTGTAACCGGTATCTGTGATATGTTTAGCGATTTTATGGTGTTGATAGCTTCCAAAACAGATTTTTCGCTATCAATAGTAACTATCTCCTGGCTTTCTTTTTTGGTGATGATATCGCGGGCGGTTAATTTCTCGTCTTTTAAGAAACCACGATCGCGCAGCCAATCGTCATTATACATCTTACCTAAATAACGTGTACCATGATCCGGGAAAATAATAACTACCACATCACCTTCTTTAAATCTATCTTTCATCTGCAATAAACCCGCAACTGCCGATCCGGTTGAATTACCTGCAAAAATACCTTCTTTACGGGCTATCTCACGAGTCATTAAAGCGGCATCTTTATCGGTCACTTTTTCAAAATGATCAATCAGGCTAAAATCTACGTTTGCAGGTAAAAAGTCCTCACCTATACCTTCGGTGATGTAAGGATATATCTCATTTTTATCGAACTCGCCTGTTTCTTTATATTTTTTAAATACCGAACCATAAGTATCAATACCTAATACCTGTATTTTCGGATTCTGCTCTTTTAAAAATTTCGCGACACCTGATATGGTACCACCTGTACCCACCCCTACAATTAAATGCGTTATTTTACCTTCGGTCTGCTCCCAAATTTCCGGGCCGGTTGATTCATAGTGCGCCTGTGTATTAGCAAGGTTATCATACTGGTTAGGTTTCCATGAATTCGGCACTTCCCGCTCCAATCGCGATGAAACCGAATAATAAGAACGCGGATCTTCCGGGTCTACATTTGTAGGGCAAACAATAACCTCGGCACCAAATGCACGCAGCGCGTCAAATTTTTCTTTTGATTGCTTATCTGTGCTGGTAAAAATACATTTGTAGCCTTTTATAACCGCGGCAATAGCCAAACCCATACCGGTATTGCCTGATGTGCCTTCTATAATAGTACCACCGGGTTTAAGCTTTCCGCTTTTTTCGGCATCCTCAATCATTTTAAGGGCCATACGGTCCTTTATAGAGTTGCCGGGATTAGTGGTTTCTATTTTAGCTAAAACCGTTGCCGGTATATCCTTTGCTACTTTGTTTAACTTAACCATGGGCGTATTGCCAATGGTTTCTAATATATTATTGTACCACATGTGTGTTGTAGTTGATTGGTGAGTAGTTGATTGTGTGACTAGTTGTCGATGCAAATTTAACTATTTACTTATTCAACCTATCAACTAACCTTAAAATCTTAAGTGTTTAACGGTAAGGCCGCCATTAATTAATTGCTTTAATGATTCTATCCCTATTTTTAAATGTGTTTCTACAAACTGCGAACTCACTTTAGAATCGCTTTCATTCGTTTTAACACCTTCCGGTATCATTGGCTGATCAGACACCAATAACAACGCTCCTGTAGGTATTTTATTAGCAAAACCAGTGGTGAAAATGGTAGCCGTTTCCATATCAACAGCCATTGCACGTAATTCTTTCAAATAGTTTTTAAATTTTTTATCATGCTCCCAAACACGGCGGTTGGTAGTATAGCAGGTACCTGTCCAGTAGTCCAACGAAAAATCACGTATAGTGGTTGATATAGCTTTCTGTAAAGCAAATGATGGCAATGCAGGCACCTCCGGGGGTAAATAATCATTTGATGTTCCCTCGCCTCTTATGGCTGCAATAGGTAATATCAGATCGCCTACATTATTTTTACGTTTTAAGCCGCCGCACTTGCCTAAAAATACAACCGCCTTTGGATGTATAGCAGTAAGCAGATCCATCACCGTTGCTGCTACCGAGCTGCCCATGCCAAAATTAATAATGGTTATACCATTTGCAGTTACGCTTTGCATTGGTTTATCCATACCCATAATCGGGGCATTATCATGCCATTCTGAAAATAGCTGGATATATTTTGAAAAATTGGTCAATATAATATAATTGCCAAATTCGTCTAACGGCCTACCCGTATAACGCGGCAACCAATTAGCCACAATTGCTTCCTTTGTTTTAAGTCCGGATTTTATGGGGCTTTGTACTTCTTTAACTTTAAGAACTGCTCCGTCTTTTTTTATATTTAATTCTTCATTCATAATAGCCCCCTCTCAATCTTCCCCGGTAGGGGAGATTTTAATTGTTTAATAGTTTATAAAATAAGTAAGCCCTCCCTACCAAGGAGGGTTGGGTGAGGCTTTTTATACAGCAAACCCCGGCGTTACACCAGGGTTTACAATCACTTATAACAAATATAGCTATTAACTATGTAGTTGTTGTTAAGCCACCTTTAATTTCTTAATGTCAGATTTTTCGAACTTTTCGTGGGCATAATCTAAAGTAATGTTCAGTTTCTTAACATCTTTTTTTGATGGGAACTCAAACATAGCATCTATCATTATAGCCTCACAGATTGAACGTAAGCCACGTGCACCTAACTTAAATTCCATTGCCTTATCAACAATAAACTCCAGCACATCGTCTTCAAAATCAAGCTTTACGCCTTCGTATTCAAACAGCTTTTTGTATTGTTTTAACAAAGAGTTTTTAGGTTCAGTTAATATATTACGGAGGGCTTCCCTATCTAACGGATTTAAATAAGTTAGCACCGGCAAACGGCCTATTAGCTCGGGTATTAAACCAAACGCTTTCAGATCCTGTGGTGTAATATACTTGTAAAGGTTTTTAAGATCAACCTCGCCATCATTACCCTTTAACTTGTAACCCACTGTTTGGGTACGCAAACGATTGGCTATCTTTTTATCAATGCCATCAAAAGCCCCACCACATATAAACAGGATATTGCTGGTATTAACGGTGATCATTTTTTGATCGGGATGTTTACGGCCACCTTGTGGTGGTACATTAACCATGGTACCTTCCAGTATTTTTAATAATGCCTGTTGTACCCCCTCGCCTGATACATCACGGGTGATAGAAGCATTATCGCTTTTACGGGCAATTTTATCAACCTCATCGATATATACAATGCCTTTTTCGGCAGTAGCTACATCATAATCTGCAGATTGCAATAAACGGGTTAAAATACTTTCCACGTCTTCGCCCACATAACCTGCTTCTGTAAGCACAGTAGCGTCGCAAATACAAAACGGAACATTTAACACTTTGGCCAGCGTTTTAGCCAGCAAAGTTTTACCTGTGCCGGTTTCACCTACCATGATGATGTTTGATTTTTCAATTTCCACCTCATCCTTATCTATGCGCTGGTTTAACCTTTTATAATGATTATAAGTAGCAACAGCTAATATTTTTTTAGCATCATCCTGGCCAATAACATATTGGTCAAGATGGCTCTTTATTTCGTACGGCTTTAATATAGCTGGCGAAGTTGGCGAGGTTTTAACCTTACGCACCTTTAACTCTTCGGCAAGTATCTCATTAGCCTGGTTAACACATTTATCACAAATATGTGCATCCAGCCCCGCTATAAGCATAAGGGAATCCTGTTTGCCTGCGCCACAGAACGAACACCTTATCTCTTTACTATTTTTATTCATTGTGATACTACTTGTTAAACAAATTTACTTAATTGGTATGATATATACAAAGTCTTAGCTTATAGTCAGTATTGAGACAAAAAATCATATACTTAAGACTTAGAACTACTAAATTACTTCTTTGTTTTATTGCCTCTTAAAATTTCGTCTATCATCCCAAATTCTTTTGCTTCATCTGCTATCATCCAATGGTCACGATCTGACGCGTCCCAAACTTTTTGGTATGGCGCACCGCTATGATCGGCAATGATCTGGTACAGCTCTTGTTTAAGCTTAGTGATCTCATGATAAGTGATCTCAATATCAGATTGCTGGCCCTGCGCACCCCCCGATGGCTGATGTATCATTACCCTCGCATGTGGCAATGCTGCTCTTTTACCTTCGGCACCGGCACATAATAATACCGCGCCCATTGACGCCGCCATACCTGTACAGATAGTAGCTACATCGTTAGATATAAATTGCATAGTATCATAAATACCCAAACCTGCGTAAACTGATCCACCAGGAGAGTTAATATAAATCTGGATATCGCGTTTTGCATCTGCAGATTGCAGGAATAGTAATTGCGCTTGTATAATGTTGGCAATGTTCTCATAAATAGCGTCGCCTAAAAAGATGATACGGTCCATCATTAAACGCGAGAACACGTCCATTTGGGCCACGTTAAGCTGACGTTCCTCTATAATATAAGGTGTCATACCGGTTATGCCGCCGGTTGCACCAACAATACCTGTTGGAGCAGTGCTTCTATTTACGCTGCCAATAAATTTATCTACATAAGTGCTGCTTATACGGTGATGTTTAACAGCGTATTTTCTGAATTCGTTTTTATCTGGATTACTGTTCATGTGTATGTATGTTTTATTTCTTGTGATGCAAGGAGTTCCCCGCTATAAATATAGTTTTTAGTTGAATATAATTTTCAATATAAAGTTTGCAAAAAGTAAAAATATTTGTCTGAAAAGAGTTAATACACCACGTCATTGCGAGTAACGAAGCAATCTTTTCACTGACAGGTATTGGCGTTTACTTTTGTTATGGCTCTTTACAACATTTTGGTGTTTCATTTGCATATGTAGAGATTATTAATGCTATAATTTTTTTTAATGGAATTAATGAACTTCCTATGGTCGGTTGTCTTCGTTCCTCGCAATGACGCGCCGGAGGGTGATAAAGGCTATATAAAACAAAAGCATCCGTATCCAGGATGCTTTTGATAAAAATATTTTAAAGATTACTTATTTCACCAACTCTTTAAATTCGTTGTAAAATATGTCTTTCTTATCTAAAGCAACTACACTCTTAATATAATCTAATGTTTTAAGGGCCTTTACTTCGTCAAATACTTTATTAGCATTCTCTTTATTTTGCAGGTATTGTACCGCATATTGCGAAAGCTGCTCATCACCGATAGGCTGCGGGCTGTACATTCTGAATTGCTGATCTAAACTTTGTTTTGCTGCCGCGAAAATTTCCTCGTATTTAATATCGATGTTATTTTCTTTTATGATCTTGTTTTCGATCAAGGTCCATTTAAGGTTTTGCGCAAAATCTTTATAGCCGCCTTCTAATTCCTCTTCGGTCAGTTTTTCATTAGTAGCCTTTAACCAACGTTTTAAAAATTCATCAGGTAAATTAAACTGAACTTTGTCTATGCTATAGTTATAGATATCGTTCTGCAATTTACGGTCAGAATCCTGGTTCATCATGGTCTCAATTTCCTCAGTAATTTTAGCTCTGAAACCTGCTTCGTCGGTTACTGCACTTTCACCAAATAATTTGTCAAAGAACTCCTGGTTTAAATCGCCTTCTTCTAAACGGTTAACGTTTTTAACGGTTAAGCGGAAGTTTGATTTTAAATCAGCTGCTATATCTTCATCAACACCTAATATGGCCGCTATTTTTGCCGCATCATTATTATATGCTTTTTGAATATCCAGTGTTAATTCATCATCTTTTTTTAAACCGATAAGAGACTTTTTAATTTTCTCATCCTGTACCTGGTCTAAACGAACCGATGTTGTATTCACAATGCCATCATCAAAAACAGAACCATCCGGCGAAAGCTGCGTTAATTGCGCATAAAGCACATCATCGTCTGCCGATACGTCAGGATTTGTCATTTTGCCATAGCTTCTGCGGATATTTTTAATACGCGAGGCTAAGGTTTCTTCATCTATCTTGATGTTATATTGAGTTATTTTATCTTTTGATGAAAAATCAATAGCAAACTCAGGAGCCAAACCAATTTCGTAGTTAAACTCAAAATTATCGGCAAAATCCCAGTTGTATTCTTGCTTATTATCAACCTTGGGTAATGGTTGCCCCAATACTTCCAGTTTTTGCTCGGTGATGTAATTGTTTAAGGTATCTGATAATAAAGTGTTCACTTCATCAACCAAAATACTTTTACCATACATCCTTTTTATATGTGCCGGAGGAACCATTCCCGGACGGAAGCCCGGCATTTTTGCTTTTTTAGCATGTTCCTTTATAGCTTTATCAACACGCGCCTGGTAATCTGCCGGGTCAATATTAATTTTTACAACTGCATTCAGGTTATCGATCTTTTCCTGTGTAATATTCATCTTTTTAATGGGTATTTTAATTTAAGTGCCTCGAAATATATGGCATAGCTCCCATAAATTTCGAGGCGCAAAAATACTAATTTATTTTTAATTCGAAGCCGTTAGGTTGGCTTGGAATTTCACTACGCTATTCTTAATAGGTTTTATAGTTTTTAAATAGGCATAGATAGATGAGAGGTCGCCCTCGCTCATTTGGCTGTATTGCCACCATGGCATTACTGTCTGAAAATCAGACTTCCCAACCTTCTGCGCTTTGCTTTTATCACTAAACGCTTTAAAGCGTGCTAAAAACACCTGTTTGTTCCAGCTACCTATGCCTGTTGTTGCATCTGAAGTAATATTTGCAGAACGCACGCTGCTACCCCCGGTTTTAAATTCCCTGCCACCGGCAAATTCCAGGCCCGGTAATAAAGTTCCTTTATCATCCTGCGAATGGCATTCTTTACATGCGGCCGACTGTACAAGGTATTCACCATATTTTAAAGTATCCCTGGTATCTGGTTTTTTGCCTAAGGTTGCTTTTTGAGGCATGGTATGTACCAATATGTTCAACGGAAAATCAAGGGTGGATTTTGGATAATCTGCACTTATAGGTTTTAATGTACGCAGGTATGCAATAATGGAGTAAATATCCTCCCTATCCATTTTTGAATAATAAGGCCATGGCATTAGTGGGAATATAGGAGTGCCATCCTTTTTAACACCGGTGGTAACCGCACGGAATATCTCACCATCTGTCCAGCTTTTTAAATTATATGGCGTTAAATTAGGTACGCTAACATTACCCGGAAAGCCTGCGCCGGCGTCAAATTTTTCACCGCCCGAGCCTAATTGGTTAGTATCAATAGGTCCGCCAAATTTTGTCCAATCGTGTGCAGAATGGCAATCCAGGCAGGAAGACACGTTGATAGCCAGGTATTTACCGCGCTCAACTCGTTGCGGAGTTATTTCTACTTTAATATTTTCTGGAGCACCTACATTAGGTAAGGCTAAGGTAATGTAAGCTATAGCGGCAATAATAATTACAACCATAGCTATCGCTACATAAGCAATAAGTTTAGCTATTTTTTTCATGGTGTGATTTGGTTTAAAGTTAAGGGAAGGCCTTAAAAAACATTCCACGCAGTATTTATTTGTTTTATTAATCGACTTTAGTAATTGATGAAACTCCCGATTTATCGTTATTAACGCTGGCTGGGTTGCCTTTATATTTTATTGATGATGCACCGCTGCTGCTTACGTTAAGCTCATGCAATACATTGATCTCGTACTCACTTGCGCCTGATGATTCAATGTTATAATTGCCCACCACAAAATCAAATGCGTGGATTTTACCACCACCGCTTAAATTAATATTATGTGAGCTGGCTTGTCCCCTTAAAGTAACGTCTGTAGCGCCGCTGCCTTCGGTACTTACGTTAGCTGCATTAAGTTCCATATTTACTTTGGCAGTGCCTGACAGATCAAAATGAAAGTTTTTAGTAACTAATTTACCATCAGTCGATATTTCAACCGCGCCTGATGACTTTATCTCTTCTAAATTATGAACCCCAATGGTAATAACCATTTCGCCCGCGTTACAAATATTTTTATTACCTGTTGATATATGTAATTTATTACCGCTAACGTTTGTCTTGATGTATTTCATCAGGTTATCATCGGCAGATACACTTAAATTTAAAGTGCTATCCTGCTTCAATATTATTTTAAACAAGCCAGATATATCTATTTTGCTAAAATTGTTCACTTTACGTATCTCAGAAACTACATGGCCAGAACCTTTTACACACCTGAATTTACATGATGACAGCCCCAATGTAAAGCCGGCAATAGCAATCAATATAAGTAAATAAGTTTTTTTCATGATATGAGTTTTATAATGAACGTTTATTTAAATATCTATTTTTTATTTAGACGACCAATATCCATATGAAGTTACATAAAAAAAGAGGCTGTATCATAAATCATGGTCAGCCTCTTTTTGCGTATCAAGCCAATCTTATACATTCATCAGATATCCAACGATCAACCGCCCCACCGGCCTTTATTATTGGTGTTCGTATAGTTTATTGAGATTAATAAACTATACAAACAAATATAAAGGAGATGGTGGCTTATATTAAAATTTATTTTTATTAATTAATAACAAGAATATTATAATATCCATATTGACAAAGAAGCCGGAAAATACCTCGCGTATTTTCCGGCCATAATTAACTGTTAACTGTCTTATTATTAGTCGATAATTAATAACGCAACATTAATCTATAAACGGCTAAAAAGTATAAATGTTTCAATTTTCATTGCATATTATTCTTAGTGGTTAATTAACTATTTTATAATTGACATAAATATGTAAATATGTGAAATTAAATTTCTTAGAATGAAACATTTAGTTGAGTTAATTGATTAAATTTAATATATCATTAATATATTATTATCAATTAACTAATCTAACTCCTATATGAAAAGGGTTTTACTATTAAACTTGTGCATTTTAGTATTAGCAGTTCCTCGGCTATATGCACAAAATCATACCGTAACCGGGACAGTTACGGCTAAGGATGATGGCATGCCATTAATTGGTGTATCGGTAGTGGTCAAAGGAACTACCATTGGGACACAAACAGACGTACAGGGCAAATATTCACTAAATGTGCCCAATGATGCTATATTAGCATTTAGTTCTATAGGCTATATCAGGCAGGAACTTCCGGCGACAGGCAGTGTGGTTAACGTAACTTTAACTCCTTCAAGTTTAGAACTTGGTGAAGTTGTTGTTACCGGTGCGTTAGGAATAACCCGAACCCGAAATCAACAAAGCTATGCCGCGCAGGAGGTAACGGGAGAGGAAGTGAGTAAACAGCGTTCGGCCAATTTTATTGATGGCTTATCCGGCAAAGTAGCCGGCCTGGAAATCCGCCAAAATAATACGTTGGGGGGGTCAACCAATGTGGTGCTTCGTGGTACCAAATCAATAACAGGTAATAACCAGGCTGTTTTTGTAATTGACGGGGTGCCTGTCGGTAACGCAAATACGAATACCAGTATTCAGCAAACCGGCAGTGATGGGTTAAGCCGGCAGGATTCAGGTAACGGCGGATATGACTACGGCAGCCCGGCTTCGGATATTAATCCGGATGATATTGAAAGTGTAACGGTTTTAAAAGGTGCAGGAGCATCGGCTTTATACGGTTCGCGTGGCAGTAACGGAGTGATCTTAATCACAACAAAAAAAGCCAAAAAGGGCTTGGGTATTGTTGTCAACTCAACTGTAAGTGTAGGATCAATAGATAAATCTACGCTCCCTAAATATCAACGGCAGTACGGAGCAGGTTATGCACAATATTTCAATACCGGGAATGTTTTTGGTAACCCTAATGCCCAGGTTGCGCCAACCGGCGACGATGCTTCAAACGGCACCGCATTTGATCCAAATTTGATGATTTATCAATGGGACGCCTTTGATCCTACATCACCAAATTATGGCAAGGCAACACCGTGGGTTGCCGCCAAAAATGACCCCTCTACATTTTTTTTGAAACCGGTTTCTACTATTCAAAGCATAATGATCACCAATGGGGGTGATAATGGCACATTCAAACTGGGCTATACAAAAAGCATTGAAAACGGTATTATACCCAATAATAAGCTGAATAAAAATTTAGTGGATTTTGCCGCAACCTATAATATCACCCCTAAATTAACCTTGGGTGCTAATATAAATTTTTATAATACAAACGGTACCGGCAGAGGCGGAACAGGTTATGATGGCACTAACTCTGACAACCGTAACGTAATGGCTGGTTTCAGGCAGTGGTGGCAAACAAACGTAGACGTTCAGGAGCTAAAGGCAGCTTATGACAGAACGCATCAAAACGTAACCTGGAATATGGCCGACCCTATTAACGGCAACACAAACCCGGCTTTTTGGAACAATCCTTATTGGGTAGTTAACCATAATTACGAAACCGATACCCGTAACAGGTATTTAGGTAATATAAATTTGAATTATAAGCCTACTACCTGGTTAACCATTACCGGCAGAGTATCATTAGATACTTACTCAGAACTTGATGAGGAACGATACGATGTTGGCAGTATAGGGGTTCCTTATTATTCAAGGTTTAACCATAATTATGCTGAGACAAATTTTGATTTGTTGGCCAATGTAAATAAAGACATTACAAAAGATCTTAATTTAAAAGCGTTATTAGGTACCAATATCAGGAAGGCTAAAGACAATAGTGTTAACGCCTCCACCAACGGTGGATTGATAATTCCCGGATTATATTCGCTATCCAATACCTTAAATTCACCGTTATCTCCAATTGAGATCGATTCAAGAAAAGAGGTTGACGGTATTTTTGCAGGAGCCACGCTTACCTGGAAAAACATGATAACTGCTGACGGAACTATAAGGAGAGATAAATCATCAACCTTGCCCAAAGCAAATAATACCTATTATTACCCTTCGGTATCAGTTGGTTTTATTTTTTCAGAACTGTTAAAAAAATATGAATGGCTATCCTACGGAAAAATAAGGGCCAATTACGCACAGGTAGGTAGTGATGCACCATTATATAGCGTTAATGACACTTATACAATTGTTCCGCCATTTGGCGCTAATCCGCAAACAGTTTTGAGTACAACTAAAAATAACCCTGATTTAAAGCCAGAACAAACAAAAAGCAAGGAAATTGGATTAGAATTAGCTTTTTTCAAAAACCGACTGGGATTTGACGGAAGCTATTACAGCACCAATACATTTAATGAAATATTGCCCGTTAATGTTTCAGGAGCAACAGGTTATAGTTTTAAATTTTTAAATGCGGGTTCTGTACAAAACAAGGGTATTGAACTTTCTTTAAATGGTTCACCTATAGTAACCAATAGCTTTAGCTGGAAAATTACATTAAATTTTACCGCTGCTAAAAATAAGGTAACTTCATTATATACAGACGCTACTGGCAAGCAAGCCAGCAATTTGCAATTGGCCACTTTCCAGAATGGTGAGACGTTGAATGCTCCACTGGGTGAGCCCTTTGGTACTTTAAGAGGAACTGATTATGTATATAATGCCAGTGGCCAAAAGATTGTAGGTGCTGATGGGCAATATGAAATATCGCCAAACTCAAACAACAATATAGGCAACATCAACCCCAATTGGACCGGCGGTATAAACAACAACTTTACGTATAAGAATTTCACTTTGAGCTTTTTAATTGATATCCGGCACGGCGGTTCATTATTCTCGAATGACCTGGCTTATGGATTGGCTGATGGCATTTATCCGTTAACCGCTTACACAAATGACCTGGGAAATCCAGTTCGAAATACTTTGGCTAATGGCGGTGGTTTTATACGCCCCGGTGTTTTAGAAAATGGACAGCCCAATAACATTAGGGTAACCGCTTATAACTACGGTGATTTTGGTGACGGCTCTGGTATATTACCACTAAAAGCATTTGTATACGATGCTAGCTACGTGAAGTTACGAGAAGCCATTATCGGCTATACATTGCCGAAAACTGCCTTGAATAAACTGGGCCCTGTTAAAGAGGTTACTTTTCAGCTTATTGGCAGGAATTTATGGATAATTCATAAAAACCTACCTTATGCCGATCCTGAAGATGGATTATCTTCCGGTAACCTGCAGGGGATACAAGAAGGTGCTTACCCAACAGTACGCACTATAGCATTTAATTTAAAAGTACGTTTCTAATCAAAGCAGTTATGAAAAAGATAGCATTAATTTTTGTACTCGTATCGATATTACCGGCCTGTACAAAAGATCTGACCAAACTGAACGTCGATCCTAAAAACCCATCAGTCGTACCATCATATAGCTTATTTACTAACGCTGAAAGGGCGTTAACTAATACGGTAACCTCATCAAGCGTGAACTTAAATATTTTTCGTTTAATTGAACAGCAATTTACCGAAACTACCTATTTAAATGAAACGCAATATCAGCTCACTTTCCGTAACCAGCCAGATGCTATGTGGACCGCCCTGTATAGTGGCGCTTTGGGAAATTTCCAACAGGCAAAAACATTTATGGCAAAGGATGTTACTGATCCTGGCAAACAAAAAAACGATATTGCTATTACAGATATTCTGCAGGTTTACACTTATTACTACCTGATAACAACCTTTGGAAATGTACCTTATTCAGAAGCGTTGGATATAAACCAACCATTTCCAAAGTACGATGATGCAAAAACCGCTTACTATAATTTATTAACCCGGCTGGATGCTGATATTGCGGCATTGGATGTAGGGTCAGGTAGCCTGGGAAGCGCCGATGTAATTTATAATGGTGATCCTGCGAGCTGGAAGAAATTTGCCAATACGCTCAAACTAAAAATGGGTATCACTATATCTGATTTTGATAATACAAAGGCAAAAGCTACTGTTGAATCAGCCGTTACTTCGGGGGTATTTACTTCAAATAGTGATAATGCACTGTTTCAATATGTTGCCACGCCGCCAAATACCAACCCCGTTTGGGTTGATTTGGTACAAAGTCAAAGGCACGATTTTGTAGGCACCAGCCAATTCATTACCCTCTTAAATCCTGGTACTCCCGCCCAAGACCCGAGGCTGCCTTACTATTTTGCTCAAAACTCGCAAGGGGTATATGTGGGTGCCAGTAATGGCTCAGGTAATGGAGGTCTTGTTTATAGCCAGTATTCATTACCTTCAGGCCCGCTAATTACACCAGGATCAATTGGAAAAGTAACCAATCCGGATTTTCCGGGTTTATTATTAGACTATGCCGAAACGGAATTTAACCTGGCAGAGGCTGTACAACGAGGTTATAGCGTTGGCGGCACCGTTCAGTCGCATTACAATGCCGGCGTAACTGCTTCAGTAGCTTATTGGACAGGATCAGCAACTGCCGCTGCTGCTTATCTGCTGTTACCTAATGTTGCTTTTGCCACTGCCCCAGGCACAACTCCACTCCAAAAAATTGCCGGCCAGGAATATTTGGCACTATATAACAGGGGATGGGATGCCTGGATAGTAAACAGGAGGCTTGATTACCCCGCATTGGTTCCGCCGCCTAATGCATTTAGCGCATTTCCGGTTAGGTTCACCTATCCTATCAGCGAACAAAATGTAAATGTTGTGAATTACAACCAGGCCGCTACCGCAATAGGTGGAGACTTGGTGACAACCAAGCTTTTCTTTGATGTATTTTAACTATTTGAAAGTTAAAACAAGAGGCCGTATCATAAAACAAATGATGCGGCCTTTTTTAAAATATAATGAACTTTTGCAAAAGTGCGTGCTGATTACAGGCTTGCCATGTCATCAGCTGCCGTTGGACGGGCAGCATATTTGGTTGTTAATTTTTCGATGCGGTTAACTGCTGTTAAGTCGGTTTTATTTACAGTTGATGATTGGCTGTAGTTTAATTCGTAATCATTTACTGTTCCGCTTAAATCAGCTTTTGCACGGTCATTTACTGTGATGTTAGCAGCAAAAGCATTTAACTTTAATTGTGCAGAAGCATTGTTGTTTAACTTAACATCCAACGCAACGGTTGAAAATGTTCCGTATGATTTAACAGCAGCATTATCATTTACAGTAATTGAACGCAGATCGCTAACGGTAACTAATACTACCAATTTATCTGCAGTGTATGATGATATACGCAATACACCTTCTTTGTCTTGTACTAATGCATTTTGTGCATAGTAGTTGTCATAAACTTTCACCTGGTCCTTATCGCCATTAGTGATATAAACTTCAACATTACCTGATACTTCTATTTTGTTAATGTTGCTTGATGTTGCTACTACAACGGCTTCGTTATTGTTGTTGTTTACAGAAGCATAGGTTAAACTTGTTGTGCTTAATACAATGGCTACCATTGTGATAAGACTTATAATTCTTGTTTTCATTTTATTAAGTATTTGTGTGATTAACTTTTTTATTATTTTAAATACATCAATAAGACGATACCAATTACTAAAGGTTACAGCGAGATAGTGTAAAAACGACACAATGCCTGTTTTACTCGGTGAACTACCTGTATGTGTCGGTGAAAACCCAATAAAAATTAAAGTGCTATGACACGCAAAACGAGATAAATGGAAGTTTTTATAGTCTAAGTGACGTTTTACAGGTAATACTTTTCGCCGTTAAATTTTATTTTACCGGCATCAAGCAGCAGGCGGATGGTATTGAGCCGCTCTTTTTCTATACCGTTTTTAATGGAAGTGACCAATGAGTCAATATCCAGCGGCGAATTGCTTAGCAATTCGGCTATTTCATTAGTGATATCATCAAATACTTCAGACGCGTTGAGTTTGCGCTTTTCTTCCAGGCATACATCACAAATACCGCACTTGTCACTATTGGGTTCGTCAAAATAAGCCAGCAGCAATTGGCTACGGCATTTTTTATGGGCGCAATAAGCAAACACTGCTTCCATTTTTTTAAGATAGGTAGCTTTTCGTTGTTCAATGTATTGCTTGTTAATATATACATTGTTGGGGTGCTGCCTTGATTTTAAATAAGTAACCTGCGGCTGATCGTTTTGGGGAAGATAGCTCAGCACATTATATTCTTGTAACTGTTTTAAACCTTCTATTACCTGTTGCACGCTCATATTGGCGCGTCGCGCTATATCAAATTCCTTTAGCCGAACGTAATTTTCAAAAGCTCCACCGTATGATCGTAACAGCGTTTTAATAAAAGCATCCCAGCCCTGGTTCTGTATCTGGAAATTATATAACTGCTCATTTAACACCTCAAATCTAAAACGCGATGGCAAAAACACACTTTCATTGAATGCCAGGTATTCGTCTTGCTCTAAAAACTTTAACGCATTTAAGGTTTTAATAACATCCAGTTTGTATTGCGCGCAAAAACCACCCAGGTCAAGATCAAAACTTATGCCCGCCCCCGCACCGTAAGCCACGTGGTAATAGTTGGATAAACAATGATAAACCAGCTTTATCTCATCCACTGTCGGAAAGCTTAACTCAAATATCTTATGCTGCCGTGCCCTGTCGGCATTATTATATAGTAAAACCGCATAAGCTTTTTTTTCATCGCGCCCTGCCCTGCCGGCTTCCTGGTAATAGGCCTCCAGGCTTTCGGGCACATCTTTATGTATTACAAAGCGCACATCCGGTTTATCAATACCCATCCCGAAGGCATTGGTAGCTACAATAATTCTTGTTTTATTATTTTTCCAGCTCTCCTGTTTTTTCGAGCGTTCATCAGGCGTTAGGCCCGCATGATAGTAATCAGCCTTAATTCCGTTATCATTATAAAACTTAGCTATTTCTGCACATTCGCGCCTGCTGCGCACATATATAATACCACTGCCCTTTACACCGGTGGCAACATCCAGCATTTTGCGGAACTTATTCTCTTCGTACTGTACCACATAGCTGATATTTTTACGCTCAAAGCTTTTTTGAAAGACGATGCCTTTTTTAAACTGTAGCTTTTCCTGTATATCAATCCTAACTTCGGCAGTTGCCGTAGCAGTAAGTGCCAGTACAGTCACATCCGGATGCAACTCACGCAAATCAGCGATATGTAGATATGATGGCCTGAAATCATATCCCCATTGCGATATACAATGCGCCTCATCAACCGCGATCAGGTTTACCTTCATGTATTTGATACGCTCGCGCACCAACTCAGACAATAATCGCTCGGGAGATAAGTATAAAAACTTAACCGTGCCATAAATACAATTATCCAGCGCTATATCAACCTCGCGCTTGCTCATGCCCGATACTATGGCAACAGCTTCAATGCCTTTTTCCTTTAAATTCTCTACCTGGTCTTTCATCAAAGCGATGAGCGGTGATACTACAATACATATCCCCTCTTTAGCCATAGCCGGCACCTGAAAGCAAACAGACTTACCTCCGCCCGTAGGCAGCAGCGCCAAAGTATCATGCCCCAACAATACAGACTGGATGATATCCTCTTGCATTGGACGAAAGGCATCATGGTTCCAGTAAGTTTTTAGTATTTCCTGTATCGTCATTGTTATGAGAGTCTCAAAACTATTAAAATTAACATGATTTATCGATTTGATTAGGATTTTATGGATCAAAGTATTATCTGAAAATTATATAAATCTTAAAATCCATAAAATCTTTAAATCGTGTTCAGATTAAAATGCAGCAATAGTTTTATCTTAGCGCCTATAAAGTATTAATTGATGAAGCTCCTTAATATAACGATAATATTTTTAATCATAGTCTGTAATGTACAAGCCCAAAAATGGAACGTTGATAACCCTCCCGGCCAGGCAAAAAAAGTCACCATAAATACCAACGAGGGTACCTGGATGAATTTAGATGTAAGCCCCGATGGTAAAAGCATTGTATTTGATCTGTTAGGCGATATCTATACCATACCTGTTACCGGCGGCAAGGCTACTTTATTAACCGGCGGCAAGGCCTGGGATGTACAGCCGCGATACAGTCCTGATGGTAAATTAATATCCTACACCAGCGATAAGGAAGGTGGCGATAATATATGGATAATGAATGCCGATGGCAGCAATAAACACGCTATCACCAAAGAAAGCTTTAGATTATTAAACAATGCCAGCTGGACACCCGATGGGCAATATGTTGTAGCACGCAAGCATTTTACCGGTACGCGTTCGCTTGGCGCCGGCGAAATGTGGCTGTATCATAAAAACGGCGGCGAGGGCGTACAACTAACCAAACGCAAAAACGATCAGCAGGATGCAGGCGAGCCAACAGTATCGCCTGATGGTAAATTTATTTATTGGAGCGAGGATATTACCCCCGGGCCGAAATTCGAATACAGTAAGGACCCAAATTCCGGCATTTATGCCATCAAGCGCCTAAACCGCGAAACCGGCGATATTGAAACCGTTACCGGTGGCGCAGGCGGCGCGTGTCGTCCGCAAATATCGCCCGATGGTAAGTTGCTTGCCTTTGTGAAACGGATCAGGCTTAAATCGGTTTTGTATCTGCGTAGAATTGAAACGGGCGAAGAATGGCCGGTGTATGATGACCTGTCGCACGACCAGCAGGAAACATGGGCTATATTTGGTGTATATCCAAATTTTGGCTGGACACCAGATAGCAAGGATCTTATATTTTATGCAAAAGGCAAAATTTGGAACCTGGATATAAATACACTCAACCCGGTACAAATTCCTTTCGAAGTTTCGTCGCAGCAAAACATTACCGAAGCGCTGCATTTTCCGCAAAAGGTTTTCCAGGATGAGTTTCCTGTTAAGATGATACGCCAGCTTACTACATCGCCCGATGGTAAATTTGTAGCCTTTAACGCGGCGGGCTACATCTATATTAAGGAGTTGCCAAAAGGCGAACCAATGCGCATAGATACCACCAAAGATTTTGAATACAGCCCCCAATTTAGCCCGGATGGAAAATCGTTGGTTTATGTTGATTGGAGCGACGCTTTAAAAGGTTCAATAAATAAAATAGATTTGACCACCCATCAGATAACAAGAATTACTACCGAAAAAGGATTTTACTATACCCCAAAATTCAGTAACCATGGCGATAAAATAATTTATCGTAAAGGCGAAGGCAATGAGAGCCTGGGATTTGCTTTTGGCACTAATCCCGGTATATATATTATCCCATCAGCAGGTGGCACCGCGCAAATGGTTATTAACAATGGCATAAACCCGCGTTTTTCTACAGATGACATTAAAATTTATTACCAAAGCAGCGAGGGCGGTAAGAAAGCCTTTAAGGTAATGGATGTTAGCGGTGCTAACCCAAAAACATTATATACCTCTTCCTACACCACTCAATTTGAACCAAGTCCTGATGGTAAATGGCTGGCTTTTACCGAGCTGTTTAACTGCTACATAACTCCAATGGTGAATACCGGTAACGCTCAGGACTTATCAGCAACTAACAAATCTTTGCCTTTAAGCAAGCTTACCCGTGATGCAGGCACCTACCTGCACTGGAGCAAGGATAGTAAAAAACTAATGTGGACGTTAGGGCCAAAGTATTTTTCACGGGATATTCGTAATGCGTTCTCGTTTGCAAAGGGTGATACTGATAAAACACCTGTTATAGATACCGTTGGTATTGATATGGGCCTGAAACTAAAAACCGATGTACCCGATGGCAAGATAGCCTTCACCAACGTGCGTATTATTACCATGAAGGGTAATGAGGTTATCGAAAAAGGCACCATTATCATCGACCATAACAAGATAGATGCTATTGGTAAATCTGTCGATATACAGATACCGGCAGATGCCAGGGTCTATGACGTTACCGGCAAAACAATTATGCCGGGTATAATAGATGTGCACGCGCATTTACACCCCAGCCCGGATGGTATTTCGCCGCAACAGGATTGGAGCTATTTTGCCAACCTATCCTACGGTGTAACCACCTCGCATGATCCGTCGAGCAATACCGAAATGGTATTCAGTCAATCGGAAATGTTAAAGGCCGGGCGTATGGTCGGCCCGCGGGTGTACTCAACCGGTTCTATATTATATGGTGCCGATGGCGATTTTAAGGTGGTAATTAATAGCCTGGATGACGCGCTTTCTAACCTGCGCCGGTTAAAGGCGGTAGGTGCATTCTCTGTGAAAAGTTATGGCCAGCCGCGGCGTGAACAGCGCCAGCAAATTGTTGAGGCCGCACGCCTATTGCAAATGGAAGTAGTGCCCGAGGGCGGCTCAACCTTTTTTACCAACATGAATATGATCGTGGACGGGCAAACCGGTATTGAACATAGCATACCTGTTTGGCCTGTTTATAAAGATGTTAAAAGCTTATGGAACGATAGTAAAACCGGCTATACCCCCACTTTAATTGTTAGCTATGGTACCCAGTTTGGCGAAAACTACTGGTATGACCGTACCGAAGTTTGGAAGAATGAGCACCTGCTAAACTTCACCCCGCAATATATAGTAGATTCACGTTCGCGGCGCAGGACTACTTCTGAATATGGAGAATATGGCCATATAGAGATATCCAAATATGTAAAGCAAATTGCCGATGGTGGTACCAAAGTTAACCTGGGCGCCCATGGGCAATTGCAGGGCCTTGGCGCGCATTGGGAAATGTGGATGCTGGCACAAGGCGGTATGACTCCGCTGCAGGTAATACGCTGTGCAACCATTAATGGTGCATCATATTTAGGCATGGATAAAGAAATAGGTTCGTTAGAGAAAGGCAAGCTGGCAGATCTGATCGTATTGAACCAAAACCCGTTGGACGATATCCGCAACAGCGATAACATAAAATATGTAATGATAAATGGCAGGCTGTACGATTCGGACAGTATGAACGAGATAGGCAATCACGATAAGCTGCGCATGCGTTTTTGGTGGCAGCTAAACCGCGGCGACAGCGTGAACCTGCCGGTTGGTAATACCGAGACGTATTTGTTTATGAGTGAACATGGAGATTAGCGCATCTTGTTACACTCGCGGTGAAACAAAATGTAACAAGTGAAACAAGATTTTGACTTAAACTATTGATTATAAAATATTTACAAAAAAGTGATGTAACAAAATGTAACAACTTATTCGTCAGTATTTTTAGGCGTAATTTTAATATTGTTCATTGATAATCAAACAATTACAAATTGCTAATTTTAGGAGTGGTGAAACAAGTTATTTGAAACAGATGAAATAAAGTCACCGACAATATAGTACCGCCATTATACCAGTTGCTGCTGCCAGTTTAAGCGTCCACGTTTAAATTAAAAATCCTGCCTGCAAGCGTCTACGCTTGCAAATGTTAACATTCAAGCGTAGACGCTTGAATGGGCAGATTAATTAATACTAAATAGCAAACGCCCAAAGCTTTTCAACTTTGGGCGTTGCTACACATTTAATCTATCACAATTATTTTCTTTCACTCTTCTCACGGTGTGAGAATCCGCCCCAACCTCCGCATAATAGTATATTGTCTTTAATTTTATTATAAATAGTAGCGTTAACTGTGCTGCTAATTATAATTGCACCATTTGTACGTACGGCGGCATCTAATTGGGCAGCAGCCATTCCGCTTATCAGTTTAGTTAAATTTAGTTTGGCTAAAGTCGCAACGTCTGTTTTACCATCAATGGTTATATTTTCGGCTTCCACCTTTATTAAGGCATCATCGTTATAGTCAAGCTCTATAGGTACAACTACGCCGCCCTGAGTGGTAAAGTTCCCTTTTAAAGTAAGCGGTATAGCCGCTGTTGTGCTTTTTACCAGGAGAACCCGCAATTCAATTTCGGTATAAGTGCCGGTATCAATTGCTGCGCTTATTGAAGCAGGGCTAATTGCAAACAGATCAATGTTTGTTAAATTTTTACTGGTGATCTCAATAGCCGTATTTTTCTTTTTGGCTTCTAATTTAAAGGAAGCGATGTTAGCCGTGCCTGATGTCCAGGTAATACTGGCTGAAGTAGCGTTTGTGCTAACCGAATTGGTTGTCATACCGGGTGTTGTAATTGATGCCGGAAGCAAATTACTTGGGTTTGTGGCGCTAAGCGCAAAAGTGACTTGTGTTGCTGATGTAGTAACCGCGCTATTATCCTTTTTACAAGCGTTTAAGGATAAAATGAATGTTAATACTGCAATGCTTTTAATACAATTTGATAAGTTCATTTTTAAATGGGTTTTACTGTAATACGTTTGTTACAAATAATAGTTTCTTTATTTTTAATAGCGTTTAACTCAAAAACCAAATAAGTGCTGATTATCAATTACTTGAGTAATAATTTATTTTTAAACAATAATAAATATTTTCCATTTTGAGTGAGCGGAATAAATGCCTGCTTCATTTTTGTCCACAAAATCCCTCTAACAAAAAAGCCCCCGATAAATCGAAGGCTTTAATATATCTAAAGGTCAACTACCTTTTCGCTATCTCCACATAATCCTTATTAACAGCACCTACATATATTTGGCGCGGGCGGCCTATTGGCTCTTTATTCTCTTTCATTTCTTTCCATTGTGCTATCCAGCCCGGTAAACGGCCAAGTGCAAACAAAACGGTAAACATATCAGTAGGGAAACCTAACGCGCGGTAGATGATACCTGAATAAAAATCAACATTAGGATATAATTTACGCTCAACAAAGTAAGGGTCCTTTAATGCTACTTCTTCCAGTTTCTTAGCAATTTCCAGCACTTCATCATTAATACCTAATTTCTCTAATATATCATCACAGGCCTTTTTAATGATCTTGGCACGCGGATCGAAATTTTTGTAAACACGATGACCAAAGCCCATTAAACGGAAAGGGTCATTTTTATCTTTTGCTTTGTTTATCCATTTATCGGTATCGCCCCCATCTTCTTTAATTTTCTCCAGCATTTCAATTACCGCCTGGTTGGCGCCACCATGCAGCGGTCCCCATAAGGCAGATATACCTGCAGATACAGAAGCATAAATATTAGACTCGGACGAACCTACTATACGCACCGTAGATGTTGAGCAGTTTTGCTCATGATCTGCATGCAGTATTAATAAGGTATTCATAGCATTTACTACCACAGGGTCAACCTCAACATCCTCGGTACGCTGACCAAAGGTCATGTTAAGGAAGTTAGTAACATAATCGTATTTATTTTGAGGATAAATAACGGGATGACCTAATGATTTTTTGTATATCCATGAAACTACAGTAGCCATTTTAGCCAGCATTTTAATAATGCTAAGGTTAAGCTCGTCTTTGCTTTGATTAGGTTTTAAAGATTCAGGGTAAAAAGCAGATAATGAACACACCAATGACGACAATTGCCCCATTGGATGAGATTTTGACGGAAAACCATCAAAAAACTTCTTCATATCCTCATGCACTAAGGTATGGCGGCTTATTTCATATTGGAAATCTTTCAGCTGCTCTGCAGTAGGCAAAGCTCCATATATCAGCAAATAAGCAACCTCTATAAAGGTTGATTGCTCTGCTAATTGTTCAATAGGATAACCACGGTATTTAAGTATACCCAGCTCACCATCTAAAAAAGTGATGGCGCTTTGTGTAGCGCCTGTGTTTTTATAACCAACATCAAGGGTTACATAACCGCTTTGATCTCTCAATTTTGAAATATCAATAGCTTTTTCCCCTTCTGTACCCTCTATTATTGGAAGATCGTATATTTTATCACCTATTTTTAATTGTGCTAAGTCTGACATAGATAGATTTTTGTATTTGCAACAAATATATGCAAATCTGCGTATAATTTAGCTGTAACTATGGTTGGTCAATTGTAAAAAAGTTGTCTTATAAAACTTATTTACAATCAAATCTATCCAATTGGTATATTCGTAGTTAAAATCCACTAAAAAATATAATTATTAATGGCAACAAATGGCCCGCCGGTATTGCTAATTTCTATTTACTATAATATAGGCTTACCGTTAATTGCACTTACGGTTATAGTTTTTTTTATGATTATTACCTATCGGCGCAGCATCAGGAAAGCCGTTGAGTATTACACTGCCAATTTGCCTAACTCTCCGCACCAGCTTAATGCCCTTATTAACTCTCTTAATGATATTATATTTGAGTTTAATGAAGATAAAGTTTGCCTGAATGCCTGGTTCAATGAATTTACCGACAGGGTGATTAACCCCAAAGAACTGGTTGGTAAAAAACTGGAAGATATTTTAGGGCATGAACGTGCATTAAAATTTAATACCGCGCTTGATTATGTTATCAGCACCCGAAAATCGACAGCTGTTGAATATCTTTCTGACCATGGTACAGGCAACTGGCTCATTGCAAAGCTAACACCGGTATTAGATCGGAGTGGAAATTATATGCATCGTATTTCGGCTTCGGTTACTGATATATCTGAACAGAAAAGATATGCCGATGCTTTAAAAGAAAACGAGACATTATTACTTGAGGCGCAGGCAATTGCTAAAATAGGCAATTGGTGGTACGATAATAAAACAAAGCACACCTATTGGTCTGCCAGTTTAGTAGCCATACTGGAAATTAATGGCGTACCCGAGGGTGTTAGCGAGTTTGATTATTATTTAAGCCTTACGCACCCGGATGACAGGGATAATTACCGTGATTTTTTGATGAACCTCACCGTATCGGGCGAGAAGCAATATGAGCACCGTATAATTACACCAAATGGAAACCTGAAATATATTAAGATTGTAAAAGGGGATATCACTTTTGATGAGCACGGAAACATGCTGCGCATATTTGGCATTTTGCAAGATATAACCCAGGCCAGGCTATCAGAAAAAGCGATAAAAAAGGGCCGTACAGAATTAATTGAAGCACAAACCATTGCAAAAATAGGTAACTGGAATTGGGATACTTCGTCGCGTAAATTGGCATGGTCTGATGAAATTACCCATATTTTTGAGGTTGAGCCCCTTTTGTTTGCTCAACCTGGTATAATGCGTTTTCTTTTAAAATTTGTACACACAAACGATAAGTTTATTTTACGGCATTTATTTAAAGGCGCTACCAATAATGCCAACTACACCTGTGTTTTTCGTATAGTTACCCCTAATGGTACCATTAAATATATAAGCGTAATTGTTAGTACGCTGCTTAAAAACGAAGATGGCAGCATATGTGAAATTATAGGCACCTTACAGGATGTTACCGACAGGAAACAGGTAGAAATAGACTATAAACGAACCGAAAATAAATATAAGCTGGTATTAGAAGCTATTAAATTAGCAGCAGTATCATTAGATAACAAGGGCAATATTACTTTTTGTAACCCGCACCTGGCTAATATATTAGGATATACTCCAAAAGAGATATTGGGCATGAACTGGATGGATCAATTCATTCCGCCTAAATTAAATGAGATGGTTAATAACTGGTTTGTAAGCAACACCATTCCTACACAATATATTAATCCGGTAGTATGCCGTAATGGCGAAGAGCGCATTATTAGCTGGCAAAATACAATAAGCTATGATGAGAATGGCTTACTTAAAGAAACTACTGCTATTGGCGAGGATATTACCGATCAGCAAAAGGCAACCCGGGAGCTAATATCAGCAAAAGAGATCGCAGAAAGATCATCGCGTTTTAAATCTGATTTCTTATCAATAATGAGCCATGAGATAAGAACACCGATGAACGCGGTTATTGGCACCACCAATTTATTGTTAAGCGAGGACCCTAAGCCCGAGCAATTAGATTATTTGAATATCCTCAAATTCTCTGGCGAGAATTTGCTTGATATTATTAATGACATACTTGATTACAATAAAATTGAGGCTGGTAAATTAGAGCTTAACCACTTAAAGTTTAATATTCATCACCTTGCTCAAAAAATAAAGCAATCCTTCCAGTCAAAAGCAATAGAAAAGAAATTAACTATTGATTTGCTTATTGATGAGGTTATTCCTGAATATATAACCGGCGATCAAACCCGCCTGAGCCAGATTTTAAATAACCTGATAAGCAATGCGGTTAAATTTACTCATAAAGGCATAATATCCATCCATTTACAAGCCGAAAAAGCAGATCGTAAGCAGATTACCATTAAGTTTACAGTTGCAGACACCGGCATTGGTATATCACCCGAAAACCTGGGAATTATATTTGATCCGTTTACACAAGAGCCAATAATTAATAACAGCAATACCGGCGGTACCGGGTTAGGTCTGGCTATTACCAAACGATTGGTAAATCTTCATAAAAGTGATATTTCTGTTATAAGCGAGCCTGGTAAAGGCACTTCATTCACTTTTACTATTTCATTTATGCTGCCGCAAAACGAGTTAAATGCACCAACTGATACAAACAATTCGCCAATGCTTAACTTATATGGAATGAACGTATTGGTAGTTGACGATAATAAAATGAACCTGCTTATTGCTTCAAGATTCTTAAAAAAATGGCAGGCAAATGTTGAAGAAGCGATAAATGGACAAATAGCTGTTGACATGGTTAACAATAAAGCTTATGACCTTATTATAATGGACCTGCAAATGCCTGTAATGGATGGCTTTGAAGCTACACGGATCATAAAAAGCAGTAATGCCAATATACCAATTATAGCACTTACCGCTGATGCAATGCCCGAAACTTATGCTAAAGCGTTGGCTGCAGGCATGAGCGATTATTTAACCAAACCATTTGTACCGGCTACATTCTTTGAAAAAGTTTCCCAATATTATAAGCAGGTTATTTGAGGGTGAATCTTTGATTATTAAAGATTAGGCCTGTCAGGTTATAAATTCACACCCCTGCTTAACGTTATGTATCTTCAATTTTCAATTAGATCGTATCGCTTCAACAGGATCAAGTTTTGATGCAAACCAGGCAGGCACAATACCAGATATTATACCAATACCAACAGACGTACCCAGACCTATAATTATGTTTTTCATGTAAAGCACAATAGCAATATCTGCCACCCATTTTACTAAAAATGTGCCGCCATATACCATTAATAATCCTATCAGTCCACCCATGAGGCAAAGAATAATAGCCTCTATTAAAAATTGCAATAAGATAAAGTAGTTTTTGGCCCCCAACGATTTTTGAATACCTATAATATTGGTACGCTCTTTTACAGAAACAAACATAATATTAGCTATACCGAACCCGCCTACCAGTATAGAGAATAAACCAATTATAAAACCGGCAATGTTAATTACTTTAAATACAATATCTAATTGATCAGAAAGCATGGTGCTTTCATTTAAGGCAAAATTATCCTCCTGGTTTGATCTTAAGCTGCGAATAGAACGCATTAAGCCTTTTACTTCGCCTTTTACTTCTACTATTGGGATGCCGCCTTTACCCCTTACAACAATCGAAGGGCGATATTTTTCATTTTGAACATCAATTAAATTATGAGCAAAATTTAGCGGCAGTAAAACTTCTTTATCGGCAGATATACCCAGCATGTCTTTACCTTCTTTGGCAAACACACCTATAATGGTTACAAACCTGCCCATTACTTTTATTTGCTTACCAACAGCAGTGCCTCCCGGAAATAAATTTTCGGCAATATCATTTCCTATTATAGTAACAGGGGCACCTGTTTTTGATTCCATTTCTGTAAAATACCGGCCATCCTGAAAATCAAAGTTCCAGGTTTTATTATGGTCTTGGGTAACCGCGTCAATTTGTGCACCATCAACTGTATTACTTCCGTATTTTATAGTACGGTTATCAATACCAATTTCGTAAGAGATAGCTTCGGCTGTTTGGCTGCGTCTTTGCAATTCATCAAAATCCTTTAATTTTGATACCGGTCGCTGCATAAACTTCCACCAGGGATATTCGCCATCTGATACCCATGGCCATTTTTCAACATAAACACTATTACTACCAAGTTTATTTACACTTGTTTGCAGGTTATCACGCAGCGTATCAACCGCCGAAAAAACAGCAATTATGGTAAATATACCTATAGTAACCCCCAATAAAGACAACAGTGTACGCAGCCTGTTTTGTCGCAGGGCATCATAAGCAAACAGAAAGCTTTCTCTGAAAAGTTTTAAAAATATCATATATTTGGATTACACCGGTTTTTTATGATTTCACGGATTTTGTAAACCCTATTATAAAAATAGTGTTATACATTAGATGATTAGTTTGCTATTAAGTTACATTATTTTTCGGTTAATAAATCTGTAAAATTAAGACAGCCATTAACAATCGATGTAATCAAACAATATAATCAGCGTAATCCATAATTATATTTGTACATTTGCGCCCTGAAAATTCATATATATAAGCATGAAATTATCTCAATTTAAATTCAATTTACCCGAATCATTAATTGCACACACACCCGCCGCTACCCGCGACGAATCGCGTTTAATGGTATTACACCGTGATTCTGGCAAGATTGAGCATAAAGTTTTTAAAGACGTTCTGGATTATTTTGATGACCAGGATGTTATGATACTTAACAATACAAAAGTATTCCCTGCCCGCATGTACGGCAATAAAGAAAAAACAGGAGCTACTATTGAAGTATTTTTGTTGAGGGAGCTAAATAAAGAGCTCCGTTTGTGGGATGTTTTAGTTGATCCGGCACGTAAAATACGTGTAGGTAACAAATTATATTTTGGTGATGATGATTTGTTAATTGCCGAAGTTGTTGATAACACCACGTCGCGCGGCCGTACTATTAGGTTTTTGTTTGATGGTACCGAAGAAGAGTTTCGCCGTAACGTAGAAATATTGGGTGAAACACCGCTTCCTAAATACATAAAACGTAAAGCTACTGCCGAAGATAAGGAACGCTATCAAACCATTTTTGCTAAGCACGAAGGCGCTGTTGCGGCTCCTACCGCAGGCTTACACTTTAGTCGCGAACTAATGAAACGCCTTGAACTTAAAGGTGTTGAATTTGCCGAAGTTACCCTGCATGTTGGTTTAGGAACTTTCCGCCAGGTTGAGGTTGAGGATCTGACCAAGCATAAAATGGACTCAGAGCAAATTATCATTGAGCAAAGGCAAGCTGATATAGTAAACCGTGGTATTGAACGTAAAAAACGTATTTGTGCTGTTGGCACCACCAGTATGCGCGCTATTGAGTCGGCCGTATCTGCAAGCAAGACTTTAAAACCGGTTAATGACTGGACCAGCAAATTTATATTTCCGCCATACGAGTTTAGTATAGCAAATTCAATGATCACCAATTTCCACACACCAGAATCAACGTTGTTAATGATGGTATCTGCATTTGGCGGTTATGAACATGTTATGAATGCTTATGAAGTGGCTATAAAAGAAAAGTATCGCTTTTATAGTTATGGCGATGCAATGCTGATTATATAATTAAGATTTGAGATATTAGATGTGGGATTTGAGACAAACTCAAATCCCATTTTTTTTATAATTTAGCTACCCATGAGCAATCCCGATCTCAAGTCTCAAATCTTAAATCCCAAATCTAACTACGCCATTATAGTAGCCGGTGGTTCGGGTAGCAGGATGCTGTCGGTAGTGCCGAAGCAATTCTTATCGCTTAATGGTATTCCGGTTTTGATGCATACCATGTTGGCTTTTTACCAAAGCCAATCACAGCCACAGCTTATCCTGGTACTTCCTGCTGATTTTCATGACTATTGGAAGCAACTTTGTAAAACCCATAATTTTACTATTCCGCACCAGCTAATAAATGGTGGCGAAACACGTTTTCATTCTGTTAAAAATGGGTTAAAACTGGTGCCGGACAACGAGCAGGCGCTTATAGCAGTGCATGACGCAGTAAGGCCACTTACCAATCGCGAGATAATTGATGAGTCATATCAAAGTGCGGCTAAACACGGCAATGCCATTACAGCCGTTAAAAGCCGCGATTCGGCAAGGCAATTAAAAGGCGACACTTCTACCCATTTAAACCGCGACGAAATTTACCTGGTACAAACCCCGCAAACTTTTCAATCGGCCCAACTTAAAAAAGCATATCAACAACCCTATCATACTAAATTTACTGATGACGCAAGTGTGGTTGAAGAAATGGGCGTTAAAATAAATTTAATTAACGGCAGCTATCAAAACATTAAAATAACTTTCCCTGAAGATATTGCTATTGCAGAATTATTGTTGAAAAGCAAATAGACTACAGAAATCTTAGCCGTTACCTTTTGGCGTATCATAATAAACTAATTTACCACTTTTATCGCTTATAGCCGCCCACGTATCTATATCAAATTCTATTAATGCCACAGCACAGGGAGGTACACTATGTATTTTACCTGTTAAATGGTAAAGCACTTGCCCTATGCCGGGGTTATGGCCAACCAGTCCAATAAAATTATGAGTATCAATTAATTGGCTAATTATATCAACAAGATCATCCTGACCGGCCTCATAAATACTGCTAATCTCTTCGGCCGCCGGTATAGATAAATGTTGCGAGAAAACATTGGCCGTACTAATTGTACGCAAAGATGGGCTTGATACCAGTAGCTGCGGAATATGTGAATGTTGCTTTAACCGCCCGGCCATTATGGCGGCATCTTGTAAACCCGACGGCTTTAACGGCCGCTCAAAGTCTGGGTATCCGGTTTCGTGGGTGGCTTTAGCATGCCTTATTAATAATAGTTTTTTCATAGTAAATTTGTTATTTAAACAGGTAGCCCAAACCAATGGAAAACTCCCTGTTCTTAACAACACTAGTACCCGAATCTTGTTGGGTGGTTGATGCAATATTATTTATCCCCAATGAGTAAGCCAGGTTAAATGTTAGTTTATTACGAAATTCAAAACCGGTTGAAAAGCCCAATCCGGCATCAAATTTTTGAGCGTCATCCGCTTTACCAAATTTAACATTATCAGATGTACTACTTCCGGGAGTTTCATAACCCAGCTTACCACCTAAACCCATTGCTATATAGCCTCCGGCTCCAATATAGAAAACTCCAAGATCAGTAAATTTAAACTTCCTTAAAACATTAACCGGTAGCTCCAGATAAGTTAAATGAGTGGTAGTGGTTAACGCATCATTATATACAACAGAACCCTTACCGGCTATACCTATACCTGCCTCCAGCCAAAATCCATTGTTAACCGGCATTTGTGCTGTCCCCCGTATATTAAATGTTTTTATAGAACCCGCTGCAATAATATACGCATTATTAATTTTTTGATAAGCCAACCCACCCGAAATTTTTGCACCATAAGTTATTTGCGCATCTGCATATAAACAGGTTATTAAAAACAGGAAGATAATTATTATTGCTTTTTTCATAATGCTAAACTACTTGTTTACAAATTCTGTTATAGCATTTTCATTAATATCATACATACATTTAAAGTGCCCCAGGGGGCAGGCAGGCAATCCAAATTTAGAGCATGGCCTGCAAGGCAATTCAACATCTGCCACTAAAACTTCTTTCACTTTATAGGGCTGTACACCTAATAATTGGGGCGCGGTACCTCCCCATACAGATACAATGGGTTTATCAAACGCCTCGGCTATATGGGTTAACCCGGTATCAAAGCCAATAATATTTGTTGCTTTTGATACCAAAAATACCGATTCATCCAACGAGGTTATACCGCAGGCATTGTAAATTTTAGCACCAAGCATGCCTGCTATTATATCGCCGTTTGCTTTAACATCGTTACCACCCAGCAAAACAACGGGGCTATTAATTTCACTGCATATATTAATTATCTTTTCATTAGGCATGCGTTTAGTGAAATGTGTGGCTCCTATTATGAAAACTATATATGCTCCCCGGTGCGAAACAGGCAGCAATTTATCCAGCTGATGATCTGCTTTAATGTAATAATCAATAGGTTGCTCATCGTTTTTTACATTTAAAAACTTTACAGCTTCCATATACCTATCAACCAAATGAACGGGTGGCACCAGATTTAAATTTAGTTTTAAACTTAACCATTTGCGGATGACTTGTTTTTTATAAGTTGATGAGCGAATACCTGTTCTGAGCTTAATTAACGCGGTACGCAGGTTATTATGCAGATCTATAATGTAATCATACCGCTCTGCCTTTATATCTTTTATCGTATCAGACAGATTGGGCTTTAATAAAAGCAGTTTATCTACGTAAGGGTTATTATCGTAAATGTATTTAAAGGCTGGCTTGGTTATAAAATGAACTTCGGCACCGGCTAATTGCTTTTTAAGGCATCGCACAACAGGCGTTGTGTAAATTATATCGCCCATAGAGCTAAAGCGGATAACCAGTATTTTCATTTTGCTACAGCTTAAGTAACCTGGTTCCTTATTCTTTGAATAATAGACGTTGAGGAATATCCGTCAACAAAATCAATGGTTTTTACTTCTCCTCCGTTAGCTATTACTTCTTTAGCGCCAACTATATTATCGATAGTGTAATCGGCGCCTTTTACTAATATGTCCGGCAATAAAGCAGTGATCAAATTAAGTGGTGTATCTTCTTCAAATACAACAACAGCATCAACAAAAAACAATGCCGCCAATAATGCCGCGCGGTTATTCTGGTCATTTATAGGGCGGCCATCCCCTTTAAGGCGCTTTACAGAGCTATCGGCATTCAAGCCTATAATTAGCTTATCGCCCAATTCTGCCGCCTTTGCCATATAGGTTATATGGCCAATATGCAGCAAATCAAATACCCCATTTGTAAATACTACCTTTTTACCCTCAAATTTCCAGGCAGCTATACGGTGTTTAAGCGTATGCAGATCGGTAATTTTGTTTAACAGTGTTTTTTCAAGATTGATCCTCATAATGTAAATATAAGCAGCAGTTAAAAAAGATCATCTACAGCTTTACACAATATATGCCCTATAAGAATATGCATTTCTTGTATACGTGCAGTAATAGTTGATGGTATGATGATATTAAGATCGCATAGCCCATTCATCTGGCCACCATCCCTGCCCGAAAGCCCTAATGCGTTACAATTGATAGCTTTTGCCGTTTTAAAAGCATTTAGTACCCCCTGGCTATTGCCGCTGGTAGATATGCCAATAAACAAGTCGCCCGGCTGGGCCAGCGCCTCCAGCTGGCGCGAAAAAACGTACTCATAACCATAGTCATTCGCAATGGATGTTAGTGCAGATGTATCGGTGGTTAAGGCAATCCCCGGCAATGCTTTCCTGTCTTTTACAAACCTGCCACTTAGTTCGGCAGCAATGTGCTGCGCATCTGCAGCGCTGCCGCCATTGCCGGCAATTAAAACCTTATTACCGTTTTTTATTGCAGTAGTTATCATATCACAGGCTTTCTCAATATCAGTCGCAAGCGTATCAATTACCTTTTGTATAATATTTTGATGATCCTTAAGTTCTTCAATAACCATTTTATTAAATTTATTTTTTCTTCGTTTTAAACACTTGCGTTATTTCCTGCAATGATAAGGCATTCAAACACCTTTCCTTGTACAATCCGCCTTTTCTGGCAACTATTATTCCGTAATGCATATCTAAAAATTTTTCAATGCGGTGTGCATCCGGGTTGATTGATAACCAAACACCTTTATCCAATGCGTATTGGTGCCAGCGCCAGTCGAGATCAAGACGTAACGGATTAGAATTAACTTCTATCACTACATTATTGGCGGCACAGGCATCAATTACCTTTTTATAATTGATAGCATAACCATTGCGGCTTAATAATAAACGCCCCGTTGGGTGACCAAGTATAGTGGTATACGGATTCTCAATTGCTTTTATCAATCTTTCGGTTGCCTTTTCTTCGCTCATTTTTAAATTGGAATGAACAGAGGCTACTATAAAATCAAACTTCTTCAATATCTCATCCGGGTAATCCAGCGAGCCATCATTTAAAATATCCGATTCAATGCCCTTGAATATATGAAAACCATTTAATTTTTTATTCAAATGATCTATCTCTTCCTGTTGTTGCAGCACCCGCTCAATACTTAGGCCTTTGGCGTAAAAAGCGCTTTTGCTATGGTCGCACATGCCCAGGTATTCCAGTTTCAGCTCATCGCGGCAATACACGGCCATTTCTTCTATCGAGTTAACACCATCGCTCCAGGTGCTATGGTTATGCAATGTACCTTTCAGGTCATTGTAAGATATTAGTCGCGGCAATTTATCATTGGCAGCTCTATCAATAAATGTGATGCCTTCACGCAGTTCGGGCTTCATAAAAACAAGTCCTGCTTTTTGATAGATAAGCTCTTCGTTTTCGGGCTGGTCAGCTTCATCTGCACTGCGCTCTAAAACAACCTTTACATGTTCATCATCGCCGGTCTTAAGGAATAGTGTTTTAAAAAAATATCTTTTCTCTACTACAAAAATGGTAACCTTTAAACCATTGTCGGTTTCGCCAACCAAACAATTTTCTTTTATGATTTTATTGTGCAGTATGTCTGAATGTGAAATAGTTTGAAAAGCAATTTCCTGGTCACGGCTGCCCACAATCAAAACAAGTTCTGTAATGATCTCGCAAAGCCGCCTGTATTCGCCTGCAAACTCTATTAACGCATTCGAAAACATACTTTTTATTTGGTCTGTCAGCTTATCAGCTTCGGGCTCAACCTGCGCATATAAAAATTTACCGCTGCTGGCCATGGTAAATTCAATAACCTTACGTATCTCATCCTGAGTTTTCAGGCCAAAGCCTTTAGCTTCTATCAGGCGGTTTTCGTTACAGGCATAATACAACTCGCCTATAGTTTCAATACCCATATCATGCCAAATGGTTGATACCTTTTTAGCGCCAATGCCTTTTATATGCATCATTTCTACAACACCGGGCGGCGTGGCGGCCAAAAGCTCATCCATCTCTACCATGGTGCCGGTATTTAAAAGTTCTACTATTTTAGCTGCAAGGCTTTTGCCTACTCCATCTATCTTTTCTAATTCCTCGTAGCTTTTATCCTCAATCTTAAAAGGCAGCTTATCCACCTTAAAAGCAGCGTTAGCTATTGATTTAATTTTGAAAGGATTGATATCATGCAGCTCCATTAACTGTGATAACAAACGAAGTTTATGAGCTATGGCTTTGTTTTCCATGGTGGATTTGTAACAAAAGCTAAGCGGAGTGCTTATAATTATAAGGTTGCAAATTAAGCTCCTTAGTTTTCTCGGCGGCTAAATGCAGATTAAATTTGGTCTGCATATTTGCCCAAATATCAGCTGTACCACCAAATACTTTTGCAATCCTAAAAGACATTTCAGGAGTAATATCTGATTGTTCATGAATAATTTTATTCAAACTTTGGCGAGAAATACCCAACATTTTGGCAGCTGCAGTAACAGTCAATTCGTTAGCAGTAATTACTTCTTCTCGCAAAACTTCACCGGGATGTATATGTCTCATTTGTCTTTTCATGGCGTTCTTAATGATAATCAATGTAATCAAGATCGTATGCATGTTGCCCGTCAAATCGAAATATAATACGGTAATTCTTATTTACCTTAATGCTCCAAAAATCTTTTAGATCACCTGAAAGCTTATGGATATTCCAATTCTGAAAGGCTCCAAAATCATCAGGCACTTGTTGGGCACTATCAATAATGTCTAACATTCTTTCGATGCGATTAGTTTGGTCAGCAGGTAATTTACTACTTTTCCCTTGCTCCCATAGCAGCCGAAGTTCTTTGTGCTTAAAACCTTGGATCATGCAAATTGTAAACTGTAAATTTACAATTGTCAATTTTAAAATACAACTTTATAATTAAACATTTGTAAGCCGGACATAATGTTGTTTGGTATTGAAATCCAAATTCACTATGTATTTTAGGAATTTAGGTTATTTCACCACCACATCATATTCCATCCTGGCAAGCGGGGTACGCATCATTGAGGTCATTTTTTTAATTTGCTCATACACACGGTAGTTCTCGCCAAGCTCTGATTGAAGTATACGGGTTTTCATCTCTACACCAAAGCTTTGTCCCAATTTGTTGAAAACACTTTTTTGTTCGGGATAGGCAACCAGTCTGTAATCTTTAAGCTTAGCCTTTTTTGCTGCTGATTTCACTGCATCCTCAATATTACCTAAACGATCTACCAAGCCAATATTAACAGCTTGTGCGCCCGTCCAAACGCGGCCCTGCCCTATTGTATTAATATATGCCTGTGTTTTATGGCGTCCTGCTGCAACTGCTTTTGTAAAATCATCATAACCATGGTTTATTTCGCTTTGCAGTATGGCTCTTTCTTCGGGTGTTAGCGGACGGGTAGTATTACCCAAATCGGCAAATTTACCGGTTTTAACACCATCAAAAGTTACACCTAACTTATCATTAAACAGTTTTTGCATATTTGGCAAAATGGCAAAAATGCCTATCGAACCGGTTATGGTATTAGGTTCGGCAAATATAGAATCGGCAGCACACGAGATATAGTAACCGCCGGATGCCGCGACATCGCCCATAGAAACTATTATAGGCTTTACCTTTTTGGTAAGCATTACCTCACGCCATATCACGTCTGATGCCAATGAACTGCCCCCCGGTGAGTTTACACGCAATACTACCGCCTTTATCTTTTTATCCAATCTTACCTTGCGCAAAGCTTTTGATATGGCTTCAGAACCAATACTATTATCATTACCCTCGCCACCACCAATATCGCCCGAAGCATAAACCACCGCTATACGATTGGTGGAAATCTCTTTCATATCCTCTTCGCTCTTGCTATATTCTGCTATATCAACACTTTTTATATTGTCTTTAGCCTTAACGCCTAAACGTTGTTTAAATTCATCTAAAATCTCGTCTTTATACTTTAAACCGTCAACCAGTTTATATTTCAAAGCATCTTCGGGTTCTTTAATACGCATCTGATTTGCATAAGCAAATAATGAGTCTTTGCTTATGCCCCTGCTTTTACTAATGCCGGTTAAAAAATGATCATATAATGATCCCAGGTATGAGGTAACCTGCAAGCGGTTGGCATCACTCATCCTGGTAAGTACCAATGGCTCAACAGCGCTTTTATAAGTGCCTACTTTAATTATCTGTGCCTCTATACCCAATTTATCCAAAGCACCTTTTAAGAAAGTGATCTCTGAGTTAAAGCCATTAAATTCCATAATGCCTTTAGGATTGATATAAACTTTATCTGCAACGGATGCCAAATAGTAAAATCCCTTTGTATAAATCTCAGAGTAAGCAATAATGAATTTGCCTGATCTTTTAAAGTCTATCAGGGCGTTGCGTATTTCTTCCGTAGTGGCTTCGCCTGATAGCATATAGCTTTCATCTAAAAATATCCCCTTTATTTTATTATCGGCTTTTGCCTTTTTTATATTGGCTAAAATATCTTTAAGCCCTATTGCTTTATCGCCGTCAAACCCTAAAAAACTTAATGCGGCCAGTGGATTGTTTGCAGTACGCTCTGTTATAGGATATTTTATAGCTATATGTAAAACCGAGTTAGCATCAACCACTACCGTATTATCACTACCAGCTGCTATAATACCTATAAAAACTAAAATTATAATTACGGTGGTTAATATGATGCCAACGAATGTTGCTAATACAAATTTGAAAAATTGCTTCATTTACTATTATAAATATTTATATCTATGCAAACTTAATAAAACCATGCGGTATAATATTAAGAGCCACATCTATAATATTTGTTACAACAATGAATAACGTATTTTTATTATTAGGCAGTAATTTGGGAGATAGGAAACTATTTTTGCAACAAGCTATAAGGCATATAGAATATGATATTGCTCCAACTATAAAAATATCATCAGTTTATGAAACACAGTCATGGGGAAAAAGTGATGAACCTGATTATTTAAATCTTGTTATCGAGCTGCAAACCGAACTATCGGCCCAAACCATACTTGAAAAAATATTAGCTATTGAAAATGTGATGGGGAGAAAGCGGGAAGAGAAATGGGGACCGCGTATTATTGATATTGATATTTTATATTATAACGCGGCTATTATTGATGAACCTGGCTTGCAAGTACCTCACCCTGAATTACATAACCGCCGGTTTACTTTAGAGCCGCTGGCAGAAATAGCGCCTGATCTTATTCACCCGGTTTTACACAAGAGCAGCTTACAATTGAAAAAAGATTTGAAAGATAACTTAATTGTAAAAAAATTATAAATTTGAGTTTATATAACTCCTTATATGTCAAACACATCACCCGATCTTGATCTTTCCCTATTGCATGAAATTGCAGATGGCAGCAATGAATTTATTATTGAGTCGATAGATATGTTTTTACAGCAAACCCCATCCTCATTACAGGATATAAGCAATGCATTAGAGGAAATGGATTGGGCAACGGCATCATCGGCAGCACATAAGCTAAAAGCTACCCTGGGATTTTTTGGCATGTTAAATAGCCAGGCATTAATTCAACATATTGAATTAAGCTGCAAAACGGGTGCGCCAAATTCCGCGGATGTATCAACCAAGTTTGACGAGGTGCGGGAATTAATAGCTGCTAATACCATCGCCCTATTAAAGATAAAAGAAGAAACTGAAGCTAAGCTTTAAATCTGCTCTATTGTATAGCTATAGCTCTCCATAATTAAATTAGCCAATAAATTTTTACAGGCCAACTCAACTTTTTCATGAGCAATTGCTGCGCTATCGGCTTCTATTTGCAGGGAGATGTGCTTGCCAATGCGTATGTTTTGTATTTCGGCCAGGCCCAAATTTTTCATACTTCCGGTTACGGCTTTTCCTTGTGGGTCAAGTATTTCTTTTTTGGGCATTACGTCTATTTCAGCCTGGAATGTTGTCATCTGCTATTTTAAATTGAATTATGGATAAAGTGATATAGATAAATATAACCACCGGAACTGCAACAAATTTAAAAAATAGTATCAATATTGCCGAAAACAACAGCAGTAAATAGCGATATATATTTTTGTTGAAGTCTTTGTTTTTAAACTTAAGCGACATCAGCGGCAGTTCGGCTACTAACAGCGCGCACATAACCACTACAAATACAGTTAAACCGTAAGGGTTTAATATATAAACCGCCAAATTGCTGTATTGCTGAATTATTAGCGGAAACGAAGCAATCAATATAGCGTTGGCCGGTGTTGGTAAACCAATAAATATTTCGGCCTGGCGGCTATCTGTATTAAACTTAGCCAGCCTGAGTGCCGAAAATACGGGTATTAAAAAGGCGCTAAAGTTTAAAAACATACTTACATGAGGTATCTGCGGCGCCTGTAAAAACAGCTCGTATAATATAACTGATGGCAAAACGCCGAAACTAACCATATCAGCCAGCGAATCCAGTTCTTTGCCGATACCCGAAAAAGATTGGAGCACACGCGATGCAAAACCATCAAAGAAATCAAAAATAGCTGCTAAAAAAAGCGCGTAGGCTGCAAATATTAAATTTTCCTGGAATGCAAAAACAATACCAACACACCCGCTAAACAGGTTTGCACAGGTAATGGCATTGGGTAGGTGTTTTTTAACCCGCTTCTTCATTTCGGTGGGAAGGTATCAAACTTATATTAAGTGTTTATTATTTGCAGGTAAATATACCTGCAAATAGCAAACCAAAATTATTAAGAATTCATGGATATTAAGAACTCTTCGTTAGTTTTTGTACCTCTTATCTGGCTTTGTAAGAATTCCATCGCCTCAATTGAGTTCATATCAGCCAAGTGGTTACGCAGTATCCATATACGTTGTAAGGTTTCCCTGTCTAACAACAAATCATCACGACGGGTACTTGAAGCAGTAATATCAATAGCCGGGAACACTCGTTTATTTGATAATTTACGATCCAGCTGTAACTCCATGTTACCTGTACCTTTAAATTCTTCAAATATAACCTCGTCCATTTTTGATCCGGTTTCTGTTAAAGCGGTAGCAATAATGGTTAATGAGCCGCCATCTTCAATATTACGGGCCGCACCAAAAAAGCGTTTAGGCTTGTGCAACGCGTTAGCATCAACACCACCTGATAATATTTTACCTGATGCAGGTGCCACTGTATTATAAGCACGCGCCAAACGGGTTATAGAATCTAATAGTATAACTACGTCATGGCCGCATTCAACCATGCGCTTAGCTTTTTCTAATACAATGTTAGCTATCTTCACATGACGCTCTGCTGGCTCATCAAATGTTGATGAAACAACTTCGGCACGTACGCTGCGGGCCATATCGGTAACCTCTTCAGGGCGTTCGTCTATCAGCAGGATGATCAAATATACTTCAGGGTGGTTCTTGGCGATAGCGTTGGCCACATCCTTTAATAACATTGTTTTACCTGTTTTAGGCTGTGCCACAATTAAACCACGCTGCCCCTTACCTATCGGCGAGAACAGGTCCATAATACGGGTTGAGTAATTACCCGGATCTGTAAACAAGCTCAGTTTTTCTGATGGGAAAAGAGGTGTTAAGTGATCAAACGGAACACGGTCACGCACTTCGGCAGGTATACGGCCATTAATGGCTTCTACACGTACCAATGGGAAATATTTTTCACCTTCTTTTGGCGGGCGTATGCTTCCGCGAACGGTATCGCCGGTTTTAAGGCCGAATAATTTTATTTGTGATTGCGATACGTAAATATCATCAGGAGACGTCAAATAGTTGTAATCAGACGAACGCAGGAAACCATAACCATCCGGCATAATTTCCAATACACCTTCGTTTACAATAACATTATCAAAATCAAGATTAATAGCAGGATCCTGGCTTTTTTGATTATTAACCCGGCGCTCAAATTTCTGCGGGCGACTATCAGTAGCAGGTTCTTCAGCCATGGCCAACGGCATTCCGCTTTCCTGTTGCTCTGCATCCGGTTCAGTTACTGCCGCAGTTATCGCTTCTTCGCCTTCATCTGTCTGCGGCTCATCATCCTGCAGGTCAAATAAATTTGTATCATCTAACGGCACATCCACCCGCGGCAGATTAGTGTTTTTTATGGTACGTATTCGATTACGTGTTTTCTTTTCGCCGCCTTCTTCTGTATTGGATACAGTAATTTCGGCGTAGTTATTTTCTACGGTATTTTGTTGTGCTCTTGCAGCATCAATTAATTGCTGCATTTGTACAATATTGGTTATTAGCTCAGGCTTTCTAAGTGCATCGGCATCAGCTATACCTAAACTTTTAGCAATTTCGCGCAACTCAGAAACGAGTTTGTCGTTCAATTCGATTTTATCAGACATGATATGAATTATAGTTCAAAAGGATTTTTATTACGATAGTTATTCGTGAGTCTTAAATGTATTATGCTCAGGTTGTTTTGAAAGAAATTTATTTGCAGCTTGTTTTGCAATGTTTAAAACCAGTAACCTTATATGATAAATAACGTGGAATTTTAAAATTGTTTCTTTAGTGCAAGAAAAATTCAAAGGATAACACTGCAATTTTAAGCAAATAATTTAAAATATCAAACTTTTTAAAAAAATATCTTTAAATAAGCCAACAGTTAAAGTAATTTTTAGTTTTTTTGAGCCTACAAAAAATCCAGCACCCTTCCATGATTACACGCCCGCAACTGATAGACCAGATCAAACAAAAAAAATCCTTTTTATGCGTAGGGCTGGATACTGATCTTGATAAGATACCCCAATTTTTAAAACAATACCCCGACCCTATACTTGAGTTTAATAAACGCATAATTGATGCTACCAAAGACTTGTGTGTGGCTTATAAACCAAACTCGGCTTTTTATGAAAGTTATGGTGTTAAAGGGCTGCAAAGCTTGATTGATACCTGGAAATATTTGCCCACCAATTGTTTAAATATAATCGATGCCAAGCGCGGCGATATTGGCAATACCTCTGATAAATATGCCAAAGCTTTTTTTGATGAAGCAACGTCAGGAATGAGCTTTGATGCCATTACGGTTACGCCTTATATGGGGAACGACAGTGTTACCCCTTATTTAAAGTATGATGGTAAATGGGTTATTATACTCGCCCTTACCTCATCCGTAGGCAGTAAAGATTTTCAATATTTAGAAACCGGCGATGGCTATCTGTACGAAGCTGTGATTAAAAAGGCCAATACCTGGGGAGGTGCCGATAGGATAATGTATGTAGTTGGCGCCACAAAAAACACCGAGTTTACCGCTATACGCAAATATGCTCCCAATAACTTTTTACTGGTACCCGGCGTAGGCGCACAAGGCGGCAGCCTGGAAGATGTATGCAAATATGGCATGACCAAAGATTGCGGCCTTTTAATAAATGCCTCGCGCTCCATCATCTACGCCGGTAATGGTGAGGACTTTGCAGATGCCGCGCGTGCCGAAGCATTGAAGATGCAGCAGCAAATGCAGGTGGAGTTGGAGAAAGCGGGAGTGATTTAATAAACTGTTCCCCAGCGTCATTGCAAGGACGTTCGGGGAGGAAATTAGGAAAACTCAACCTTCCTTTGCGGGAATTTCTCCGCATAATTAGCTACCAGATTTTTAATATAATCATTACCCGGGTATGGCGTAATATAGTTTTTAAGCTGCTGTAAGCTCTCTACATCAAAATAGTGCGAGATATACCCCATGCCATAAAACTTGCCTTTCTCGACCAGTATACAGCTATGCTCGTCGTCGGTACGGCCCTCATCGCGGATGGCGAAGGTGGGCAGCGCCTTGTTTAGTTCGGCAATGGCGAGGTCTACTTTTTGGTTATAGCTATCGGCTGTTTCTATTCCGGTGCAGGCGCATTGATCCTGCGCAGTGCCGGTACACGGTTCTGTATTATTTTGAATGAAGCAAAGCTTAGGGCAAAGCTTAAAGGTATCAATCAATTGGTTCAATATGGCACGGCCCTCCAGTATGGAGTTGCAGGTATAAATTGCCCCGGTGTATTTACGGTGCTTATCAACCGCCAAACGCATATAGCCACGCTGATCTTCGAACATATATAAGCCATAAGCATGTTCAAAGCGTTTTAATGAGCGGTTATATTTTGGCCACAGGCGCTTTATCTCTACAGCCTCTAATACAAAAGCTATCAGCTCTGTACCGCAAACCTGGTGAGTTATCTGATGAATATTGCGCATAAACTCCTGCCGCTGCAGGCCCGGGTTATTGCCCGTAAAATGACTGCTTACCCGTTTCTTTATATTTTTGGCCTTACCTACGTATATCACCTTCCCTTTTTGATCATGGAAATAATATACGCCCGGTGTTGACGGCAATTGCTGTACCGCGGTTTTTGGCAAATTCGGCGGCAGTACCTGTTCTTTAGAGTCTTGTTTCAGGGCCTGTTTAATATGATCCTCTTTATCGTTACGTAGCAGCAGGCTAAATAATTCGGATGTAGCGTCCGCGTCGCCCATGGCGCGGTGACGGCTTTCGTTATCAATACCTAAATGCCGGCAAAGCTTGCCTAAGCTGTAGGATGGTAGTCCCGGTAATATTTTTCGGCCCAGCCTAACGGTACATAATTTGTTGCTCTGCAGCTCATACCCTGCCACGGCTAAATGATAGCGCACAAAAGAATAATCGAAATTTACGTTATGGGCAACAAATATTTTGCCGTGCAGCATATGGTAAATATCGGCAGCCACATCTTCAAACGGCGGGGCTACGGCTACCATTTCGTTGGTAATGCCGGTTAGGGCGCGTATGTAAATAGGTATGTCCCTGCGGGGATTTACAAGTGTGCTAAAGCGTTTGGTTACTTTTTTACCATCATGTAAGCAAATAGCAATTTCGGTTATACCATTTGCGCTGGCATGCCCTCCCGTGGTCTCGATATCTACAATTGCATACATGATGTTAAATTTACTAACAAATTTAGTGATTAGTTAATTAGAGATTGGAGATCAGTTGAAATATATATTTTATTTATAGTCAATTCGAACGATAATGAAAAAGAGCGTTGTACCACAAAAAAAGACCCACGATAAATCGCGGGCCATATAACTAATCTCTAATTAACTAATCTCTAATTAACTAATCTCTAATCACTACTTCTTTTTCGCCTGCACTTGCTGCTGATTACGCATCATCTCTTCCATTTTGGCACTGAAACCTGATTTTTTCTTTTTGTCTTCAGGTTTCTTTTTGTTTTCCTGTATCTGGGCATGTATCTTTTTATCATCAACCATTAAGCGGATAAGATATTGCTGTAAGAAAGTAAGCATGTTTGCCAGGAAATAATAATAATTCAAACCTGCCGGATAGCCGTTCAATGCGCCAAGGAAAATGATCGGGGTAATGTACCCTATGTATTTCATCTGCCCGCTTACGCCCGATATCTGGTTGTTAAAGTAGGTATATATCAGGGTTGATATTGTCATCAGCAAACACATTAAACTTAAGTGATCGCCAATAAAAGGTATGCTGAAACCAAAGTTTACTATCGAGTCATAAGTCGATAGGTCATGCATCCATAAAAACCCTTGTCCGCGCAGCTCAAACAAGCCCGGGAAAAAGCGGAAGAACGCGATAACAATAGGCATTTGTATCAATAGCGGTAAACATCCGCCCAACGGGTTTACGCCTGCTTTTTTGTAAAGCTTTAAGTACTCCTGTTGTAATAATGTAGGGTTATCTTCGCCAACTTTAGCTTTAATTTCATCCATCTCCGGCTTTAATACCCGCATCTTGGCCATTGATAAATATGACTTGTAGGTAAGCGGTGATAAAACTAATTTCAGGATGACGGTTAATGCCAGTATTATTAAACCATAGTTCCAGTTAAATTGGGTCAATATGTTAAACACCGGTATTACCGCAATACGGTTAACATATTTTAACGGACCCCAGCCCAGGTTAATTTGTTTTTCTAAACCATGACCCTCGGCCTCTAACGTTTTGTAATGATTAGGGCTGAAATAAAAATCAAACGGGAAAGTACCGTCGGCGCTGCGCGCCGATGTTAAATTAGCTTTAAGCTGTTTAATATCCGCATGGTTAGTAGTATCGGTACTTACGGTAAGGCTTGATTTGGTAAACCCTTCTTTAGTTAATAATACACTCGAAAAGAAGTGTTGCTTAAACGATACCCATTGTAATTTTTTATCATTAATATCTTTCTGATTGTCCTTCGTATCACCCAGATCATTATAATCATTCTCTGTATCCAGGTACTGTATCATGGTATACTGGTGGTCAAGCGTAAGGCTTTTTTCAAGCCTGTGCAGGCTGCTCTCCCAATTTAAAGTAATACTGCTGCTGTTGGCAATTACATTATCTAAACCGGTAGGTTTAATAGTAAAGCCAACTTTATAACCATCGCCTTTTAAGGTATATATATAATCAATATACTGCGTTGGGCTATAGCTTAAACGCATGGTTATTGACGACGAATCTTTACCTGTAACCTGCAAACCTGCGGCGCTTGGGGTAAAATACCTTTCGTTAGTATTGATATTAGCCACACCTGCTGCAAAACTAAAACCAAACTTGTTTGCATCGCCATCAAATAATATCAGCGGTTTTTTATCAAACGTTTTAAAGTTTTTTAATTCGACCGAGTATATGCGGCCACCAAGTGTGGTTAACTTAATGCGGAGGTCCTTATTCTCTAAGGTGATCAATTTTTCGCTGCCTTTTAATGTAGCGCCAAACGGGCTTTTTAATGCAGCGGTATCAATTGTTTTAGCAGCCTTTGCAGTATCAATTGTTGCGGTAACAGGTGTTGTTTTTATACCTGCTCTTTTTAGTGAATCCTGGTGTTGTAGTGCTTTTTCTTTTTTGATCTCAGTGTCGCTCGGTCTTAAAAACCAAACTGAACCGGCTATAATGACCATGATCAGGAATAATCCTGTAAATGTATTTCTATCCATTATCTATTGTATCGTACTCAAATTAACTATTTCTTGCGGGCATAAGCCAGCGAAGCGGCGACAAAGTTAATAAAAAGTGGGTGCGGATTTGCAACTGTTGATTTTAATTCGGGGTGAAACTGTGCACCCACAAAAAACGGGTGATTTTTTAGCTCAACTATCTCCACCAGATTGTTCTCCGGGTTAAAGCCCGATGGTGTTAATCCGGCAGTTTCATATTGTTTTAAATAGTCGTTATTAAACTCATAACGGTGCCTGTGGCGCTCGCTTATATGCTGTTTACCATATATGGCGGCGGCTTTGCTTCCTTTTTTAAGGTCGCAGGCATAAGCGCCTAAACGCATGGTACCGCCTTTGTTTACCACTTTCTTTTGCTCCTCCATCATGGCAATTACCGGGTTTGGTGTATCCGGGTTCATTTCTGTACTGCTGGCATCTTTTAGTCCTAAAACATTACGGCCAAATTCAACCACCGCGCATTGCATCCCTAAACAAATACCAAAAAACGGAATATTATTTTCGCGCACATAACGTATGGCTTCTATTTTACCTTCAAAACCACGCTCACCAAAGCCCGGTGCAACCAGTACACCATGCAGGCCCAGCAACTTATCAATAGCGTTGCCCGGTGTTAATTGTTCTGATGGGATATATTCTACCCTTACTTTACATTCATTTTTTGCACCCGCGTGGATGAATGACTCGGTGATAGATTTATAAGCATCGGGCAGTTCTACATATTTACCAACTAACCCAATACGTACTTCGGATGTTGGATTTTTTAAGCGGCCCAAAAAGTCTTTCCAGTTTTCTAATTGCGGCTCTGTTTTATGAGGCAGCTTTAATTTTGTTAATACCGTTTTATCCAATTGCTCTTTCAACATCAGTAAAGGCACATCATAAATAGTTGACGCGTCAATTGATTCGACAACTGCATTGATGTTAACGTTACAAAATAAAGCGATTTTTTTTCTGATATCCATATTCAGATGATGCTCTGTACGGCAAACCAAAATATCAGGTTGTATACCATATTCCAGCAACATCTTAACAGAGTGCTGGGTTGGTTTGGTCTTTAATTCGCCGGCTGCTGCAAGGAAAGGTATTAGCGTAAGGTGTATCACTAATGAATTGCCCGAGCCCACCTCCCATCTAAACTGCCTTACCGCTTCTATGTATGGTAACGATTCAATATCGCCTACGGTACCGCCTAATTCGGTTATTACAATATCATATTTACCATCTTCGCCCAGTATACGGATGTTACGTTTTATCTCATCAGTAATATGCGGAACAACCTGTACTGTTTTTCCTAAAAAAGCGCCTTCGCGTTCTTTGTTGATTACATTTTGATAGATACGCCCTGTAGTAATGTTGTTGGCTTTGGACGTTGGCGTGTTTAAAAAACGCTCGTAATGGCCAAGGTCAAGGTCGGTTTCGGCGCCATCTTCGGTAACATAGCATTCCCCATGTTCGTAAGGGTTCAATGTTCCCGGATCGATGTTAATATAAGGATCGAATTTTTGAATGGTTACGCTGTATCCGCGCGATTGTAGAAGTTTGGCCAATGAAGCCGATATAATGCCTTTCCCCAACGAAGAGGTCACACCGCCCGTAACAAATATGTATTTAGTCATGATTTTTTTGAATATTGGCAGCAATTTTAAGCCGCTGCTAATTGTTTGTGTACGGGATACAAAAGTAAGAAATTTTTTGGGGTTTGGTTTACAAAATCACAATTGTTGAAAAGGTTTAGTTATTTAAAGGTATCCTGGTTTTATTTTTAAACAAAAGAAGAAATAATTTCTTTCTACATAACTATAAGTCGACTACAACATGAAAAAAATATTGCTGCTAATAGCATTGCTCTTTATTACCGAAACCAATTACGCGCAGAAAAAACACCGCGACGAGTACCAAAGTTACCTGTACTCGCTAAATTTAATATCGAAGCTGTTTTCAAGAGTATTAGACAATGTTGAAATCATAGCTCATCGACCGGATAGGGTCAGCTTTAAAAATTTAGCGGTTGATTTTAATAAGAAAGTGAATGTGCTGCTGATAAACCAGAACGGTTTAATAAACCTGATAAATAAAGGGGGCTTTAACGATCATCACTTTAATAACTCGTTGCGGATAATGGAAAAGAATATTACCGACCTTAAAAAAATACTGATCAATAACCGAGGCTTAATTGATAATTTAAAGATAAAAGACTTTAACACAGCCGAAGTATACGACCATTTGGATATGCGGCTCTATGAAAATGATGAACTGTTGCGGGAAATACATAAAAACCGCAGCAGCAAAGCATTTAAACACAAGGTGGTTGATAATTTAACCCAGGCGGTAGTGGTGCTGAACGAATGCCATAGCAAGGTGGCAGCGCTGTATAGTAAGGTGAAATAAGCCGAACAAATACAGTGTATATGGGTGTATATGGTGTATACACTACCGTATACATATACACACCTAAGTTACTTAGGTATACTATAAATTATTAATGCGGATAAGCTTGCACCCAACCCTGCTGCCATACCCCGGTATTATAAAAATGGATAAAGCTTCGGGCCTCATCAAAAGTAAATACCTTATCGTGCGTATAAACATCATAAACATTTTTGTTGTCCATTAACATTTCTTCAAGCTCGTTTTTAGGTACTTTACCCGGTTTAGCGGGGGCTATTTTAGATCTCTTTAATTCTACTATTTTACCGTTCCATTTGGCTATATACCATACTGCCTTGTAACTGTCTGTTATGTTATTTGATACCGTATCTTCGTATAAATTTATCTTTCCTGTTTCAAGCGCTTTTAAAAACACCGGCTTTTTTTCATTAGGCCTGTATACCGACTGGAAATGCGCATTTTTACTGCGGAGATAATATCCCTTTATGTCTTCGGGCCTTAATGGCTGCGGGTCATCATCCATCGGTGTATAAGTATCTTTACCCAAAAATGGAATGGTTATTACACAAGCTACTGTATCGTCTTTGGGCGTTATCACATAATCAGAAACCCTTTTCCCTTTTTTCTGCGCATTTACATCAGTTGCAAATAACACGGCTATGCCGGCAATAAACAAATTTTTAAATAATGCTTTCATTATGTTCAGGTTAAAGGTGTATAACGGTACAGGTATTGTTATAGTGTGGTTGGTACTTTAATTATAATTATTTAAGTAATTCCAGGTCCTCGGGTGTGTCTACAGCGTAAGTTTCCAAATCTGTTTCGGCAACTTTTATGCGATAGCCATTCTCTATCCAGCGCAGTTGCTCCAGGCTTTCGGCTTTTTCTAAGGCCGATATGGGCAGTTTTGTTATCTGTTGCAAAACATCGGCCCGGTAACCATAAATGCCTATGTGTTTAAAATAAGGATAAAACTCCAGCCAGTTTTGCGGCTCTTCACCCCTTATATGCGGCAATGCCGAGCGCGAAAAGTAAACCGCTTCATCCAGCTTGTTTACAATCACTTTAGGAGTATTAGGATTATGCAGTTCCTGCTCTGTTTTAACTCTTTTTACCAAGGTGGCTATTTGTACATCGGGCGTGGCAAAGCAAGCGGCCAGTTTTGTTATTTGTTCAGGATCAATATAAGGTTCATCGCCCTGTATGTTTATTACCACATGATATTGCGGATGCGCCAGTGCAACCTCGGCACAACGGTCGGTTCCGCTATGGTGGTTGGTGCTGGTCATTACCGCCACTCCGCCAAAAGCTGTTACATGATCAAATATGCGGGCATCATCCGTAGCAACAATAACCTCGGTTAAATGATCGCACTTTTTAGCCTGTTCATAAACCCGCTGTATCATGCTTTTGCCTCCAATATCAACCAACGGCTTCCCCGGAAACCGTGATGAAGCGTAACGTGCAGGAATAATACCGAGAACCAACATATTTACGATTTGAGATTTACGATTTACGATTACCATCAGCTAATCGTAAATCGTAAATCGTACTTCTAAAATTAAAATAAACCGTTTACTTCCCGCTCTACCAATTGAATAATGGACGACATGTCCTCTGTACTATTAGCGAAATCAAGGTTATCCTTATCCAGTACCAACAACTTACCCAGCTTATAGCCGCTTATCCATTTGTCGTATTTCTCGTTCAATTTAGATAAATAATCAATGCGGATACCAATTTCATACTCCCTGCCCCGGCGCTGAATATTGTTTACCAATGTTGGCACAGATGCTTTTAAATAAACCAACAGATCGGGCGGCTTAATATATTCGGTTATATTGTTGAAGATAGATTCGTAGTTTTCGTAATCGCGGCTGGTCATCAGGCCCATATCATGCAGGTTTTCTGCAAAAATATAGGCATCCTCATAAATGGTTCTGTCTTGTATAATGTTGCGCCCACTTTTTTGTATATCGATGATCTGCCTGTAACGGCTGTTCAGAAAATATATCTGCAGGTTAAAGCTCCAGCGTTTCATGTCGCTATAAAAATCTTCCAGGTACGGATTATTATCTACAGCTTCATATAATGGTTCCCAGCCATAATTTTTGGCCAGTAATTCGGTGAGCGTAGTTTTACCGGCTCCTATGTTTCCAACAATAGCTATGTGCATATTTGCTAAGATATAATTTGAATGTTAAAAGTCAAAATGTTTTGGTTAGTCCATGGTCGATAGACCATAGTCCATGGCTAATCTACTATGGACCATCGACTATGGTCTATGGTCTTAAAATTAAAAACTTTTAAACCCAATAATTTCTCTCACCTCTTTTATCGTCTTAGAAGCACTTTCTCTTGCCTTTATAGCACCGTAGCGGGCTACCTGGCGCAGGTATGGGGCATCATTGGCAATCTCGTTTATGCGTTCACGGATTGGCGTAGTAGCAATGATCATGTCTTCGGCTAATTGTTTTTTTAAATCGCCGTAACGTATTTGTACCGTATTATATAAATTATCAAAATGAGCCAGTGTATCGGGAGTTGATACTACTTTCATCAGATCGAAAAGGTTTTGTATTTCTTCTGGTTTTGCTTGATTTTCTGTGGTTGGCCCGCTATCTGTTACAGCACGCATTACTTTTTTGCGGATCACCTCGGGCGGGTCTGAAAGAAAAATGGCATTCCCCTCTCCTTCTGATTTTCCCATTTTCCCTTTACCGTCAAGCCCCGGAATTTTAACCAGTTTCTCGCTAAAGTTGAAAGCGTATGGTTCAGGAAAATACTCATTATTGTATAAACGGTTAAACCGGTTGCCAAAGGTGCGGGCCATTTCCAGGTGTTGCTCCTGATCTTTGCCTACCGGTACTTTTGTGGCCCGGTGTATCAATATATCTGCCGCCATTAAAACCGGATAGGTTAATAGCCCGGCGTTAACATTATCCGGGTGAGCACGCACTTTATCTTTAAATGAGGTGCTGCGCTCCAGTTCGCCTAAATAGGCATTCATGTTCAGGTACAGGTATAGCTCGGCTATTTCCTGTACGTCAGACTGTACATAGATGGTGGCTTTTTCGGGATCGATGCCGGCTGCCAGATACTCAACCAGTACACTTTTTACATTAGTATGCAGGTTGGCAGGGGTTGGATGCGTGGTTAATGAATGCAGATCAGCAATAAAAAAAAAGCAGTTATACTCATGCTGCATTTTTACAAAGTTTTGTATTGCACCATAATAATTACCTAAATGCAGGTTCCCGGTAGACCTGATACCACTAACAACAGTTTCCATAGCGGCGAAAGTAAGGATTTTTTATATTTTTGGGGACGATGAAAATAATATTGAAGAAATTGCACTGCTATATTTACAGGTATAGCGTTGCTTTTTTTTACATTTTATTGAGCCCCTTTCTTTATTATTTTTCACGCAAGCCCCAACGGTATAAGAACATGAATAAGGTTAGGCGCTTATGGGGATTTTTAAGTTCTATAACTGTAGGTATTTTATATAATTTTTCCTTTGAAGAACCTATCGACTGGAAAAAAACTTACATTATTTGCCCCAACCATATTTCAAATCTGGATATTACTGCAATGAGCCTGCTGGTAAAAAACAATTTTTGCTTTATGGGCAAAGAAGAACTAATGGATGAGTTTGTTACCGGTATATTTTTCAGATCAGTTGATATACCGGTTAACCGCGAAAGTAAAATGTCGTCATTCAGAGCATTTAAGCAGACTGCTGAAAGGTTGACAAACGGAACAACTGTAATTATATTTCCGGAAGGAAAGATCCCCGATGAATATCCTCCACAATTACATGAATTTAAAAATGGCCCGTTTCGACTGGCAATTGAATTAAAAATACCCATTATACCTGTAACCTCGTTAAACACCTGGCAAAAATTATGGGATACCGGCCTCGAATATGGCAGCAAACCGGGTATTTGTAATATATTTGTACATAGGCCCATTGAAACGGCCAATTTAACTTTAGATGATGCTGATGCTTTACGCGATAAAGTATTTGGCATAATAAAACAAAAATTTGAAGCATGAATATTGATAGTGAAACCGTAGATAAAATAGCCCACCTTGCCCGTTTAGAGCTTGCCGAAACCGAAAAGCAGGAAATGATTGGCGACATGAATAAAATACTGGGTTTTATGGAAAAACTGAACGAGATCAATACATCAGGCGTTGAGCCGTTGATTTACCTGTCAAACGAGGTTAATGTTTTCCGCGAAGATGTGGTTAAGCAGGAAGTTACTCCTGAAGAAGCTTTACAAAATGCGCCTAAGCATGATGATCAGTACTTTTTAGTGGCGAAGGTTATAGGGTAGTTATTAGTTGGAAAGTCGGACTTAAAATAAATCTGTAACAATACACCTAACTCTGCCGTCAAAGCAATAAAAAACATGAAGCCATTAATTACCATTAAAGATATAGGACGTAAATACATTATAGGCACAGAAGTTATTCATGCGCTTAAATCTGTATCGCTAACTATTAATAAGGGTGAATTTGTGGCTTTGATGGGTCCGTCAGGTTCAGGCAAATCAACCTTAATGAATATTTTGGGTTGTTTGGATACGCCGACCAAAGGCGAGTATATTCTAAATGGCATTAATGTTAGCCACATGACCGACAATGAGTTGGCCGAAGTGCGTAACTCCGAGATCGGCTTCGTGTTTCAGACATTTAACCTGTTACCGCGAAATACTGCTTTAGATAATGTGGCACTCCCATTAGTTTATGCCGGTATCAGCAAAGAAAACAGGCAGGAACGCGCTAAAAAAGCTTTAGAAAACGTGGGCCTGGGTAATCGTACAGATCACCGGCCCAATGAGCTTTCGGGCGGGCAGCGCCAACGTGTGGCAGTTGCTCGTGCTTTAATAAACGACCCATCCATTATTTTGGCCGATGAGCCTACAGGTAACCTTGATACCAAAACATCTATCGAAATTATGGGCCTTTTGGAAGATATCCACACCAAAGGCAACACCATTATATTAGTAACGCACGAAGAAGACATTGCCCTGCATGCCCACCGTATTGTACGTATGCGCGATGGTTTAATAGAGAATGACTATGCTAATCCTAATATACACACGATAGATAGAAATGTGGATAGTACTGCGAAGGCTGTTTTATAAACGCTAACACAACGAAGCTATCCGCTCCACAAACTCTGCTAAATGTGTTGATTTTTCGGCTATAATAGGGTCATAATTACCTATAATGAGGGTATGCTCTACAATCTCTATCATAAAGTCGTTATCCCTTATATCCATAACCGCGTTCCTGAAATTACGATCCATGCACGTGCTTGCTTTTGCATGATCATTAACCACCACATAAAAGGTATTGCTGAAGGCTTTATCCTCTTTAAAATCGAGCTCTAAGGGGTGTATTAATTCTAATATTTTGTCGGTAAGCGTTTCACGACGTATGATTACGCGGCCGAAATTATTTTTTAAATAAGTAAGCCCCCAAACCTGGTGTTCCTGATGATCTGATACATGTTTTACACCGTTAAGGTTATAATGTACCTCCACAAATAAAATATACGAATCACCGCAATCCTGTTTGATCACAAACGATCCTCTTAAATTAACGCTCAGGCAGTTTCTAAATACTTCAAACTGCTCCAGGTTAAAATCAATATGCCCTGTGGGCAGGATATTAAATTCTGCTTTAAGTGCTTTGTAAGTATCGTTATACCTATCTATTGTTTCTGTAGTTAGTCCGGTGGTATCAAAAGGATAATTTTCCATAACAAGGTTAGCGTTTGTTAAAAGTACATAATCCAGACACGATTTTTAAGATTTATTAGATTTTAAAGATTTAATTGTTCAATCTACTAAATCCTAAAAATTGTGTTAAGATCAATATGGTTTCATCTTCCCACAACTGCAAACACAGTTCGGGTCACTTGCGCCCAGCTTGGCTAAAAAGTGCTTGTAAAAAGCAATACGGTCTTGCATGCCTTGTACGTTATCGCCCTTGTTACATTCAACCCCGCCGTTAATAATATCTATCACCATCCCAAAACCCGGAATACGGCCTGCTGCTTTATCACCTGCATTTTGTTTCCATTTACCAATCATTACATCGTGTGCAGATGGTTTGTGTGTTTGTGGTGTCATCCAAAAATAAATAGCTGCTTTAAACGCCACTACCGGGTCGGTCATAACCAAATCCGGATTGTTCAACAATATTCTATGATCGCCAAAAATACAATCAGACGCATAGCCGTAATTACCATTATAGCTTAATTGCATAGGGCCGCGGCCATAATATTTTTTGCCTTTAACCGGTGGGTATTCGTCGCTATCGCTAAAATAATCTAATGAGGTATTACTTTCGTGGGTAAGCATCAGTCCGTCGGTGTAGCTACCATTAAGGCCGTGGCGGGTTTCGTGTGCAATATTTGCAAAAAACGCGGCCAACTCCTTTTTATTGGTAAGTATATTACTTTCGGTACAAAAACTTCCGTAATCAACAGTGTAGGTGCTGTCGGGTTTTACTTTTGCCCAGTGTTCGTTCCAGTATACGTCCTGCCTTACAGTGGTTGTTTTACCTGTGCTTTTGTCGGTACGTATAAACTGGTAAACAGATACTGCGCGGCGCGTAATTTGTATTTTAATCAAACCCAATTCTTTTACCGCCCTTATAAATGCGCTATAGGTGTAAAAAGGGTTACGTTGCGGAAAAAGATCATTAAATTGTTTCTCTGTAATTAAATTAAAAGCTACTGCCGGTTTAGGTTTAGCTTCTGTTTTATTTGCGGTACTGCTGCATTTAAAACTCGATAGTAATAATGCCGAAGCCAGTATTAATATAAATTTGGTTGACAATATGATGAATCTCATGGCGTATAGTTATGCGTGAACTATTAATAACGGTAAATATAAAAGCAAGTTTGAAGTAACCCATAAATATTGTTTAATTATTAACTATGTTTAAATCAATATTTATAAATTGCCGCGTCCCTTATGAAGATATATACCAAAACAGGCGATAAAGGTTTTACTTCCCTTATAGGCGGTACACGCGTGCCTAAACATCACTTGCGTATTGAAAGCTATGGAACAGTGGATGAGCTAAACAGCTACATAGGGTTGATACGCGACCAGGAGATTACATTACATGACAAAGATTTTTTAAAACAAATACAGGATAGACTGTTTACTATTGGATCGTCATTAGCTGCCGATCCTGAAAAATCAAGAATGGTGATACCCGATCTGCATACTGAAGATATTGATCTGCTGGAAAAAGAAATGGATACTATGAGCGGGCAATTGCCGGAGCTTAAGCATTTTATTTTACCCGGTGGCAGCACAATGATATCTTATTGCCACATAGCCCGGTGTGTGTGCCGCAGGGCCGAACGCCTTACTGTACACCTTGCCAAAGAAAGTAAGGTAGAGGACAAGGTAATTATTTATCTGAACAGGCTGAGTGATTATCTTTTCACCCTTGCAAGGAAACTTGGAAATGACCATAAAATCCCCGAGAACCAGTGGATACCGCGACTTTAAAAATTTAAAAAAAATATATTGATAATCAATATAAAAATATTATACTTTTGCGGAAATTGAAAATTCAAAAAATTAACTAAAATTATAAGATAAAAATATGTATTGGACACTCGAATTAGCATCTCACCTGGAGGATGCGCCATGGCCTGCAACTAAAGACGAATTAATTGATTACGCTATCCGTTCCGGAGCACCTGTTGAGGTGATCGAGAACCTGCAAGCATTAGAGGATGACGGCGAGCCTTATGAAAATATTGAAGAAATATGGCCTGATTACCCTACAAAAGATGACTTCTTTTTTAACGAAGACGAGTATTAATCCGTCGAAAAATTCATAAAGAAAACCTGCATATGCAGGTTTTCTTGTTTTAACGCTGTTTTGGAATAGTTTTAGATATAAGCCAGATATCATTATCACTAAAACATAAAAAAATGAGAGGCTTATTGTACATTATCGCTGTTATCCTTGTTATAGGTTGGGCATTTGGATTTTTCTATTATTCTGCAGGCGGGATCATTCACGTTCTGCTGGTTATAGCAATTATAGCTTTATTATTAGGATTAATAAGAAGAGCATAATCCACCTAAGTCCTCCCCGGCGCAGGGAGGACTTAATTATCTTGTGCAGACAATTGCTTTTAGTCTCCCATTCGGGGAAGATTCACATCGTTTTCTCGTATCATATACTGCCTGAGATAGTAACGGTTATTACATCAAAAAAAGATGATGTAGTGTTTCACAAAATAATGAAACACATGAAACACTCTTTTAGGTTAACCAATTGATATATAGAATTTTGTAAAAATGAGTGAAACACTTTGAAACAGTACCAAAGCTTTAGGTAAAGTATTATAAAATATTTAGGATGAGGGCTTTATGCTGTTTTATCAATTTTTGCAAATTTAGGGTGAAACACTTGATGTGAAACACTTTTTTTGCTCTCAAGAGGGGAATCGCACGATCCGCCGCTTCTTTTAAATCTTCCGAATACTCGTAATTGTAACTAACATTTTGCTAATAAACTCACGAAGTTTCTAAAACTTCGTGAGTTTATTTAAGAGGCTTACCTAAACATATCATTTGTTAAGCCAGTATTAGCCACAGCGCTATTCACCTTTAGCTCAACAGGTGCGCCTATCAGTACGGTTTTAATATCATAAGGTATTTTAACTCCGTTCACTTCCCGATAGTCATCAAATTCTGTTGCCGAACTGTTGGCTACATCTGTAATTTGTTTAATCTTATAACCGGTTTTAATATCAAAGTATGATTTAACCCTTGTACCATCTGGGTGTGTTACCACAACTAAATATGTCAGCACATCATTTACGGCCCGCAAGGTAGAATCTAAAGTCATTAAATAACCTGCTTTGCCATAATCCAGCTCGGGGAAGAAGCTAAAGCGGTCAACTAAATGACGCTGGTATTCTTTGGTTGCATTAGTAACAGGTTGGTTTTGCTGTATTATGCTCACGCTGTCTGCATTGCCTTTAAGGTGCAGCAAAATATAGTTGTTATAAGATGGGGCAGTCGCGTTATAATCAAACTTATCAGGCGCTTTATATTTGTTTGATACCTGTACGGTTACGCCCTGTACGGTTCCTTCGGCATTAATGGTCATGTCCTTTATATCCTTTACTTTATCGGCGCCGCCAATAGCATCTAAATAACTTTTAATTACCGACGCCGCGGTTACACCTTTTGCCACAGGCACCCCACTGAAAGAATTATTTTCAGTATTGGTATCCGGTAATTTATGTTCAGGATCAAGGGTAACCAATGTTATTTTGGATGTTGATTTATACGGAAATATCCATACGCTGCCACGCTGCCATATTTCGGCAGGGAGTTTAACTATTCCTGTTTTACCGTTTTCTTCTCTTATAGACGCGGTTAGCGGCAATGCCATTTCACCCAAATTCTCAACAGTTATCAATGAGCCTTTAGAAGGATCGCCATCATTATAATCTATTGCTTTTACAGATTGATCAAGTTTCCAGGTATTCAGGAACCACTCGTTCCAGAACCAGCTCAGGTCCTCGCCTGCCGCGTTATCCATCGAGTGGAAAAAGTCCCACGGTGTTGGGTGCTTAAATGCCCAGCGTTTAATATAAGTTTTAAAAGCATAATCAAAACGCTCAACGCCCAATATCTGTTCGCGCAAAATAGTAAGGCCCAGTGCAGGTTTTTCATAAGCTGCAAAACCTAAATAATCAGGTTGAATAACATCGGGTGTATTCATAATCGCGTCCGCATCCGGGTTAAACATATCCGGAGCAATTTTTTGAGCGTCCTGTTTTTCAAAATATTCGCCGTTATTAAACACTTTAGTATCAACCTTATTAATAAAGGTGTTAAAGCCTTCGTCCATCCAGGCATATTTACGCTCGTTACTGCCAACTATCATCGGGAACCAGTTATGACCAAATTCATGGTTAGTTACTTCCCACAGTCCGCCCGATTGCGATTTCCATCCGCAGAAAACAATACCAGGGTATTCCATGCCGCCTACTATACCGGCCACGTTGGTAGCTACCGGGTAAGTATATTCAAACCATTCTTTTGAATAGAGCTCGATAGCGTTTTTTACATATTCTGTTGATCTGCCCCAGGCTTGTTTACCGGTAACTTCAACTGGATAAATTGATTGTGCCAAAGCCTTTTTACCGCTTGGCAAATTAATACGTGCCGCGTCCCAAATAAATGCTTTTGATGCCGCCCATGCTACATCGCGGGTGTTTTTGCAGAAGAAGTGCCAGGTAAGGCTGGCTTTTTGCGGATAAGATTTTTTGCTGGCGATATCAACCGAATCGCGGATGCTTACCGTTTTATCGCTAACTCTCGCTGCAGCCAGCCTGCTCATGGCAGTTGGCGATAATACTCCGGCCGGGTTAAGCAACTCGCCCGATCCGGCTACAATTAAACCTGCAGGAGCAGTTACCGTGTAATCAATATTACCATACTCCAAATAAAACTCGGCTGCACCCATATAAGGTATGGTGTTCCATCCGGTTATATCATCATAAACCTCCATGCGCGGGTACCATTGTGCAATTTCATATACCCAGCCATTTTTAGTATTTAACCTGCCCATACGGTCGGTACCATACTCCGGCACATCAAAGGCATAATCTATCTTTATAGCTAATTTCTGCCCGTTTGCCTTGAGTGAATCTTTTAGCTTGATCTGCATACGGGTATCTGTAATTAGGTAATCAACTTTTTCGGCTTTATCATTTTTTATAATATATACACCTTTTATCTCGTCGCCATTAGTGTAAGTTTTATTGGTAAACCTACCACCTGTAACCGGACTGGTAGCTTGTCCTCTTGAGTCTTCCCGATAAATATTCTGGTCAACCTGCAACCATAAAAATGGCAGGCCATCGGGGCTATTATTGGTATAAGTAATAACGGCAGTACCCGTTACCCTGTGTTTCGCTGTATCAAGCGTTACATTCAGTTTATAGTCGGCACGGTTTTGCCAGTATTTTGCACCCGGTGCACCACTTGCCGAGCGGTATTGATTACCTTTTCCGGGATAAAATAAAGGTGTGAATACTTTATGCTGATCGTACTTTACCGGCGCAGGATCAGTAGTTTGGGCTTGTGCGGCAGAGGCACAGATTGCTAATGACAGCGCGAAAATGATATTGTTAAACTTCATGTTGTTAGATAAATGTTAATGGGATTTTCTAAAGATATGTTATCGGTATAAATTTTCAAAATATTAGACATTCCTTGCACATAAAACGTTACAAACTATCCTGCCAATTCAAATATCGCTTCAATTTCAACCGGGATATTGTCGGGCAGCGAACTAACTCCTATCGCGCTTCGCGCACCAATACCATTTTCATCGCCCCAAACTTTGGCAAATAATTCGCTGCAACCGTTGATAATGAACGGATGGTTTTTAGTATCGGCAGTGCAATTAACCATACCCAATACTTTAATTATCCGCTTCACTTTGTCCAAACTACCCAAATTATTTTTTATTGTTGACAGTATAGCCAGCCCAACCAATTGTGCCGCGTGTTTACCATCTTCGGCATTTATGGTTTCGCCAACGCGGCCAATTACCAGGCTGCCGTCCTCTTTAAAAGTTCCGTGACCAGAAACATATAAAAAATTTCCAACTACTAAACATGGTTTGTAAACACCAATAGGTTTTGGTGCAGGCGGAAGTTTGAGGCCCAATGCGGCAAAGTTTTGTTCGGGTGTGTTCATGGTATAAAATTAGGTGATTTAAATTGAAAAGTCTCGTCTGATCTAACTGGTCCCAATGTCATTAAGTTAAGGAAATTTACCAATAAAAATGTCATTTCGAACGAGGTAGGAGAGAGAAATCTATACAAGACAGGTTCAGCGACTTATCCGTGTATAGATCTCTCACTATGTTCGATTTCTATGATCTAAACAACTAATTTACAATAATTTTTTTCGTAGGGTCTGTTCTGATTAAC
>NZ_JAQBOD010000039.1 GCF_028288205.1 Mucilaginibacter sp.
AATATGCTAAACGCCCGGCGCTATAATACAATTGCAGCGCCTGCGCAATATCTGATACCGATACCCCCATATCACGTGCCCTGTCCCTATCGGTAATTACTCTTAACTCTGGTTTAGTAAATTTTAAATTAACATCCGTGTTTTGGAAAACCGGGCTCTTTGAAACCTCGGCAAAAAAGTCAGGTAATACTTTACGTATCTTTTCAAAGTCCTGGTTTTGTATAACAAATTGTACCGGTAATGAAGTACGCGCACCACTACCGCCACCACTTATAGTTTGCTCTTGTACCACAATAGCTCTTGCATCCGGGAAACGGCTCAGTTTTTTATTCAGGAAATCAGCTATTTCTTGTTGACTGCGCTGGCGTTGATCTGGCGGAACCAATCCAATACGGCCAAAACCATTGTTAACAGCACCACCGCCGCCACCACCGCCGGCAGCAACAAACTCCAGGTTTACATTTGCTTCGGGTATGGAATCATCAACCAGGTTGGCAATGTTGTCCATATATTTGGTCATGAACTCGTACGATGCACCTTCTGAGCCGGTTACCGAGTAACGCAGTAAGCTACGATCATCCAACGGCGCTAACTCCGAAGGGATAAATTTAGACAGGATAGCAATAATGGCTACCGATACTACCAATATAACTATTGATACCCACCTGTGTTTCATGAACTTAACAAGGGTCTCTGTATAAGAGTTGGTCATGTTCTCAAAAAACGGTTCGGTCCTTTCGTAGAATTTAGATTTCTTTGAATTCTTCCTTATCAGCTTAACATTTAACATGGGTGTTAATGAAAGAGATACAAAAGCCGATATTAATACCGCCCCTGCTACCACCACCGCAAACTCGCGGAACAACCGGCCCGTAAAGCCTTGTAAAAATACGATAGGTAAAAACACCGCCGCCAGCGTAACCGAAGTTGATACAACCGCGAAAAATATTTCTGCCGATCCTTCAAAAGCTGCTTTTCGGATAGCCATACCCTGTTCTACCTTTTTATATATATTTTCTGTAACTACAATACCATCATCAACCACCAGCCCGGTGGCAAGTACAATACCCAGCAGCGTTAATATATTGATAGAGAAACCAAAAACATACATGATAAAGAAGGCCCCTATTAATGATACCGGGATATCAATTAATGGGCGGAACGCTATAAGCCAATCCCTAAAGAACAGGTAAATAATAATTACCACCAGTATGAAGGATACTGCCAGGGTCTCTTCCACTTCACTAATAGACTGATTAATAAACTTGGTATTATCCAACGCTACTTTTACGTGTATATCTGCCGGCAAATCCTTTTGTATTTGTGCCAGCCTTACATAAAAATCTTTAGCTATTTGTACATAATTGGCCCCTGGCTGCGGCACAATAGCCAAAGCTACCTGCGGTATGCCCGAATCTTTAAAAGCTGTCTCCTCATTGGCCGATCCTAATACAGCGTAACCCACATCGCTTAAATGGATAACCCGGTTGCTATCTGCACGAATAATTAAATTGTTAAAGTCTTTTTCGGTAGATAATTTACCTATCGCCCTAATAATAACTTCGGTGTTGTTACCTTCAATCTTACCGGCAGGTAACTCTACGTTCTCAATATTTAAGGCGTTAGAAATATCAGTAGCTGTTAAACCTAATGATGATAGCTTACCCGGATCTATCCATAAACGCATAGCATACTGGCGCTGTCCCTGTACATTGATAGCACTAACACCAGATATGGTTTGTAAACCTTCCTGCAAAACGTTTTCGGCATAGTCATCAACCTGTGTAATATTACGGGTATCGCTGCTTACGGTAAGTGTAATAATATTATCGGCACTGGCATCGGCCTTGGTAACTACCGGCGGGGCGTTAATGTCCTGCGGTAATTGGCGCTGTGCCTGGCCCACTTTATCGCGCACGTCATTAGCCGCTGTTTCCAGGTCGGCATCAAGGTTAAACTCAACAGTGATCTGGCTGCTGCCTACAGAGCTTGTAGATGATATATTACGTATACCAGGTACGCCATTAATTGCTTTTTCTAACGGCTCGGTAATTTGCGATTCTATTACATCAGAGTTTGCACCGGAATAACTTGTGCTAACGGTAATAATAGGCGGATCGACCGAAGGAAAATCACGAATACCTAAAAAATTGTATCCTATGACACCAAATACCACTATTACAACGGATAACACCGTTGCCAGTACCGGCCTTTTTATACTAACTGACGATAAACTCATTGCAGCTTATTTAATTACTTTAATAATTTTTACAGGAGCTTTAGGGCGCAGCTGGATAATGCCCGATACGATCAAACTATCACCCGGCTTTAAACCGCTTATTACCTGTATCCTGGTATCGGTACGCAAATCTGTTTTTACCATCTTAGCTGTAGCCTGGCCATTATGAACTACATATACCTTACTGCTTTTTAAATCGGGTATAACGCACTCTGTTGGTACCATTATAGTTTTAGGTATTTGATCTAACGCTAAATTTATTTTGGCAAAGCCACCCGCTGTAAGCAAGCCCTTAGGATTTGGTGCTTTTGCCCGCACCGTAATGGTACGCGAGTTTAGATCAATAGATGGCTCAATAGCATATACGGATGCTTTAAAATTATCTCTTGAACTTTCAACATCGAAAGTAATTTTTCCGCCTATATTAATTAAAGGCAAATACCTTTCGGGAACAGAAAAAGTAACTTTAGCCGGGTCGATATTTACCAGTGATGCTATGGCCGTATTAGGCGAAAGATAACCGCCCGGACTAACATTACGCAAACCAATTGTGCCAGAGAATGGCGCCCTAATTTCGGTTTTGGCTATTTGTGCCTTAACCACATCACTTTGCGCCCTCAACGTATTTAACGAGGTGAGCGAAGTATCATATTCCTGTTGGCTTATTGCTTCTTTTTGCAATAATATTTTGTTGCGGTATTCATTTTGTTTTGCCAATGCTATCTGGTAATCGTTTTGTTTTAATGATGCTACCAGATCCTGATTGTATACTTTAACCAATAACTGGCCTTTTTTTACTCTGCTGCCTTCTGTAAAGTATATGCCGGTTATGTTACCCGCTGTTTCGCTTATCAAATTTACCTTTTCGTTGGCGTCAATACTGCCGGTTATATCAATGGTGTTATTTAAAGATGTGTCTTTAACAATCATTACCTTAACAGGTACGGGGCCGCCCCTACCGCCTTTTTTGCCGCCTTTACTCCCGGCAACTGCTGCTGCATTTGCCTTGGCATGGTCACTAAAAAACTTGTTGTAAATTAAAAAGGCGATAAGCAACGCCAGCAGAGTGTATATAATATATTTTGTTTTCATATTATACTAATTGTTAGATAAGGTGGTGTTAGTTTGTTTTATTGAAAACTGACTTAAGTTGTTTTTCATTTTATGTAATACGCTTTCAAATATCTCCATATCATGATCAGATATATCGTGCGCGGCACTACTGTTCATTAATTCAAATGCCTCAATTATTTGAGGTACTGCTTTTTTAGCTTTTTCTGTTACCCGTAATAAATGCTGCCTTCTGTCGGCAGGGTTAACTTCTCTATAAACAAATCCCTTCTCGGTAAGTGTATCAATAACGGTTACTATTATAGATTTATCCTTGCCCAACTTTTCTGCTAATGCTTTTTGCGTAAGCTCGCCATCATAAAAACATATTACCGTTAATGCGTAATAAAAACGGTTCATATCTAAATGTTCCATATGGGCACCCAGTACACCTAAATAGGCCCTTCCCAAAACCAATAGCTTACGCGATATAGGTTCAATTAGCTTCACTTTCATAATTAGGTTATAAAAGTAATTAGTTACAAAACTTAATAGTTGCATGTATCAACCATTTTACAACAACTTTATGTTAATTTGATCTCCTGGCAAATAGTTAAATTTTATACATTGCACCATGAATAAAACTCAATTAACAGTTATTTTTTCTTTAATACTTTTCTTTATGGGCACCTCCATTAGTAATGCTGCAGTAAATGCGCACATAACTTATATTGTAACTTTCCCGGAGGCACAAGCGCATTATGCTGATATAGAGTTGAATATTAGCGAATTAAACCAACCCACCCTGGACCTTAAAATGCCGGTTTGGACACCCGGATCATACCTGGTACGCGAGTTTGCACGCAACATTGAAACAATAAGCGCTGTTGCTAATGACAAAGAACTGTACCTGCAAAAGGTTAGAAAAAACATATGGCACTTAAATACAGCGGGATTATCCACAGTAACCATAAAGTACCGGGTTTATGCTTTTGAAATTTCTGTACGTACCAGTTTTATTGATGATTCGCACGCGTTCCTGTCATCACCGGATATGTTCATTTACCCGGCTAACATGCTGCATTCGCCATCAACTATCCATATTGTACCCTATAAAGGATGGACCACAGTATCTACCAGTTTAGAAAAAGTTAACGGCGATACGTTTACACGATATTCGCCTGATTATGATATTTTGTTCGATTCGCCTATTGAAATAGGCACACAGGATGTGTTTGGCTTTACGGCAAGCGGCGGTAACTATGAAGTTGCTATGGTTGGCGGCGGTAAATATGATAAGGAACGCCTTAAAAAAGATATGCCCAAAATTGTAGAAGAGGAAACCGCCATATTTGGTGAAAATCCTAACAAGCACTACACCTTTATTGTACATAATGCATTAAAAGGAGGAGGGGGTTTAGAGCATTTAAGCTCGACAACGCTTGGTGCATCAAGGGATGCCTATGCCACCGAAGCAGGTTATCAAAATTTTTTAAGTTTGGCCGCGCATGAGCATTTTCATTTATGGAACGTTAAACGTTTGCGCCCTATAGCGCTCGGTCCGTTTGATTATGATAACGAAAATTATACCACCAACCTTTGGATAGCCGAGGGTTTTACCGCCTACTACCAGGATATTATTGTAAGGCGCACACAGCTTTATGGCCCCGAAAATTACTTAGGCAGCTTAGCCGAAAATATTAATCAACAGGAAAATTTGCCCGGTACCCGGGTGCAGGCATTGTCTGAGTCGAGCTTTGACGCGTGGATAAAGGCTTACAGGCCAAATGAAAATTCGGCTAACAGTACTATCTCCTATTACACCAAGGGCGCGTTGGTGGGTATGTTCATGGACCTGGAAATTATTAATGATACCAAAGGAAAAAGCTCATTAGACGATGTGATGAAATACATGTATAATGAATATTACAAGGTAAAAAAACGCGGCTATACCGATGCTGAGTTTAAGCAGGCTGTTGAGAAATTTGCCGGAAAGAACCTGGACGATTTTTATGCAAAATACATTAATGGCTTAACCCAGATGGACTATAACGGCTATTTAGGCTACGCCGGCTATAAATTAACTGATGCACTGGCCGCAAATAATGATCCTGCCCTTGGCATAACTACCGTTGCAGGTATTAGTAAAATAATTGTTTCGAGCGTAGTGCGGGGTGGCTCGGCATGGGTTAGCGGCATTAATGTTAATGATGAGGTAACCGCTATTGACGGCGCAGTATTAACTACCACAACCGGTGTACTTGCCGATAAAAAACCGGGCGATAAAATTCATGTAACCGTTATACGTGATGGCTTAACGCTAAACATACCGGTAACCTTGTTGAAAAACAACCGCGTGAAATATAAAATTGAAGAACTGCCAAATGCTACTTCAGAACAATTGGTTGTGAGGAAGAAATGGTTATCGCTTAAATAACGACACTTATTATATAAATACGCGTCATGCTTAGACGGCTCAAAGATGACAGCGCTCTTTAAGCCAAAGAGGCTCCCTGATATCAGGAAGCCTCTTTGGCTTTTCTAATCTGTTATTAGAGTGTTGTTGGTCTTCTTATTAGTCCTAATAATAACGCAATAACTGCAATTACCAGCAATACATGGATTATACCACCTGCCGAATAAAGGAAGAAACCTAACGCCCATCCTATTACCAGGATAACCGCTATGATATACAATAGTGAATTCATAATCTGTTTTTTTAATTAATGTTTTCATAGATATATCTATATAATATCCATTGGTTATTAAATGTTTTAGCAATTATACTTTTTCGGTACTGGCAGACAGGTTGATACCGCTTGTGGCTATATCTGTTAACATGCTGTCTGCATTCTTTTCTTCTTTTAAAGTTGCTTCCAGTAATTCCACGGCATCATCATAACCTAATACGCCAGCCAGTGTTCTTAATGTTCCGTACGAAGCAATTTCGTAATGCTCAATTTTTTGAGTGGCCGATATAATGCCTGCATCGCGGGTTAGGCTGCCTGTTTCTGTTTCTTCAACGATTTCGTTGCCTTCTTTTAATAAGCCAACCATTGCTTCGCATTTTACAGCCACTGCGTTTTCGTCTATCAAACTAAACACATCTTCTAAACGAGTAATATGGTTATCAGTTTCGGTTTTGTGGTTTTCAATTGCGGTACGCAATTCGGCAGAAGTAGCAGCTTTTGCCATTTTAGGCAATGCTTTTGCCAAATTCTTTTCGGCCCAGTAAATGTCCTTTAATTCATCAACGAACAGTTCATTTAATGCTGATTCTTGTACCTCTGTTGTTTGTTTGGGTGTTTTTGCTTTAGTTGCCATAGCTCATGTTTTTAAGTTTATATATTTAATGAATACAAACACAATGCCACTGCTTGCTTGCTAACTAATTTAATTTATTAATTTAAAACTAAAAAACAAATGTGTATCAATATAATGAAGTAGGGTCTTCCTTGCGATATGGTGTTTGCTTTTTCAAACACCTTGTATTAATAATTATTTCAGGCACCTTTTTTGGTCTTTAAACTTTCCATCAATTGATCATACAGATCAGTACCGGTAGCTTTATGCGGCTTTAGTTTTTTAACTGTAGCGCGTTTACCTTTTGATTTGGCCTTAATAATATCAAGCAGCGCACTGTTGTACTCATCCTTAAATTTCGACACATCAAATTTTTCGGCATACTGATCTATAAGGGCCAGGCCCATATCTAGTTCTTTTTTGCTGATGGTCATATCCCCGGCTACATTCAAATCATCTGTATCACGTATCTGCTGCTCAAAACGGATACGGGTAACTACCAGTATATTTTTAACCGGGTGCACAATACAAAGGCTCTCGGTATTGCGCAATACAAAACGGGCCAGGCCGGCTTTCTTTGATTTTACCAGCGCCTGCAACAATAGTCCGTAAGCTTTATTATTCTTGGTATCCGGCTCGGTGTAGTAGGATGTTTCGTAAAACATGGGGTTAACGTCGGCAACATTTACAAAGCTTTCTATGGTAATGACCTTGTTTTTTTCGGGAGCGGCATCTTCAAAGTCATGCTCATCCATTATTACATATTCATCATCAATTTTGTATCCCTTTACAATTTTATCATAAGGCACTTCTTTATGGGTATGCTCGTTTACGCGTTGGTAGCGGATACGTGAGTGGTCGCGGCTATCCAGCATATCAAAATCAAGCGCGCTGGTTTGCACTGCCGAATATAACTTAACAGGGATATTTACCAAGCCAAACCCAATTGAACCTTTCCAGATAGATCTCATAGCTAATGGTTTTATATAAACTATAACTACTAAAAGGGGTAAACGGTTTTAGCTACACTCTAAATCCCCCGGCCTTTGGAAAGGGACTTGTATAAAAAAAGCCAACTGTTAACAGTCGGCTTTAATTTCACAGGTATGCTAATATTAATTACCATCCGGAACACTTGCTATACGATAAGCGGTGTTTCCATCCTTGTCTGTTATTATTTCATAATAAATATCATCAGGCGATACGTAGTATTTTTTACCATTTAGGGATACCCTGCGGCTGTTATCAGGTATTTGGTTTACCACATCGCCAACTTGTGGCGCCTGGGCTGCTGTAGCGTTATCAGCATTATCACCATCGGTATTTAACACACCGTCTTTACCTGCTACAACAAATACATTTTCGCCTTTATCATTAACAATGGCTTTATAATAAACACCATTATATTCATAAAATTGCTGGTTATCTATCATGATAGCTTTTGCTCCTTTTGGCAATTTTGGTACCGCTGCACCTACCGGCGGTGCAGTAACTATATAACCACCATCATCATACGGGCGATAAAATGTACCATCGGCATAATAATATAATGATGAGCCCATATAGAACGGATAATATCCAAAAGGCAGGGCACCTAAATAAAAACCTAATGATGGGTATCCGTAAAAACCTAAGCCCAGGCCGAAACCGCTTCTATAGCCCGACCGATATCCCATGTTAAAACCGCTACGGCCAAAACCGCTGCCAAAGCTAACACCACCACGAAAGCTACCACCACCGCCGCGGCTAAAACTGCCGCCGCCGCCGGCATGTGCACCGCCACGCTGAGCATCAGCATTTAACACTATCATCATTGAAAACGCTCCGGTTAACAGTAATCCCGAGGCATATTTATATAACTTTTTCATATTACTTAAAAAACATTAACAGATTTTTGTGCTATAAAGTGTGTGTATCAAAAACTTTTACTTTTATTAATATTGGTTAGACTATTTACTGTTAAGGGGGTTTAATTGAAATGGAAAAATATTTTAATAAAACATTTACCGATCTGCTTGATTTTAAATCAACTCTTTAGGGAAAGTTAATTTAAAATTACTGCCCACACCCTGCACAGAATCTACCTCTATTGTTATATGATGAAACGCGGCTATTGATTTTACAATAGGCAGCCCCAGACCAAAACTATCCTGCTGCATAGATTGCCTGAATTTTTTAAACCTGTTAAATATAAAAGGCATTGCATCAGCACTAATGCCAATACCGGTATCTGTTATATTAACTACTAATGTGTTTTCATTTTCTGCAGCAATTATTATTTCGCCATCTTCCTTATTATATTTTATCGCGTTATTTACCAGGTTAAAAAACAAATTGAATATCAAAAATTTGTTAACGTTTACAAGGATAATATCCTGTGGAATTACAATATCAAAAGTCAGGTTCTTTTCGGGCAGGCGAATAGATATTTCATCATAAACCTCCTGCAGCAATTCTTGCAATGATATTTTATCTTCTTTTAAAAACTGTTCATTTTCAATTTGCGAGATGAGCAGCAGGGTTTTGGTAATACTTTTTAACCGGTTGAGTATTTTTTGCATTTCCAGCAAACGCAGTTTTGTATCATCAGCAATATCATCCCGCTCAAACATGTTCTCTATTTTTGATTGAAGGATTGATATTGGGGTCATCAATTCGTGCGATGCATTTGAAATAAACTCGCGCTCTTTTTGAAAAGTGGCCTCAATGGTCTCGATCATTTGATGGATACTGATATCCAGGTACTGAAAATCTGACGTACTGGTTTTAACTTCCTCGTATGAGCCAAAGTTTGGGAATTTATGGCCTATCAGCTTGGTTTTAATGATCAACCCCAATGGTTTTAATACACGGTTTGTGTAAAACAGATCGGCCAGTATGGTTAACAGTATCATGCCCACTAATACTGCAAAAGCAATATTTTGCAATGGGGTACTTGTTTCGTCAAGGGTGGATACGCTTTTACCAATCTCCAGCAAGTAGTTCTGACCGTTAATTTTAAAAGTATGGCTTAGTATACGGTATTCTATAGTGTCGCGCTCAACTAACCGCTTTTCATTTTTAATAGTGTCTAAAAAATATTGGGGGACAGCCTCTTCAATGGTTAAGTATTCTTCTTTAACCGGTAAATAATAGCTGCCGTATTTTTCCCCGTCGGGTATGTAATTTTTTATCCCCTGTGTTTTAACTATTTGCAGGAACTTGTTTTTTTGTTTGATGAGATTATTGTCGACATAGTTATGGCTTATCCATTTTATTAAAACCGGTACCAGCAATACAAAAAGCACCACAATTACCAATTTCGATATGGCATTAAATAGCGTAAGTTTTGTTTTTAGTTTCAATACTAAGCGTTCATCTTAATTTTATAACCAAGGCCACGCACCGTTTCCAGCCAATCGGGCGGTGCATAAATGTTTAATTTTTTACGAATATTTTTAATATGCGCGTCTATATAATTCGAGTCGTAATCATCATTAATTATGCTGCCCCAAATGTGCTCACTTAATTGTGTACGTGTAAGCGTACGGTTTTTATGCAAAATTAAGTAGGCTATCAGATCAAACTCCTTTTTTGTAATGGTATTTACTACATTCTCGTGGTGAGTAATTACCCTATCGGTAAGGTTTATTAAAAAATCGCCCAGCTCAACAATGCTTTGTTTTAAACCAAATTTGCGGCGAATTATTGCCTGCATGCGGCTCTGCAATTCTAATAATGAAAATGGTTTGGCCAAATAATCATCGGCGCCCAGGTCAAGGCCCCGTACACGGTCATAAACTTCGGCGCGCGCGGTTAAAATTATACAGGCAGCGTCCGGATTATTTTTCTTGGCTTCTTTAAGCAGGTCAAGGCCATCATAATCTGGCAGGCCCAGGTCTATTAAAATAAAATCGTACAGGTTTATAGCTATTTTCTCTGATGCAGAGTTACCGTTGTAGCATACTTCGGTAATGTAGTTATGGTTGGTAAGGAATATTTCCAGTTCGTGTGCTAATGCTTCTTCATCTTCAATAATCAACACATTCATATTTCTCTCAATAAAAAAGGTAGTAAAATGTTAAGTTATAAAAAGATTCGTGCTTGTTTTGCAAAGCCCCCTCCACGTTAACCGGTATAGAATACTTGTACGAAAACTCAAAGGTATAATGCGGCCTGTTATAAGCTATGGGCAGCTTAAAACTATAATTAAGCACATCAAAACGGCCATTATCACGGCTGTAAGGGGCATTCGGGCCAAACAGGTATTGAATATCATTTAACCCCTCCTGATGGTCTAAAGAATATTTCTGCACAAAATTTTGCGTGCCAAAAATTGCACTCACTGCCGGGGTAAATGTTAAATAATCTTTATCATCAAAAACATTCCACTTACTTTCAAAGTATTTGGATTCGGTAAGGGTTATAAAGAAATCGCTTGATTTACCAAACAGATAATCCAATATTACGGTTGATTTAAATGGCTTAAAATCGTACGAGTTTTTCCAGTTAATATCGTTTGATGTGGCCGATTCAATTATCCGTTCTTCTTTATTAAATATAAAGCGGTTATAGCTTATCGATCCGGAGAATTTTTTTGATGGGCGATATAAATACCCGCCGCCCAGGTCCACCTCGTCAACAAAGGTGCGGTAACCCAATAATCTTAATGCCGACCCATAAATAAAGAAGCCGGCCTTAGTATTATATACTACATCGGTTGATAAAAATGGATAGCTAATTGGCCCCGTGCGGCCAAAAAATAATGCATCGCTGCCATAGCTTATACCAACAGAAAGTGATTTTTTCCGGATAATGGTATCTGTATCAACAACAATATGATTATCTGCACTATTGGCAACAAAATGCCCGGCAGCCACGGCCCCATGTACCAGATTACATAAAATTAGAAAAAGCAGTATACGAAAATATTTCATTTAATATAAGCTATTATTTACAGGTTAATTGCCATTTCTTCTTGGTATTTCCGGCGGACGCTCCAAGCCTTCGGGCCGGCGCTGCCTTTTAGGTTTAGTTTTTAAATCCGGCGCGATATCTATTACTTCTATTTTTTCGGGTTTTGCTTGCCGTTTAGCTTTTGATATTTCCTTTATTTTCTTTTTATCTTCTTCCTGTCTTTGTTTTTTTGTGGTGTCTTTTTGCATTTGGGCAACTAAAACAAACCGCAAAGCATGGCCCGTAACAGGATCATTATAGCTGGTTCTTGTTTTAGCAGATGATAAGCCCGGTGCAAATATCAACAACAATATAATATACACAAGCCGCTTTATCATTGAGAAAGGGAAATTTGTAGTTTTTTTTTCAAATATCAGTCAATTTAAGATACTACCGGGGTGTGGCGGTTCTAATTTAGAATATTGTATTTAAATTTTATAATTAAAAAAGGGATATTGAAGGGTTAACAACAATATCCCGGCATCGGCATAAAAAGTTATAATTTAATAGCTACCGGTAGTTATGCGATATTGATACTTTTTGAAGGATATAAGCGGTTATGATCGTCAATTATTACACAACCTATTTGGTTTAGTTGGTTTATTAAATATAAACCCGCATTAACACCTATAGTCATTACAGGGGTAGCCATGGCGTCAGCAAATTCGGCAGTTGGGCTTAATATACTTACGCTTTTAATTTCGCTTACTGTAAATCCGTTTTTACGTTTAACGGTATTTAGCTTTTTATCATTTATGGTAGCATATTTTTCGGCATTAACTGATGTAGCAACCGCCATATTGCTAATATCCATATCAGCAAATGGCTGAGTTTGCTGGCGCGGATCAGCAGCGGCAACTGTCCATGGCCCCATATCCGGTTGCAAGCCCCAGGTAAGTAAATCGCCACCGGCATTAATAACACCGTGGCTTACGCCTTCTAATTGTAATATATATTTAGCCCTATCGGCAGCGTAACCTTTACTATTGGCACCAAAGCCAATACGCATACCTTTTTCTTTTAAAAATACGGTGGTTGCTGTTGCATCAAGCTGCACATCTTTGTAGTTAACTACGGTGTAAGATGCAATTGCTGTATGACTATCCGTATCAGCGTTTTTACCGGCAGAGTAGTAAGTAATATCAAATGCACCATAGGTCAACTCAGATATTTGCAGCGAGCGATCTATCAGCTTAAAAATTTCGGCGCTAACTTTTACCGGTTTTATACCCGCGTTACGGTTAATGGCATTTATTTCGCTATCCTCGCTAAATGTACTTAGCAATTTTTCAACCCGGTTAATTTCGGCTATGGCACTGTTTATTTTTTCGCCGGCCCAAACAGGGTCATTACCAACTACACTAATTTCAAACTTGTTTCCCATCAAGCGTACTTCACGTCTGTAAATTGTGGAGCTATTTGCTAATACCTTTTTTAGAGCCAGCATAATGTTATATTTAGCTATTAATATTAATACTTTGCGAACGCTTTATTAGTTGCCTTGCAGCAATAAATAAAATGCGCCTATATTAAAAGCTAAAGTAGCGGGGCTTTATGAAAATAGGATGAAAAGCGATATGTAATATGTGTAAAAGAATGTGCAGATATGCGGATGTGCAAATATGCAGATGAAGGGATTAGGTATCAAAAATGCAGATATACGCATGAAATTAAATCATTCGCACATCTGCATATACGCACATTTGCATATCTCTCTTACGCTACTGTTCCCTCTTTTAACTTTTCGGCATTTTCTGCAAACTGCAGTGCCTCCATTATTTCTTGTATACCACCATTCATTACTTCTGATAAGTTATATATGGTTAAGCCTATACGATGTTCTGTTAAGCGCCCCTGTGGGTAATTGTAGGTACGCACCTTGGCCGAGCGATCGCCGGTTGCAACCATGGTTTTGCGTTTTTTAGATGCTTCTTCCAGGTGCTTTTGCAGCTCCAGTTCATACACTCTTGAACGCAATACTGCTAATGCTTTATCGTAATTTTTCAACTGCGATTTTTGGTCCTGGCATTGTGCAACCAAACCGGTAGGTAAGTGTGTTAACCTAACGGCCGAATAAGTTGTATTTACCGATTGCCCGCCCGGCCCTGATGAACAAAACAGGTCTTTACGGATATCACTTACATTTAGCACAATATCAAATTCATCAACTTCGGGCAATACCACTACTGATGCCGCTGATGTATGCACACGGCCCTGCGTTTCAGTATCGGGCACACGTTGTACACGGTGCACACCCGACTCGTATTTTAGCGTTCCGTAAGCATCCTCGGCATTAACATTGAAAACAATTTCTTTATAACCGCCGGCGGTGCCTTCAGTATAGTCAACCAGTTCGGTTTTCCAGCCGCGTTTTTCGCAATAGCGCATGTACATCCGGTAAAGATCGCCGGCAAATATGGATGCTTCGTCACCGCCGGTACCGCCACGTATCTCAACAATGGCATTCTTAGAATCTTCCGGATCTTTAGGGATCAGCATTAAACGTATATACTCTTCTTTTTCTTCTTGCTGAACTAATAGTTCATCCAGTTCAGACTTCGCCATTTCGCGAAATTCCTCATCTTTTTCGGTAGCTAATATATCCTTGTTAGTATCAATATTGCTCATGATGTTGCGGTAGATGTTATACTCTTCAACAATCTTGGCCAGATCTTTATATTCTTTATTCAACCGGGCAAAACGCTTCATATCAGCCATTGCATCAGGGCTGCTTAATTCAGCTTCTACGTCTTTCCAACGTTGATATATTAATTCTAATTTTTCTAACATATTCTATTTATTCATCGGGCCATATAAACGGCCTGCTCAAAAAGCGCACAAAAATACGGTTTTTTGAGGAGAAAGATTAAAGGTAAAAGGCGAAAGGTAATACAAAGTGCTAATTTGGAAGAAAATGACTTTCAGCTTAAGCAAGCTGAACCTTTCGCCTTTTACCTCTCGGCTTTTACCTCTCCTTCAAAATAGTGCAGGCTCAATTCTTCCCCATCAAACACCGCATACGTATTATAATTTACCCATTCGCCTAAATTAATGTAGCGGCTTTGTTCATTTAGTTGCAGGTCCGTTGGTATATGGCGGTGACCAAATATAAGGTAGCTATAAAAATTATTTTTTAATAACCCGCGGCTGTAAACTACCAGCCACTCTTGCTGCATATTTTTACGTTGCTCATTGCTTTCGCCGGCAATACGGCTTTGGCTTGACCAATAATTGGCTATACCCACCCCAAGGTTAGGATGAATACGTGCAAACAACCACTGGCATATTTTACTGCGGAATATTTTTTTCAAAACCTTATACATAGCATCGCCCGGCCCTAAGCCGTCGCCATGATGCAGGTAAAATTTTTTGCCGTTTCGTTCTATTTCCAGCTCATCGCTAATAATGGTAGCGCCAAGTTCCTGCACAAAGTAATCAAACATCCACATATCATGATTGCCTTTAAACAGGTATAGTTTTACGCCGGCATCGGCCAATTCTGCCAGTTTACCTAAAAACCTGATGTAGCCTTTAGGCACAACCGTTTTATACTCGAACCAAAAATCAAAAATATCGCCCATTAAAAAAACCTCGGCAGCATCGGCTTTTATCATGTCCAGCCAGCGCACTAAGCGATTCTCACGCTCACGGCTTTCGGCATAGCTGCCTGTACCTAAATGAAAATCTGATGCGAAATAAAGTTTATTACCTATGGCCATGCTGCATCAAAAGTACGTTATAGCGGCGAAAGGTAAAAGGATAAAGGTGAAAGGTTTTTATACGCGTTGCAGGCGGTTGCAAGATGTTGCAAGGTGTTGCGCAACACCTGCAACCAACAAAAAAGGCCCTTCATTTCTGAAGAGCCTGTTACTATTATGGTATTTATATAATATTAATGATCGCCGTGATCTTGTTTATCATGACCATTTCCATGACCGCGATTATCCTGTCCACGGTTATCTTGACCGCGATTATCCTGTCCACGGTTACCTTGTCCGCGATTATCCTGTCCGCGATTACCTTGTCCGCGATTATCCTGTCCATAACCATTGTTTCCACGATCGCCGGGGCCACGACCGTTATTGCCACGGTCGCCGTTCCAATGGTTACGGTATTTTTCGTCACGGCTTTCGCGAATTATTGGCTGATCGTGACGGCCCCTATAACCTGCATATCTTGTTCTGTAAACTGTATTACGTTCCCATGGGTTACGTTCGTTAACTACCACTTTGTATCCATGGTACAGATCATAATTAGCATATCTTGGAGGTAAAGCACCTGAACGTATCCATACGTTGTTTTGATAATATACGTATTGATGGTTTGGCACATCATAGTAAGAGTCAATATCAGGCACGTAATAATAACTGGCATGGTCATAACCAACCGGACCCCAATCAGGCTGGCTGCCTATATTGAATCCTAAGCTTATACGTAATTGCGCATCGGCTGTTTTGTACATTGAGCATCCAACTATTATGGCTGCTGCTAAGATCATCTTTTTCATAATTTAGTATTTTGGAAGTAAGACAATTATAATTGCTAAAAGTTTAGTTTATTTTGCTTGAACCGCTGATTAATAAGATTTATTGATGCGGCAGATAATCAATCATAATAATCACCTAATCAATAAATCGGCAGTTCAGACAAAAAAAAGCGATAGGTAACACCCATCGCTCTCTTGATTCTTAAACTCCTGATTTTTAATTTTATTGGTCGCTCTTAGTATCTTTTTCCTTAGCGTCGGTCTTTTTATCAGGCATGGCAGCCAGTACCGGTTTACCTATTATCTTATATGCACCATCACCTTTTAATATGGCAGCTATCTGATTTTTATCCTGCATAGTTTTTACGGCCCGGGCCAATTCAATATCATACTTAAAATTAGCTTCATAGCGGCCCTTGTCATAATAATAGCGCGATGCTATTTCAATTTCGAGCGCTTGCTTTATTTCGGCTTTATGTATTTGCAGGTCGTTTTTCTTACTATTTAACAATTTGCTTTTTAACACATCATATTCTGTTTGTATCTGGTCAAATTGCTTTTCTTTAGTGGCTTCGGTTTTCAAAGCATCCAATACTTTTTCTGATGTGGTATTGTAAGTATAATTTTTATCAGCCAGATATTTTACAAAATCATCATATTCTGCATCTGATAATTTGAATGCGCGCGGGTCGGCCATTTTTACATGTGCCGCACGATATTTGGTAGCATAATCAAATAGTAATAATTTACCTATTAATGTTTGGGTAACGTTTGCAAACTTTTCGGGCTTAATAAAAATATCCGGGTATATGCCACTGCCATCATAAACAGAGCGGCCATTGCGGGTTTTAAACTCGTGCATTAATGAATCGGCAAACTTAACTACGCTGCCATCATCTTTACGGTGCGCATAATCTATTTCCTGTATGCAACGGCCAGAAGGAACATAGTATTTAGCAATAGTGATCTTTACCAAACTGTTATAAGCTAAGGGGAATGTTTGCTGTACAAGCCCTTTACCATAGCTGCGCTGGCCGATAATTATGGCGCGATCAAGATCTTGTAACGCGCCGGCAACGATCTCTGAAGCCGAGGCCGAGCGGGCATTTGTTAATACTACCAATGGCAAATCAGGAGCCAATGGCGCCGCTACTGTTTTATAAGTATAATTTTTCTCGCGTATTTTTCCTTTTTGCGATACTACTTCAACATCCTTTTGCACAAACAGGTTAACAATTTTTACCGCTTCCTGCAGGATACCCCCGCCGTTTGAGCGCAGATCTAATATAATACCGTTAGGGTTATTCTTTTTCAGATCAACCAGGGCACTGGTAACTTCGTCTGCCGAGTTTTCTAAGAAACGGTCCAGCTTGATGTAGCCCATATTGCCATCAACCATACCGTGGTATGATACGTTGGGTTGTTTAATTTCATCGCGCACTAAGTCCTTTTCAACATCTTTGGCATCGCCATCACGCTTTACCAATAGTTTTACAACAGCACCCTTTGATCCTTTTAGCAGCGCGCTAACCTGGTCGCTATTTTTACCGTCGAGTACTATATCATTAATTTTTTCTATCTGGTCGCCTGGGCGGATATCTGCTTTTTGTGCCGGGAAGCCCTCAAACACGCCCGATACATATACTTTATTATTGCGCGAAAAAATGCTTGCGCCAATACCGCCGTATTGCGTGCTTACATAATGCAGCTTATAATCTTCAATTTCCGATTCGGGGACAAACTCTGTATATGGATCCAAACCGTCCAGCATGGCATCAGCTCCGGCTTTTATCATTTTGGCCGAGTTGATATCATCAACATAGTTAATGTTTACCTCTTTATATAATGACGCAAATACTTCCAGGTTTTTTGATATCTGGAACAGATCATCGCTAAAACTCCATATACACAATGCCAGTACCACTAAACCGCCTGATAACAGCAATTTTCCCCTTTTCAATACACCCTTTTTCATCAAATTCATCTTAATAAATATAAAGCTACAAAAAACTGCTTATAAAAGAGTTAACTCCTTTTATAAACGATTATTGTCAATATTTACCAAAGCTTTTTTCAAAGTAAATACAACATACTCGCGATTGCGGTTAACCAGCCGCATTAAATTAGTTATCAGGGTATCTTCCTGGCCCTCGGTATAATTTAATTGCTCATCTGTTAAATGGTTATATTTTCTTTGCACCTTAATTTTCACCCGCTCCCACTCTTTGTTGGTCATGCTTATTTCTGCCATAATAAAATATTTTCAACAAAAATATAAAAAATACCATGCAGGCCATTGTAAAATTTTGGTACAGCTATTGTTAAACCATTACTGGTGGTTTAAATAAAACTCATCAAATTTTATAAATCTAAATTAAACGCTATGAAAAAGTATGTATTAAGCGCAGTATTGCTAATAGCTGTAAGCATTAGCGCAAAAGCGCAATTTAGCCTCGGCGTTAAGGGGGGCGTAAATTATTCGAAAATTACTTCTGATAATATGCACGGATCAACAGTGGCGGGCTACCAGGCAGGTTTATTTGCCCGGTTTGGTGGCGGTTTTTATGTACAGCCAGAAGTTTATGTGAGCAGTAAAGGCGGCAAATTCGATTCGAGCGCAAATGGTACCAACTACAGCGGCGATGTTAAATTTACTACATTAAATGTTCCGCTATTATTGGGTGGCTCATTTGGCGCTAAAAATTTAAATTTCCGTATCATGGCCGGCCCTATCTATTCATACCTGATGAATAAGAATGAAAATTTTTCTGCAAACTTTAGCGGTGCCTATGCCGATTTTGGCAACTACAGAAACAGCACCCTGGGTTACCAGGCCGGTGCCGGTGTTGATATTGGCCCCATCACTGCCGATTTACGTTATGAAGGCGACCTGACCGACGTAAACAAAACCTACGGTCAGCGTCAAAAAATTTGGGCGTTAAGTGTTGGGTTTAAATTCTTTTAAGATAGCTTAAAGCGAAAAGCAGAAAGCCATTTCATCTTTATTGATGAAGTGGCTTTTTTTGTTGATAAATTTGGCGCAGCATCGGATGTGGTTGGGTAAAGTAATTTTTCTTACAGAAACTCCATCGCGCATCAATTGCGAACGATAGCGTGACAATCTCTCGTGTGCTAATCTAATAGCTACCACGTCATTGCTGTAAGGAACGAAGCAATTGTAAATTGTTGATTATCAATATAATTAAAATTGTCATCTCGAACGATAGTGAGAGATCCATACACACTCTAAACAGACGGATTGAAATGTATAGATTTCTCGCTACCGCTCGAAATGACAACGGTTTTTTTTATATAGTTTCCATTTTTTACACGTCATAACAATTTTTTTCAGGATTGACCCTGATGGGTACAGCAATGACGCGTGGGAGAATGACACTTGACGGTTGGGTTGCGCATGGCCCGCGTTAGTGATAGCAGCGGATACCGGCCCGTGGTTAAGGCCTGTGTAGTATGAGCGGACAGCACGGCCCGCAGGGAACGCCATAAATAACTACCTCACTTCAAAATTCATCATTCATTTTATTCGAGATTAAAAACAGAAGATCATACCAAGGAAAAAAAAGTCTATAAACAAGCAAAGCCCCTGATGGGCAGGGGCCTTTGCTAACCAATTATAAACCTAAATTATGAGAAGAGCTGTAGGAGAAGGGGTCGAACCTCCACAGAGTGGTTATTCTTATTGCTAAGAGTTTCCCAGGATCTCCGCCACCGCGACGAGGAGGTGTGTCTGCCAAAAATTTCACCATCCTACATTGTTTAATTCACGCCAGTGAATTGCTGTTGGGGAAGGATTCGAACCTCCACAGAGTAGTTAGCCCGCTTCGGGTTTCCTATGATCTCTACCACCGGGACGAGGAGGTGTGTCTGCCAAAAATTTCACCACCCAACATTATGTGTGTGTTATTTATTTAAAAGAACGATTAAGCTTTTAGGTCCAGTTGCTTGTTACAAACATAACAGACCTATCAATTCCTTGCAAATATTTCAACAAAAATATTTTATTTTTATTCAAATTATAATTATACTTGTATTTCAATATAGATATTAAAATTTATGTCCCACAGAAAAGCTCAAAATTTAGAAATTGATAATCTGGATATCCAGATTTTATCAATATTGATGAAAAACGCCACTACGCCGTACACAGAAATTGCTAAAGAATTGATCGTTTCCGGCGGAACAATACACGTGCGGATGAAAAAGTTGGAAGAAATGGGTGTAATTAAGGGTGCAAGTTTAGAGGTTGATCCGCAGAAATTAGGCTATGATATTACCGCTTTCCTGGGTATATTCCTGGAGAAAGGATCGCAGTATAACGAGGCCGTTAAACAGCTCAAAACCGTTAAGGAGATAGTGGAGCTGCATTATACCACTGGTAGCTGGAGTATTTTTGCAAAAATTGTATGTCATGATACTACCCATCTGCGCGAAGTATTGAATGAACAAATACAAAGCGTTAAAGGCATACAGCGCACAGAAACCTTTATATCATTAGAAGAAACCATCAGGAGACAGATTACTTTGGAGTAATTTGTACTTATACTTTATATAATAATTAGTAGAAAGCTCAGCGGTTTAAAACCGGCGAGCTTTTTTTGGTTTAAACGCTTTTGTTATGCTGAGTAACTGAGATCTTGTTTCAAATAACTTGTTTCACCAGTGCTAAAATTGGCAATTTGCAATTATTTGATTATCAAGAATAAAACTCAAAATTACACCTAAAAATACTGACGAATAAGTTGTTACATTTTGTTTCACCACTTTTTCTTAATCAACTTATAAACAATAGTTTAAGTCAAAATCTTGTTTCACTTGTTTCATTTTGTTTCACACTCGCGTGAAACAAGATCTCAAAGTCGTTTATACTAAAGCTGTCGGCTTATTAAAAATACGATGCTTAAAAAATCTCAGCATAACCGGGCAGGCAATTACCTCGGCAATTATGGATGGGATAAGAACCGGGCCCTGCATCATATTGAACGGCAGGAACCAATATTTCCAGATGAGGATGGTAAGGGCCAATGATACTACTCTTGTAGAAATTAACAGAAAGGTTAGTTTACCCCATGTCCATGGTTTGTTGTATTTAACAACTACAATTACTTGAAAAAATATACCTGCTATAAAAGCTATTGAGCCAAGATTGATAGCTATTGCTAAAAACTCAAAGAAATTAATAGTATTGTCCATAGTTGGTTTATTTTTTCAAATGTAATATTATTTGAATGCAACCAAAGCTTTCTCTACCCTATTAATCGTTTCATCTTTACCCAATAAAGCGGCAATATCAAATACATGCGGACCAAATTTACCACCCACCAGCATAATACGGAAAGGCAGCATAACATCACCCGTTTTCAATCCTTTTTCTTCGGCTAACGCTTTAAATGAGGTTTCAAGATCAGCAGCAACTAATGTTTCGACGGAGTTCAGCATGACAGCAAGCGAATTAAAAAAATCAGTTTTCTCGTCAGTCCATTTAGGTTTAACGGCATTGAGGTCATATTCCGCAGGGGTTTGAAAAAAGTAAGCAGACTGCTGGTAAAAATCAGGCAGTAAAGTACAACGATCCTTTATCAGTTCTATAACGGTTAATAAATAAGCGTCATCTTTAATAATAACGCCCTTATCCGCTAACACTTTTCTAACTTCAACCTTTAACCTTTCACCTTTAACCTTCTTTATCCACTCTGCATTGAACCATTTGGCTTTTTCAAAATCAAATTTCGCACCGGCTTTGCTTATTCGCTCTATAGAGAATTTATCAGCCAGTTCATCTATGTTAAATATTTCCCGGTCGCTGCCATCGTTCCAGCCTAAAGTTGCCAGCAGATTTACGAATGCTTCGGGCAAAAAGCCCAATTCCCGGAAACCCGGAGTAAGCTCACCGGTTTTAGCATCAAACCAATTCATGGCATAAACCGGAAAACCCAGGCGTGCGCCATCACGCTTGCTTAGCTTACCGTGGCCATCAGGTTTTAATATTAAAGGCAAATGCGCCCATTGCGGCATATTAGCCTTCCATCCCAAATAATCCCATAGCAGTAAATGCACAGGTGCGGATGGCAACCATTCTTCGCCGCGGAAAGCATGCGATATCTTCATCAAATAATCATCAACCACCACAGCTAAGTGATAAGTTGGCATGCCATCGGCCTTTAATAAAACTTTATCATCAACCTGATTAGTTTCAAAACTAACGCGGCCGCGTATCATATCAGTAAAGCTAACGGTTTGATCAGCAGGTATTTTTATGCGGATAACATGCGGGGTATGATCGGCCAGCAACTGGTCGACCTCGTGCTGCGGTAATGATAATGAATTTCGCAGTCCATCGCGGTAAACTTGCCCATATTGAAAGTTGGGTATTTCCTTACGGTTTTTATCCAGTTCTTCGGCAGTATCAAAAGCGTAATAGGCATGGCCCTGCATTACCAGCCTTTCGGCATATTCGCGGTAAATGCTTTTACGTTCGCTTTGGCGGTATGGAGCATACTGACCGGGTGTAACCGGGCTCTCATCCGGAATAATGCCACACCAGTTTAAACAGTCAATTATATAAGCTTCGGCACCTTCCACATATCGGTTTTGGTCGGTGTCTTCTACCCTTAAAATAAAATCGCCTTTATTTTTTTTGGCGAAAAGATAGTTAAATAAGGCTGTACGTACGCCTCCTAAATGTAACCCACCCGTTGGACTGGGTGCAAAACGAACTCTAACTTTTTTGTCTGACATTGTGCGCAAAGATAATTTTTTAGTCGGGAAGTTTAAATGCCGCAAAGTCCTTAAGATGTAATGTTTTATATTGAGGTAAAAGGTTAAAGGCGAAAGGTTAAAGGTTAGTTAGAAATTATAATTATAATAATGGTTTTGAAATACAGCACATAGGATAGTACTGTTTTTTTTTGCCTCCTTAGGATGTTTCCTGAAAAACCTTTTGCCTTTTACCTTTCGCCTTTAACCTTAATAAAATTATAAGATATAAACCTATTTTACGTTATTTGAAGCTGATATGATAAACGCTTACCAAAACAAGAGACGCTGGAAATACATATTGCTTGCTTTTGCCGTAATTATAGCCAGCGGCTCATTGTTTTATACAAAATACCTGGTAATAAACATTGCAAAGTCTGAGCGTACGCGCGCGCAGGTATGGGCAATGAGCATGAAACAAGTAATATCGGCCGATGATGACGACTTTTTGCCTTACGTTTTTGCGGTGCGCGATAGCTCAATAGTACCGGCAATTGTTACCGATGAAAAAGGTGATATACAAAGTGCAAAAGGCCTTGATAGTACAAAAACCTACATTCCTCCCATTCCGGATGCAATAAAAGATCAAAATGCACCTAAATATGATCCGGACTATTTTAAACACGAGCTGCAAATAATGAAAAAACAAAATGAGCCTATTAAAATACCGGTACCAAGGGGTTATTGGCTCATTTATTATAAAGAGTCTCCTCTGCTTACACAATTAAGATATTTCCCTTATGTACAGCTATCAGTAATTGCTATTTTTTTACTGGCTGCTTATACAGCTTTTAACTCTTCGCGCAAATCCGAACAGAACCAGGTTTGGGTGGGATTGGCTAAAGAAACCGCTCATCAATTGGGCACGCCCATATCATCCCTGATGGCATGGATAGAGTTAATTAAGGATAAGTTTAATGCTGAAGATGACCCGCTGATTGCCGAAATGGAAAACGACGTACAACGGCTGGAAATAGTAGCCGACAGGTTCTCTAAGATAGGCTCCAAACCAAAGCTGGAAGAACATTCTGTTTACGAGGTGGTAGAAGATTTTGTAAATTATTTTAAGATAAGGGTAAGCAATAATATTAGCTTTGAGCTAACCGGCAATAAAGACCTAAAAGCAGGTTTAAACATACCGCTGTTTGATTGGGTGGTTGAAAATTTACTCAAAAATGCCGTTAACGCCATTCAGGATAAGGGAAGCATTAAAGTAAACATAAGCACCAATAAGGTTAAAGACCAGATATTAATTGACATTACAGATACCGGCAAAGGCATACCCCGTTCAAAATTTGCCACTGTATTTCAGCCGGGTTATACTACGCGTAAGCGTGGCTGGGGCCTGGGTTTATCATTAACTAAACGTATGGTTGAAAATTACCATAACGGACAAATATTTGTGCGCGATTCTGAACTGGGTAAAGGCTCAACTTTTAGAATAATTTTAAAAAATATTAGAGATGATAAATAAACCTAAACCTGATGAATACGCGGCCTTTTATGGTAATTATATTTCTCTTGTTTGGGAAGGACCGGTTTTAAATATTTTGGAAGACCTGGCTTCAACTACCTATAAATTTTTTAGTGAGTTTACCGATGAACAGGCTAACTATGCTTATGCCGAAGGCAAATGGACCATCAAAGAAGTGCTGGGCCATATGATAGATGCCGAGCGCACCTTTGCTTACCGTATCCTGGCCTTCTCACGCGGGCAGGAAGAACTGCCTGGCTTTGATGAGAATGCGTATGTAGAGAACGCAACATTTAACAGCCGCACCATACAGGATATGGCGGCCGAGTTTAAAGCGACAAGAATAGCTAACTTATATATGCTGCGTGCATTAACGCCAGGGCAATTAAATATAACCGGTATAGCTAACGGTAGCAAAGTGTCTGTATTGGCTATAGTATATATATTGGCCGGGCACGAGCTTCACCATTTAAAAATTATAAAAGAGAGATACTTGATTTAAGGTAAAAAGGCGAAAGGTAAAAGGTGAAAGGTTTTCTCCTCCTACCTTTTACCTTTTACCTCCTGATTATTCCTCTACTTCCTTTTTTGCTTCTTTTTTCTCTATCAGGTACGATATAAATAAACCTGTACCACCAAACATGGCTATCATAGCGAAATAAACAGCCGGATTATCATTATCCCTGCTAAAATAAAGCGTTGAATCTAATATATAGGCTATAAATAAACCTAAACCTGAGCCAATTAACAACAAGCCCCAGGTAAGCACGTAATTACGGTTTATAGGCTTTCTTGAACTTCGTGGGTCCATGCCACGTTCTATCATAGCCATTCTTTCGCGGTTACTTAAATAAACAATACCAAATATCATTGCAAACATTGCAATTGGTACTAAAATCGGGATCAAAACCCCTAATACATGTGCGTCCATCTTATTTAATTTTAAAAGTTAGTTTTTTTAATTTTCATATACACCATAATTAATGTATTTGTAAGCTATGACTACCTGTTTTTTGATGAGGTTACAGGTTTTGTTAAAAAGTTGTAAGCTTGGCGGATTGCAGTTGGCAGTATTAATATTTATCTTTATTTAATACTACAAATATATACAGTTTGGAAACTGCTCTAAAAACTGCAAACTGAAAAAAAGTGTAACCTCTGTAAACATCCCGTAGTCATAGTCTATATAAAATGCAAAGCAAGCTTTCAGATATAGCGTTAATTGTAAAGACACTGGCCGGCGACCAGTCGGCTTATGCCGATTTGGTTAAGCGCCACCAGCGTTTTGTTTTTACTTTGGCTATGCGTTTTACAAAAAATCGCGAGGATGCAGAGGAAGTTGCGCAGGATTGCTTTATAAAGGCTTACCGCTCGTTAGCATCGTTTAAGCAGGAGTCTAAATTCAGCACGTGGCTGTATAGTATAGTTTATACAACTGCCATGACATCATTGCGCAAAAAAAGAGTAGATACAACATCTATTGATGATGAGGATACTTATATACAAGTAGCAAACACATCATCAGGATATGATGTTAATGATGCGGAGAACAGGTCGAGATCGTTTTACTTGAACCAGGCCATTACACAACTAACACCTGACGATGCAACAATTATTACGTTATTTTACAAAGGCGAACAATCCCTGGAGGAAATTGCACAAACTTTGGGCATTGAAGCCAATAGCGTTAAGGTTAAACTATTCAGGGCGCGCCAGCGTTTAAAAGAAAAGCTGGAGCGTAATTTAAAACATGAGGTTAACGAATTGATATGAACATAGAAGAAAAACTTTGGGACTATATTGATGGCACATGCTCTGTTGAAGACCATGAAGCCATTGATCTGCTGCTTGTGCAGGACGAAGCATTCCGGCAAAAATATCTGGAGCTACTGGCCCTTAACCGCGAGATAGCCGCTATGGAAATTGAAGAACCATCTATGGCCTTTACATATAATGTGATGGAAAATATACGCGCGGATTATGCAAAACCCCCCCTTAAGGCAGCTATTGATGGGCGTATAATTAAAATAATAGGCGGCTTTTTTGTATTTACTATTGCGGCATTATTAATATTTATATTGGTAAATATTAATTGGTCTGCAGGTACTACGATTGCTGTGCCAACATTTAAAATGCCCGAAATAAAAAATTTACTAAGCGGCGAAATTTTAAAAGGCTTTTTATTTTTTGATGTGGTGTTAGTATTGTTTTTGTTTGACACTTTTCTGCGCAAAAAGGGTATTGCCAAACATGCGTAATATTTATTGTACAGTTTGGTGTATTAAAATGACAACACCATATTTTTAAATAAAAGGAATTTATACTGAAAATATTTTTTTCATACTGTATACTGACATTTTTGGCATTTAACAAATATTGGTACAGTAATTGTACTGAAGTATATAAGCTGGCAAACTTGCCAGTTTAATTGTGATAAGGTTTAGGTTGAAAGCCCCCAAGCAGCAAGTGCAAAGGGGCTTTTATTTTTTAGGCCACTTTTACTTTCTCCTTTATAAAAGGATTAAGCATCAGCGAAAACAATATCACCAAAATACAGCCTATGGCATTTAGCCACAAATAGGCTACAGCTCCACAAATTCCCATCAGGCAAATAATAGCTTCGGTAATAACCGCGGCAATGAATACAGCTGTACCTCCTACCCTTTTCACATAAAACGCCACTACAAATACGCCGAGTATAGTACCATATATGTAGGATCCTAACTGGTTCACCGCTTCTAATAAATTGCCCATTTTACCCGCGTAAAGGGCCATACCAATACAAACCAAACCCCAAAATACAGTGGCAAGGCGCGATGCAAGCAAATAATTTTTATCAGATGCGCCCGGATGGATAATACGCTTATAAATATCGATCACACTGGTTGATGCCAAAGAATTTAATGCGCTGGCTGTTGACCCCATAGACGCTAAAAATACAATAGCTATTAATAACCCTATTAATCCGCGGGGTAGATAATGGGTCACAAAATTCAGGAACACGTAGTTGGTATCGTCAGTATCTGCCTTTTCGTTATTCTTTTTCATCAAACCTATGCCATCCTGTCGGATACTGCTTACCTGCTTATCGGCCAATTTTAAATTTGCTTGTGCCTGGTCTATCTGGCCAGTATTTTTACTATCAATAGCAGTAATTAATTCGTTCGCTTTGGCTCTGCGTTGTTCAAAAGCGGCAGTATATTTTCCTTCCAGCGCTTTATACTGCCCGGCATAAGGGCTTTGCTGCACCTGTTTTACTTCGTATTGATTAAAGAACAGCGGCGGTCTGTTAAACTGGTAAAAGGCAAAAACTAATATCCCTATTAACAGGATACAAAACTGCATCGGTATTTTTATCAGGCCGTTCATGATCAGCCCTAATCGGCTCTGCCCTACCGAGCTGCCTGTAAGATAGCGCCCAACCTGGCTTTGGTCGGTACCGAAATAGGATAGCTGCAAAAAGAAACCCCCAATTATACCACTCCAAATATTGTAGCGATTGCCGGGGTCAAACTTCCAGTCAATAACATTCATCTTGCCCATTTTGCCGGCCAGTTTAAGGGCATGACCAAACCCAACACTATGGGGCAGTAAAACAACTACCAATATCCCGGCAGCAAACATCCCCAAAAAAATAATACTCATTTGCAGCAGCTGCGTATATGATACCGCTTTTGTACCGCCATATACCGTATAGAAAGTTACCAACCCGCCAATAAACAAAGTTGTATAAGTAGTATTTATATTGAGGATGATAGATAATATAATAGCCGGCGCGTAAATAGATATACCGGTTGATAGGCCGCGCTGTATTAAAAACAGAAGCGATGTAAGCGCACGCGTTTTCAGATCAAACCGCTGCTCTAAAAACTCGTAAGCGGTATATACCTTAAGGCGATGAAATATAGGCACAAAGGTTATACAAAGTACTATCATGGCCAGCGGCAAACCGAAGTAGAATTGCACAAACCGCATCCCATCAGAATAGGCCTGGCCAGGTGCCGATAAAAAAGTAATAGCGCTGGCTTGTGTAGCCATTACCGAAAAACCAATATGGTACCAGGATAAAGAGCGGCCGCCCACTAAAAACTGATCGGTGGTTTTATTGGTGCCGCTTTTCCATAGTCCGTAAACTACTATAACCAAAATGGTGGCACCAAGAACGATCCAGTCTGTTAAACTCATTTAAGATACAAAGTAATGAGCCAGAATACTATAATTAAAAAAACCAGCCAACCGACTACAATGCCGTAAAACTGGTTCCAATTGCGTATAAATGAAGGAAGCTCGGGATCAGGCCTTTTCACTGCTTTTAGCCAATACATTCACGAAGAAGGCCGCAGTTAAAAATCCTAATATACCACCCCCTATTACCCAGGTAATGCTTACTGCTATAATTACGCCAACAAATAAGCCGCTCAATATACCTACCAGGTAATAAACGTAGTCTAAATTTTCTTTTTCTTCTTTTGGGTGATGTTTCATAATATCATATATTGTAATGCGTGCAAAAGTAATTGATTATATTGTGTGTAGCAATAGGTTCATTTAAAATATTGCGAATGAAAATTTTTAATCAATAATTTTGTAAATTTGTTATTATCCTTTAATGTAATAAATACATAAGGATATGACTTACGCTATGGAAACATTTGTTATAGAATTAACCAGTCAAAAAGCTTATAAGATTATTAAGGAGCTTGAAGAACTTCATATCATTCGCGTAATAAAAGAATCTTTGCCTATATCTTCATTAAGAGGGCAATTACAAACGCCTATGACCAATGAGGATATAGACAAGCAATTAAGTACGATCCGTAAGGATGGCAGAGAGATATTTAATTGACACATCAGGTGTCATTAAATATCTAAATGAAACCTTTCCACCTTCAAGTTTGACATTATTAGATGAAATTGTCGACAATGAATGTAAGATCTAATAACCAATTACCTCGGCTTACTCAACAAATTCACAAACAATCTGTATGCACCCGGCACGCCCGCAGGCAACTCCCTGAAAAATGCCAGCGATGTATAAACAAACCGGCCCTTGCCATAATCGGCAACTATTAATGAGCCGGGGTTGGCTGCCTCGCCGACATCATTCATTTGGAGGATGGTTTTATAACGACTATCAATATTGCTCACAAAATATAAGCCGCGCTCCTGTATCCAGCCGTCAAAATCTGCCTGGGTAATTTTGTTGGGATAGTTTAGTACCGGGCTGCTCTCATCAAGGAAAGTAACCTTTGCGTTTTCATCAGTAACCCTTTGATTTACGGGACGGAACGGATATGGGCCAATTTGGTTCAATACCAGCCCCGCGTTATTATTGTATTGCACCACTAAATTTCCACCGTTGTTTACATAGGCCATTAGCTTGGGCTGCTCAACCACTAACCGTGGGTTTACATTATAGGCACGTACGCCGGTTACTATAGCATCATATATGGAAAGATCAGTATTAACAATATCGTTTTCTGTTAGTTGATGTACCTCATAACCCACCTGCTGCAATGACTCGGGCACCACGTCCCCCGCCCCGGCTATATAGCCAATTTTTTTGCCCGCGGTTTTCAGGTCTATGTCAATTAGTTTAGCTTCCGCAGGCGGGAAAAGTGTTATAGCCGGCACATGATCATAACGTATACGCTGTATACCCATTGTATAGTCTTTTCCTCCAACTGTTGTAACAGCTTCTAAAGTAGCAATCTTAGGCTTATTATCTGCCGGTGCTATGGTGAACGAAGCCATCCATTCGTCGCCTTTATTTTTATTACTAAAGTCTATCTTATCCGGGCTTATCTTCCAACCTGCAATAGGTTTTATGCTGATACTGCCCGCGGTTTTGGTAAAGCTTTGCAATTTTATCTGTACAATTTGCGGTTGCTGTGTGTTAAAAATATAATCTTTATTTTCAATATTGGCAGTTACCGGCGGGGCCACTTCTATGGGTTGATATATCTCGCCTTTGGCGGGATCAACGTATTTATACATTAATCTGCGGCTAATTCTAACCGGCTTACCTTCAATTACAAATTCAAATTCAACCTTTGGTACATCAGGATTTTCGGGGTTACCAACTTTGGTTTCATCATTTATTGTATAGGTACCCATGCTATGAGGCGATTCAAGCCAATAAGGTTGTGATATTTTACCCGTGCCTATTTTTAAATTAACGGTTTTGAGTTGGTTAACCGGAAAGTCAGAATTCTTTACAATAATTACATCTGCCGGTGTTGTGCTAAAACTATTTAAACTTATTTTGTTGTTAAACCTCCTTATCATTTGTAAGCTAACAGCCATACTGTCACCTACCGCATAAGTTGGATTATTGGTATAGGCCTCAACCCATAATCCGGCGCATGCCGCTATCAGCTCATCCAGTTCTTTTACCTTTTGTGCGCGCCAATAAACATCGCTTATTTTTTCAACCCTGTTTAACAAGCCAACCAAAGCAGGTACAGATTTCGCCGGATCCTCGGCATCAAAACCCTTTTTAATTATTGCCAGTGTTGCTGCTATGGCTTCGCCATCTTTAACTCTTCCCCAACCGGTATTAACACCATCCATTAAATCATTTTGTGGTGTATCCCCCAAAATAGTTTTAAAATACTCGAATGATTGGCCCCTTTGTTTGGCACTGCCAAACCCTTGTGTTTTATGGTTAGAACGGCTATCGGCAGCAACTTCGCCATAACCTTTTCCGGTTATAGGGTTATAAACACCCACATCTATTTTAAACTGATTTTCGGCTGTGGTATTGGTAGCACCAAAATTAAAGGTGTTCCATAATAAACGCTTTACCTGCCATGGTTGTACATATTTCAATTGTTCCGGGAAACGTTTCGGATCGGCAGCGGCAATAAATGCTTCCTGCGCTATAATGGCCGATGAAGTATGGTGCCCATGGCCCCCTTCGCCTGTGGTAGGGAAACGGCATATAATCACATCGGGCCTGAATTTACGTATCACCCAAACGGCATCGCCCAATACTTTCTCCCTGTCCCATATTTTTAAAGTTTCTTCAGGCCCTTTAGAAAAACCAAAATCGTTGGCCCGGCTAAAAAACTGCTCGGCGCCATCAACACGGCGTGCGGCTAAAAGTTCCTGTGTACGTATTAAGCCTAATATTTCGCTTTGCTCGTTTCCTATCAGGTTTTGCCCGCCATCGCCGCGGGTTAATGATAAATAGCCTGTGCGGTAATGTTTTTCTTGCGCCAGGTAGGCCAGCAAGCGGGTGTTCTCATCATCGGGGTGCGCGGCCATGTATAATATACTGCCCAAAACGTTGAGTTTTTTAAAGCTTTGCTGTATAGTTACCAGGTCGGCCGGCGGCGCGGTTTGAGAAAATGCAGTACCTGTAAATAGCAAAAATGCGGCAAGTAGTTTAATACGCTTCATAGCCAAATATATTAAAAGAAAATTAGCACGGTTTTATTGTATCAATAATAAAACAAAAATTCAAAATCACTGTATTTATAAAATTGTTAATCGATTGATTAATTTTTTGTCATTGACAATCAGCATCTTATAAAGTTAACATAAAAATAATTTTACATTAATCAATCGTTTGATTAACTTTGCCCTATAAAACGATTATGGATAAAGATAAAATAGACAAGAAAGACCATATTCTGGATGTAGCCGAGCGCGTATTTTCAGAAAAAGGTTTTGACGGCGCATCTACCCGATTGATATCTGGTGAGGCCGGTGTTAATATGGCTATGCTTAACTATTATTTCGGCTCGAAAGAAGGATTATTCCTGGCGGTTTTTGAACGCAAGATCTCATCTTTTCAAAATATTTTACAAAACCTGGGCAATGATGATAGCATTGGTGCCTGGAACAAAATGGAAAAATATATAGAAATGTATGGCGAGAAGGTGGTAAATAATAACTGTTTCCAAAAACTATTATACCGGGAAATGAGTATGAATAGAAGTACGGATCTATCACATAAACTGCGCGATATGTTAATGAAGAGCATTGCCGAGCTTGATAAAATTTTGCGTGAAGGCATAGCTAACGGCGAGTTTAAGAAAGATATAGATATCCCGATGGTGATAGCCGCGCTTTATGGCACTAAAAATTATATTATAAACACTCCTATGATGTCATCGCCATTACTGGGTTATGATATAAATGACGATAACATGATTGAGACCAGGCTAAAGCCACAAATAAAAAACTTCATGAAAAACCTTTTAAAGTCTTATTTACACAACTAACAATGAATATACAATTTAATACAACTCACAAACTACACCTTTGCAAGATACCGGTTTTAGCCATTGTGCTTTCTCTATTGCTGATGTCGTTGGTTTCTAAAAAAGCTTCGGCTCAGGATAGAACCATAACTTTAACAGAAGCAGTAAAATTGGGTATTGATAACAGCAAGGTTTTAAAACTATCGCAATCAAAAATTGACGAGGCTGTTTCGCAATACAATCAAGTAAAAGATAGGGTATTACCTACGGGCTCAGTAAGCCTTGCTTACAACCGTGCAGAGATACCTTATAACACACTTAATTTTGGCCCAAGCAATATTGCATTGCCTAAAAACGCTAACGCTTATTTAGGTATTGCTTCATTAAATGAAACCATTTTTGCCGGCGGAAAATTAAAGTATGCGCAAGAGTCTACCCGGTTATTAACCAGCATATCTCGTTTAGATGCTGATAAGGATAAGGACCAGATCACTTATGATATCATAAACGAGTATTATAACTTATATAAAGTATTGCAAAGCAAAAAGGTGGTTAACCAAAATTTGGAAACCATTGATGCGCAAATACACCAATCGCAACGTTTTTTCGAGCAGGGCCTGGTTACTAAAAATGATGTACTACGTTTTCAATTACAACGTGCAAATGTTGAGTTAAGCGGTATCGATCTGGAAAGTAACCGCAAGATCATCAATTATAATTTAAATATCTTGCTGGGCCTGCCAGAAACTACCCAGTTAAATATTGCCCAGATAAACGAGGCAAACAGGGAACTGGGGCTACTAAGCAATTATATTGATACAGCAATTAGCAACCGCCAGGAGCTTAAGCAGCTTGACCTGCGCAACAAGTATGCAGAAACAAATATAAAAACCATTAATGCCAATACTACACCAACAGTATCGGCGTCGGCGGGGGGCTATTATGTTGATGTTAGTGGTAATCCGCTGCCAAGATCAGGCAATTTTATTACCCCTGTAACTGTAGGCTTAACCGCGGCATGGAACTTTGGCGCTTTATGGACCAACAAAAACAAAATTGCAGAAGCAAAGATACAGCGCGACCAGGTAGCCATAAACAAAGGCATCACGCTTGATAATGTAAAGAACGAGGTTAATCAAAACTATCAGAATTATATGACGGCTTTGAATAAAATCAAGCTTTTACAAACATCAATTGAGCAGGCTAATGAGAACAACAACATACTTGCATCAAAATACAAAAGCAACATAGCATCTGCAACAGACAGGGCCGATGCGGAAACCTTATTATACCAGGCACAGATCAATTTAGAATTAGCTAAAGCCGATGCTGGACTGGCCTATTACACTTTATTAAAATCAACCGGAAAACTTAACAAATAATACAAAACATACAATGGCAAAGCAAGAAACAACCGAAAACCAACCTGCAAAAAAATCTAATAAAGTACTTCCAATAATATTAGGGATAGTACTTTTAGGAGGTCTATTTTTCGGGATAAAAGAATATATATACTACGGCAAACACGTAGATACAGATGACGCGCAAGTTGACGGTGACATAAGCCCGGTTGTGGCCCGTGTAGGCGGATACGTTGATAGCATCTACTTCGAAGAAAACATACACGTTAACAAGGACCAAATACTGGTAAAAATTGACCCGCGCGATTACAAGGTTAAATTGGAACAGGCACAAGCCGCACAAGTTGGCGCCAGCGCGGGTGTTAACGTTGGCCAATCGCAAATTTATACTACTGCTTCAAACTCGGCTGTAGCCAGGGCGGGCGTTGTATCTGCACAGGCGCGTTTAGATAAGGTTCAAAAAGACTACCAGCGTTATGCTAACCTGGTTAAAGATGGCTCTATAACCCAACAACAATTTGACCAGGCAAAGTCTGATCTGGAAGTTGCACAGGCAACCTTAAATGCAGCTAAAGATCAATATAAAGCAGCCGAGCAACAAATTGGCACAACCCGTAACGAGTTAAAGGTTACCAATACCGGTGTTAACCAGAAACAGGTTGATGTTGATTATGCAAAACTGCAACTAAGCTATACAGATGTTAAATCGCCGGCAAATGGCATTGCATCAAAAAAGAATGTACAATTGGGCCAATTGGTACAAGCGGGGCAAACTTTGTTTTCAATAGTTAATGATAACAGCCTATACATAACCGCTAACTTTAAAGAAACCCAACTGGAAAAAATACACAGCGGCTTAAAAGTAAATATTGAGACTGACGCTTATCCGGATTTGAACATAGAAGGAACTGTTTACAATTTTTCGCCGGCAACAGGTGCCAAATTCTCTTTATTGCCGCCGGATAATGCCACAGGTAACTATGTAAAAGTGGTACAACGTATCCCTGTTAAAATAAAAATAAACGCATCTAAAGATGTTTTGGATAAACTGCGCCCGGGAATGAGTGTGAATGTATCTGTTATTACTAAAGACTAATTTAATAGTCCGGAGTTCAAAGTCTTTAGTCGTAAGTCTACCATTTTACGACTTGAGACTAAAGACTAAAGACTTAAGACTAACTGTACTTTCATATATACTATAACAAAAAATGGCTGAAACTGGCTTTAAAAAATGGATCATTACTATCACGGTGATCGTAGCTTCGTTATTGGAGCTTATAGATACTACGATAGTAAACGTGTCCTTACCGGTTATCCAGGGCAACCTGGGTGCCACACTGGAGGATGTTGCCTGGGTTGTTACCGGTTATGCGGTTGCAAACGTAATTATACTACCTATGTCTGGGTGGTTAGGCAGTCGTTTTGGGCGTAAACAATATTTTATCACTTCAATAATTGTATTCACTATTGCCTCATTTTTATGCGGTAATGCCACAAGTTTGGATGAACTGGTAATTTTCAGGATATTACAAGGGCTTGCAGGCGGGGGTTTAATATCAACATCGCAAGCTATTTTGGTTGAAACCTGGCCCCGCGAACAGATAGGAACAGCTACAGCCTTATTTGGTTTAGGCGCGGTTGTAGGGCCAACCCTGGGCCCAACTATAGGCGGTTATATTACCGATCACTTCTCGTGGCGCTGGATATTTTATGTAAATATTCCGGTAGGCGCGCTGGCGGCATTTTGTGCGTTTACGTTTATACACGAAACACCTAAGGAAGCAAAAGGAAAACCCATTGACTGGTGGGGCATTGCACTGCTGGCAATTGCGGTAGGCAGTTTACAAACTATTTTGGAAAAGGGCGAATCGGAAGATTGGTTTGCTAAAACTTATATATTGGTGCTTACTGTAGCGGCTGTATTAGGGGTTATTCTTTTTATATGGCGCGAAATGAGCATAGAGCATCCAATAGTAAACTTTGGCATATTGCGGCACCGAAGTTTCGCGGTAGGTATGTTTACTTCATTCGTGCTTGGTTTTGGTTTGTACGGTACGGTTTTCGTATTCCCGGTATTTTGTCAGAATTTACTTGGATTTTCGGCTCAGCAAACCGGCGAGCTATTATTTCCGGGCGGATTGTGTACCATTATTATGATGCCATTTATAGGTAAAATGCTTAATAAAGGTATCCCGGCGCAATTTATGGCAACCGGTGGTATGTTTTTGTTCTTTGTGTTTACTACTATGTTAAGCAACTCGACACTTAGCACCGGGCAAAAAGACGTGTTAGTTCCTCTTTTAATTAGGGGTGTTGGGATGGCACTGTTGTTTGTACCGCTTACCACATTGGCAATTGCCGACCTGAAAGGGCCCGAGCTGGGGCAAGGCACTGGTTTAAATAATATGATGCGCCAGTTAGGCGGCTCATTTGGTATAGCCGTATTAACCACAATTATTCATATAAGAACAAGTGTGCACCGCGACAATTTATTAACCAACATAAATCCATATAATAATGCCTTTATACAAAGGTTAAACACGTTGGAGCAAGGTTTTATAGCTAAAGGCAAATCTGCTTCCGACGCGATACATATGGCCTATGCTGCAATTGAAGGCGCTGTAACCAGGCAATCGTTATTGCTGACCTATGATGATGCCTATTATCTTTCAGGATTGGTAATGTTATTTTCTATACCATTGTTGTACCTGCAGCCGTTTAAAAAGAACGTAAAAGTTCCTACAGACGTACACTAAAAGAAAAAGCCGTTCCCTATGAATGGAACGGCTTTTTTTAAAAAGTAACAATTAAATTTTAGTAATGTGTCCCCGATAGCGCCTTTCCTCACACAAAAAAGTATACTCGCGGGACTTGTTTAAATCTTAGGTATAAAATTAGAAGTTTTTAATCAACAAAACCTATTTTTATTTGCTTTTAATGATATTTTTTTCATTTTTCTTGGAACTAAGCGATAACTTAACCGGATTGCATCCAAATGGCCCATATAATCTAACAGCGATGACAAACCAATTGCTGTTTTTTTATATTTGAGCAATGGGAATTATACACGCGCTGCAAAACTGGTGGCAAAATCAATCAATACTTGAAGTAGTTGGCGTTATTACCGGGTTATTATGTGTTTACCTTGCTGCAAAAAATATTATCTGGAATTGGCCCCTGGCTATTATTAGCGTTGGCATTTACATTTTTATTTTTTACGATAGCCATCTGTTTGCCGATATGGGCCTGCAGTTTTATTTTTTGGTCACCAATATTTATGGCTGGTATTTTTGGAGCAAAAAAACAGCGTCAGAAGATAAGACACCGGTTATGCGCATTAAAAAAACAGAGATCATATTATCTGTTATAGCTGTTATTGTATTTACTTTTATATTGGGTTCGGTTTTAAAATATACAACGGCTTCCTATCCTTATTTGGATAGTTTTTGTACCGCATGCAGCCTGGTGGCACAAATATTTTTAGCGCGAAAGGTGTTAGAGAATTGGCTGATATGGATATTTGTAGATGTAATTTATGTAGGTGTTTATGTTTATAAAAACCTGCATCTTACCGCGGTAATGTATGCCATATATGTAGGCATTGCTTTATTGGGATATATAGATTGGAAAAGGGATTGGAAGAAACAGGCAGCCTGATCACAATGAAAGAAACAATAAAAAAGATCGCCATCGTCGGGCCTGAATCAACAGGAAAATCAACCATGTCTGCTTACCTTGCAGCACATTACCATACCATTTGGGTACCTGAATATGCACGCGAATACTGCGAAAAGCTAACCGATGCCCCAACCTGGCAGGACGAGATCAATATGTTTTACGGACAGGTCGCTTTAGAGAAAGAATTACTACCTGCCGCCAACCGCATATTAATTTGCGATACTACCTTTATCACCGTAAAAATTTGGAGCGACTATACCTTTGGCAAATCCCCGCAAGAGGTATTGGACGAACTACCCAATTATCATTACGACCTGTACCTGCTTTTAAATATAGACCTGCCCTGGCAGGAAGATCCGCTGCGCGATTTCCCAAACATGCGCGAGCATTTTATGGATGTATGGTATAAAGAATTAAATGCTTTAAATGCTAACTATGTACTGATAGAAGGCACCGGGCAAGATAGGTATGATAGCGCCGTGGCTGCTATTGATAATTACCTGCTTCATACCGCTTAACTTTTTGTGTTTCTCACATTTTCCGGGCAGGTGTATATGGGTGTATATGGGTGTATATGGGTGTATATAGTGTATACACTTATCGTATACACCTACAGTTTGTATATTTATAATATTATATAAGTTAAAATACAGTCAAACAACCGGTTATCTTTACTTAATTTGTCATTATTTTAATTATTTGGTGTATACATGCAACGTTATAAAATTCGTCATGTCTTATAACCTGAAAGCTAATAAACTTGGAAGCCGCCTTATTTATAGACAAGCATTACAACCTGGTGGTTGAGTGTAAGCAGGGGAGTAAAAAAGCCTGTTATGAGTTGTATAAATTATATTCTAAAGCGATGTTGAACGTCGCCTTTAGGATAGTGGGCAACGTGGGCGAGGCCGAGGATGTTTTGCAGGAAGCATTTTTAGATGCTTTTAAACGGATTAAAGATTTTAGGCAGGAAACCACATTTGGTTTATGGCTTAAACAAATAGTAGTAAGCCGCTCTATTAACTTGTTAAGAAAACGCAAGGTAGAGCTGGTGGAATTAGGGGACGATATAGATAATATAGCAGACGAGGAACCCGATGATGAGGAAGAAACCCAATACAAAGTGGCTTTAATAAAACAAGCCATGAATGAATTACCCGAAGGATATAAACTGGTAATATCATTATACCTGCTGGAAGGGTATGATCACGAAGAAATTGGACAAATATTAGGTATAACAGAAAACACATCAAGAACACAGTTTTTAAGAGCAAAAAGAAAACTTAGTGAAATTTTAACAAGGAAAGGAATAACACAATGAGCAAGCGATTAGAGGATTTCATTATTAACAACCGGGAAGAATTTGATGACCTGGAGCCAAGTGCGAACTTGTGGAGCAAGATTGATAAAAAAATACCTGCGCAAAAGCTGGCGGCAAAAACATTTTCGTTTGCATTTGTATTGCGGGTTGCAGCATCAGTAATATTAATAATGGGTGTGTGCTTTGGAGCATACTTATACAATCAAAAAAAACAAACAATTAGCCTGGCTGCTATAAATCCTGAGTATGCTAAACAACAGGTGCATTATGCATCAATGATAGCAAGCCAGCGCAGCGAGCTTAAGACCATTGCAAAATCAGACCCGCAACTGTATAAAGAGTTTACGGCCGAGATTGCTAAAATGGATTCTATCTATAAAAAATTAAATAAAGATTTGGCTACCAGCCCTAACCAGGAAGCTGTTTTACGTGCAATGATCCGGAACTTGCAGGTGCAAACAGAGGTACTTAATCAGCAACTTAATGTAATTGAGCAATTTAATGAATTTAAAAATCAACAAAAAAATGAAGTTAAAAATATATAGTACTGCCGTAATGGCTTTTATAGGCCTGATGGCTTATAGTACTGCAAATTATGCGCAACAAACAGCTGTAGAACCTGTAGCTCCCCAAACAAGTTCACCATCGGTGGGATCGGGTTTATCAATAGCTGTTGCCCCACGGGTTTATTATTCACAGCCCGGTACTTATGCCGCTAACCCGAATGTTTACTATTCGGAAGTCCAGCCAGGCGATACCGTTTACCGTAATAAAAAGAGGAAACTGGAGGAACAAATGCGTACACTGAACAGGGAAATGTCTGAATTGAACAGGGAGGAATCAAAGAAAAACAGGCTCGTTCAACAAGAAAGAATGACTACGCTGCGTAAAACAATGAGCACCCGTTTTGATTCGTCTTTCAGCAGGAACTTTAGCCGGTCTTTTACTAATAACTCAAGGTTCAATTTTGATTCGGAAGCCAATTTAGAAAAACAGGTACAAAGCGGCGAAGTAAAAGAAAAGAGCAAAACCATTAGCAAAACCTATCCTGCCGACGGAAATGATAAATTACAAATTGATAACCGCTATGGTAAAATAACGGTAAACACCTGGGCAAAAAACGAGTTTAAAGTTGACATACAAATTAAAGCGTATGCCAATGAGGATGCTGATGCTCAAAAGTTAATTGACCAAACTAATGTTACCAATAGCAAAGAAAACAATGTAGTTGCTTTTACAACAGCTATAGATCATTCAGACAACTCATGGTGGGGAACAAGATCAGAAAATGGGAAAATAACCAGTGTGCGTAAAGTAACTATCAATTATGTAATTTATATGCCGGTTAAAAACGCGCTTACTATCATTAATAAATATGGAGGCATTGTATTGCCTAATTTAGATGGTAAATTAAATATCAACAGTTCATACGGCAGTCTGGTAGCTAAAGCTTTATCTAACAGCGACAATGTGATAGAAGTAAAATATGGCAGCGCTAATATCCAAAGCCTGAATGGCAGCGATCTGAATATATCATACGGCAGCCTTGACCTTGAATCGGCAGATAAGGTTAACGCGACTATAAGTTATGGCCCGGCAAAAATAGGCAAGGTAAGCACATCATGCACATTTAACGTACGATATGGCAGTGGCTTAGAAATAGGTGATATAAGTAAAAATTTAAAATCTCTTACTGTTAATTCATCTTATGCTCCTGTAAAATTAAGCTCCATAACTGAGACCAATGCTGATTTTGATGTAACAGTTCATATGGGCGATTTTCTTTACAACAATACAACAAGTGTTACAAGTAAAACACCTGATAATGAAAGAGGATATAGCTCAACAAAAAACTATAAAGGCCACGTAGGCAAAGGCAGCGCCGATAAAGTGATCACTGTAAAATCTAATTACGGTACTGTTAAGTTTGATAAGTAATACCTCTTATCATTTTGAACGTAGTGAGAAATCTTAAACGCCATGCATAACTAATATGCATGGCGTTTAATTTTATATCGTATAAGATTTTTCGCTATCGCTCAAGAATGACAGTGGCAGCTTAAAACACCCTGCACAACAATCCCTTCAAATACTCCCCTTCAGGGAAAGACGATCTAACCGGATGATCTTCCGGTTGGCAAAACTGGTAAATAAATTGAACTTGTTTACCCGCATCTAAAGCGGCCCAGGCAATAACCTGCTTAAAGGTTTCCATATTCATGGCGCCAGAGCAGGAATAGGTAGCCAGCAAGCCGCCATTATTCAATAACAGCATAGCTAACCGGTTCAGATCCTTATAAGCTCTTGAGGCCCTGTCCAGCGCCGAACGTGACGGCGCGTATTTTGGCGGATCGAGTATTATAATATCAAACATTTCACCTTCTTCTCTAAATACCCTTAACTGTTTATTTACGTCGGATTGTATGGCGATATGCTCTTTAGTATCCAGTTTATTTAGCTTAATATTCTCTTTCAACGTTTCAATTGCCAATGCCGAGCTATCCACACTGGTTACAGACTCGGCGCCATTATGCAAAGCATTTAGTGTAAAGCCGCCGGTATAGCTAAAGCAATCCAGCACTTTCTTGCCTTTGGCATAGCTTGCAACTATTTTACGGTTATCGCGCTGGTCGCAATAAAAGCCTGATTTTTGACCCCCGGCTATGTTGATGTTATAAATGATGTTGTTCTCTTTTACTTCGACAGATTCAGGCGGGTTATCACCAAACACTACTACGTTAGCAGTTTCTAACCCTTCATGCTGCCTTGACGAGGCATCGCTTTTATCAAAAATACTTGTCGGCTTTAGTAAACGCCGCAGTTCATCAATAATAACCGGCATCACATTTTCTATGCCCGATGTAAGCACTTGTACCGCCAAATGATCGGCATATTTATCAACTATTAAACCGGGCAGATAGTCTGATTCACTGAATATCAGTCGGCAGGTATTGGTAACACCGCTATCCAACAACTCATTGCGCCCTGCTACAGCAACAGCTACTTTATTACGGAACCAATCCTCATCAACAGTAACTTGCTCATCCCACTCCAGCAAACGCAGCGCAACGCGCGATTGATCGTTATAGAACCCGTAAGCCATAAAATCGCCTTTGGCATTAAGCAGGCGTACTATGTCTCCATTTGCAGGCTTGCCTTTTACCGCCTCTATCGCACCAGAAAAAACCCAGGGATGGCGATGAAGAACCGCTTTCTCTTTACCCTTTTTTAATACTACATCAATCATGGCTGCAAAGGTATCAATAAGGCATAAACAAAAAAACCCGGCCATAAGCCGGGTCCTTTCTATTATAATATATTATTTAATTACTGGGCTACCATAAAGCTGTTATTAAAGCTTCCACCATCAGGATAGTAACCGCTAATAACTACGTTGCCGTTTTTTAGGTTAGTTATTGCCTTGTCAATATCAGCAACGCTGTTTATTGGTTGTTGATTGATCTTGGTAACAACCGAGCCTACCGGAACTTCAAAACTATCAAATATCCCACCATCACGTACTTGCGTAACTACTACACCGCCGTTCAAATGGAATTTACTTTTTTGTGCAGGTGTAACCGGCATAAAGCTTGCACCTAACTTGTTATACAATTCTGTTGCTGATTTTGAAACCGCAGCAGTACGGGCAACCGGAACACCAGCCTTAAGTACAACATTAAAGCTCTTTTCATTACCATCGCGCATAACGGTTAAATGAATTTTATCCCCGGGCTGTAAGCGGGCCACACGTTCCTGCAAATCTGATGATTCGTAAACCGTAACTCCTTCCACTTTAGTAATGATATCGCCTTTTTTCAATCCTGCTGACTCTGCACCGCCACCGGCAACTAATTCATCAACATATAATCCGTTGGTTTTATCACTTTTCACTTTTTCGGCACTTGCAGGATCGCTCAGATCTACAAAAGAAACTCCTATATAACCACGTTTAACCGCGCCATATTTTTGAATATCGTTCAATACCTTTTTTGCCAGGTTAATAGGGATAGCAAACCCATAACCTTCGTATGAACCTGTATGCGATGCAATTGCCGAGTTAATACCTATCAGTTCGCCTTTAGTATTTACCAACGCGCCGCCGCTGTTACCGGGGTTAATAGCAGCATCTGTTTGTATAAATGATTCTATACCGGTGTTTGGTTTAGGGTCTTGTGAACGCATACGGGTTGGGCCAAACGGGTTATTATCCTGGTCATCTTCTCTTCCGATGATGCCAATGCCACGGCCCTTAGCGCTAACTATACCTGCTGTAACCGTTGAAGTTAAGTTAAACGGATTACCAACTGCCAACACCCACTCTCCTACTTTTGCATCGTCAGAGTTACCTAACTTTACAATTGGCAAATTAGTGCCTTCAATTTTTATTAAAGCAAGGTCTGTATTAGGGTCTGTACCTATTACTTTAGCTGTAAAATGGCGGTGATCATTTGTTGTGATCTCAATTTTATCAGCTTTGCTTACTACGTGATTGTTGGTAACGATATAACCATCAGGCGATATAATTACACCTGACCCCGAAGCCATTTGCGGCGTGTTTTGACGTGGCATACGCTGGCCAAACATATCGCCAAACATTTGCTGCATCATATCTTGCTGGCTGTTGCCCCCCTGGCTTGAGTAAGTAGTACGAATGTAAACTACTGCCGGCGTTACTGCTGCCGCGGCCTGTGTAAAATCAACCTCACCTGCTGATGACGTAATAGCCGGCGATAAGTGGTTACTTGCAAAGTAAACCTTTTGCTTATCGTCAATGCTCATGTTATCAGCATACTTCTTTTCGATCAGTTTGTACGAGCCCAATGCCATGGCGCCACCTACAAAAGCCGTTAATAATGTTAAACCAATTCTTTTCATCTTATTATCCTTATTATTCTGTTTGTTATATTTATTTTTGTAGTTCAAATTTAATACCATTAAGACGGTATTTGCAATGATAAGTTATAATAACTTTTGTTAAAAAATGTTAAATTTAACATTATAGCCTTATACGTTGTTATTGGCCGTTGTGGTTATCATCTAAAATAAAAAAATACTATTATATAATATACCGTGAAGATACATTTCTATAAATACCAGGGTGCCGGCAATGATTTTATATTGGTTGATAATCGCGAAAACCATATAAATCATCACAATGTGAAGCTAATTGCGCATTTATGTAACCGCCGTTTTGGTATTGGCGGCGATGGCATTATGTTTCTTCAGAATAAAGAAGGCTATGATTTTGAAATGGTTTATTATAATGCCGACGGCCAGCCAAGCAGCATGTGCGGCAATGGCGGCAGGTGTATTGTAGCTTTTGCAAAATTTTTAGGCATCATAAAAAACGAAACAGATTTTTTGGCAGTTGATGGCCCGCATCATGCCAAAATTTCAGCAACCGGCGATTGGGTAAGCCTGCAAATGATAGATGTGGATACTATTACCAATGATGCCGACGCGTATGTTTTAAATACCGGCTCGCCGCATTATGTAGCCCTTGCCGATAATTTAGCTAATAAAGATGTTTATACCGAAGGGCATGCCATCCGTAATAACGAAACTTACCACACCAACGGCATTAACGTAAATTTTGTTGAGCCAAACGGCAGCGGCTATTTTGTACGCACATTTGAACGTGGTGTAGAGGATGAAACCTATGCCTGCGGAACAGGTGTTACCGCCGTAGCGCTTGCCATGGCAAAACACAACAACCAAACTGGTACTATTGAGACTCCCATAAAAGTTTTGGGCGGCGATTTGAACATCCGCTTTAATTATGATGGCAACACCTTTACCCATATTTTTTTAGAAGGACCGGCTGTGAGGGTTTTTGAAGGAGAGGTGGAGATAAAAAACCATTACTAGCGCAAATAATATTTCATTTGTAATCATAACCTAAACACATTTCGCAATCTCAAAAAATGAAAATCTCAAAAGACTTAACACCTATTGCTTATGATATTTCAAAACAAGTTTTTGAGAAAATAATTACTTTCAAAGAAGGTCAAAATCAACTTGTTGGAGATAAACGGATGAATCCTAATTCTGCTTCTGATTATATTAATAATTTTCGATGTATGATTGAAGGCAAAAGGTTTACGAGAACTAACAATGCATTTTCGATAGAGTATTTTTTCGAGAATATTTTCAAGGATTATGGCGTTAATGGGCTTACAAATTCATTAGTTGCGTTAAAATTACATATTGAATATTACGAGGGAATACAAAAAGTTAAAATGTATAAAATGCGAAATATTTATGAGAAATATTTGGCCATACCAATCGAGTCCCCAGATGAGCAAGAACAAAACGAAATTATTAGGGAATTAAAAACAACGCCAAAAATCCAAACTTGAAATTGCAATTGAATTAAAAAATCTAAAGCCAAGTGATCCAGAAGAAGTAATTATTAATTCTAAATCATATAAAAGAGACAATAAAACAATTGCGCAAATAAAATTCTTACGTGATTTTAAGTGCCAAATTTGTTCAACAACTATTAGGAAAAAAGACGGAAGTTACTACATTGAGGCAGCGCATATTAAACCCAAACATCAAAAAGGAAGAGAATCACCAGATAATATAATTTTACTTTGCCCAAATCATCACAAAGAATTTGACTTTGGTGAAGTTGAAATTAAGAACCATGATTTAATTCAAATAGATTTTTTGCTTAATGGAAAAGCACATAGTTTATCGCTTAAAATCGAGTAATCCACACTGTTAATAATTATTTACCCCAAAATATTTCCACTTACTGCAAATTCTGTTTAGGTTTGAATTTTTTGTTGATGTAGCTTCTCTTAAAATTTTTTCAAGAAGCTATGTTGCGTGTTGATAGTTCAAAACCCTGCCAGATAATTTATGCCATTGCCCGGCATGAGTATTTGGGTTATGTAATTGAACCTCACATAGTTCAGCTAAATCCAAACGGCGAATTTTCTTTAACTCACCAGCGTTTATTCTCAAACACAGCTACAGAGTTTGTTCATTGCATTGATGATATCGATTTAAAGCTAATTAAGCTTTTAGAAGAAATTGAACAGGGTAACGTCATCAAGAAACTCTATAAAAAGCCTATCCGCCCATCAGAGTTCTTTGCCAAGATATTTAACGAACAGCTTTTTGAGACCATCCGCCCAAAAATAGAAAAGCGCATGGCCGATGCGCTCACCTTGCTTGGCAACAAACAGGTTTACCAAATGAGTAAGGAAGGCTACCCTGCCGAGCGTAAACTGCAAATTGCAGATGAACCTGCTTCTGTATTGTTCCATTTCCGCCGTAATGAGGAGGAGATACGTTACTTCCCTACTATTAAATATAAGGGGATGCGTATTGAATTTATGTTTAAAAATGCCGAGATAATTTGCAACCACCCCGCCTGGATGCTGATGGACGATACCTTATATTATTTTGATAAAGAGATAGAAGGTAAAAAACTGCTGCCGTTTTTAAATAAGCGGTATATCGCTATCCCGCGTTCGTCCGAGCAATCATACTTTGAAAAGTTTGTGGCCCCGCTTATAGAAAAGCATAATGTATATGCCGAGGGTTTTACCATTGATACCGAAAAACACGAGGCCCAACCCATATTAAAGCCAATATATATTGAAGCAGGCACGTCGCAGCTGCAGCTTTATTTTAAATACTCGGGGTATATTTTCCCTTACGGGGATGGCAGGACCATTTCTGTACGTATTGAGCAAGAGGGCGATAACTATACTTTCCATCGCATTAAACGCTCTGTAACCTGGGAAAAAAACAAGTTAAATCAATTAGAGGCATTAGGATTAAAAACGGTTTCATCTCTTTTTCAAAACCTGGAAGTAGCGCATAATGATGAAGATACCAACCACGCCTTCTCCATATTCGAATGGCTTAACCAGCACCATGATGAACTGATAGAAGATGGCTTCGAGATTGAACAACCCGAGGGTCAAAAACGCTATGTATTCGGTACCAGCAAAATTGATCTGGAGGTTAAGGAAGATAATGACTGGTTTGATATTCACGCCATTGTTTATTTCGGGCCGTACCGTATACCTTTTATACAGCTTAAAAATCATATCCTTAACCATAAAAAAGAATTCACACTACCATCCGGCGAGATAGCCGTAATTCCCGAAAAATGGTTTTCACAATATGGCAACCTGCTGCATTTTAGCGAGGGCGGCAACGGACTTAAACTGCGCAGGCACCACATAGGTTTGGTAAATGATCTTGCCGGCGAAATGGCCGAAGTTACGATGAGCCGTAAGCTGCAAAAACTAACTGATTTTGAACAACTGGACGAAATACCTATGCCACAAAACTTTTCGGGAAGCTTAAGGCACTACCAGCAGGCAGGGTATAACTGGTTCCACTTTTTGAAGAATTACCATTTTGGGGGGTGCCTGGCCGACGATATGGGTTTAGGAAAAACTATACAAACTTTAGCCTTATTGCAAAAACACAAGGAGGATACGGTGGCTGAAGGAAGCAAAAGCACCTCGTTGGTTATTATGCCAACCTCGTTGATATATAACTGGCTTAACGAGGCTAAAAAGTTTACCCCGCAGTTAAGATTGATGGTACATACCGGTACCTTCCGCTATAAATCGCCCGAAGTGTTTGCCAATTATGATGTGGTGATAACTACCTACGGCATCAGCCGGATAGATATTGAACTGCTTAAAGCCTACTTTTTTGATTATGTCATTTTGGATGAGAGCCAGAATATTAAAAACCCATCATCAAAATCTTTTCATTCTGTTAAACAGTTAAAATCGCGTTTTAAGCTGATATTAAGCGGTACCCCGGTCGAAAATTCGGTTAATGACCTGTGGACACAGATGTCGTTCATTAACCCCGGCTTGCTGGGTACACAGCAATATTTTCAGAATGAGTTTGTAACACCCATTGAAAAGAAAAAGGATGAAGATAAGGCCCGCAAGTTGCAGGCATTAATTAAGCCTTTTGTACTGCGCCGCACCAAAGAACAGGTAGCTACAGAGTTACCGCCAAAAACCGAAAACTTGTTTTATTGCCAGATGAGCGAGGAGCAGGCGGCGGTTTATGAAGAGGTAAAATCAGAATACCGTAACGAGTTGTTAAAAAGCCTGGAGGATGGCACCTTTGCCAAAACGCAGATACAAGTATTACAAGGCTTGACCAAATTGCGCCAGATAGCCAACCACCCGTACATGATAGACCAGGATTATGAAGGCGACTCGGGCAAGTTTGAAAATGTAACCCATACCTTAAATACTGTGCTTGATGGCGGGCATAAAGTGCTTATTTTCTCGCAGTTTGTAAAACAGTTGAGTATTTATCGCAATCATTTTGACGAGCACCATATTCCTTACGTTTACCTGGATGGCAGTACACAAAACCGGGGCGATGTGGTTAAGCAGTTCCAGGAAGATGAAAAAACAAGGGTATTTTTAATCTCCATAAAAGCCGGTGGTGTAGGGCTTAACCTTACCGAGGCCGACTATGTTTTTATCCTCGACCCGTGGTGGAACCCGGCCGTTGAGCAACAGGCTATTGACCGTACCCACCGCATAGGCCAAACCAAAAATGTGTTTATCTATAAATTTATTACTAAAGATACAGTAGAGGAAAAGATATTGGCCCTGCAGCAACGCAAGCTAAGTTTATCGCGCGCTTTAATAACTACCGAGGAAAGCTTTATTAAGTCGTTAACGGCCGATGATATAAAAGAGATTTTAGGATAAACTCTTTATCCGGCATATTGCCGACATAGTTTTTGAAACACCTTTATCAATATCGTGTTACCATATTATAAAATCTATCAACTTACTACAGTTAAATGAGCAAATGCATCTTATTAACCGGCGGTTCGGGCTTAGTTGGAAGCAAACTAACTAAACTTTTGCTGGATAAAGGTTATTCTGTAAGCCATTTAAGCCGGAAACATGGAAACGACCCTAAGGTTAAAACCTATATATGGGATGTTAGCAAATGGCAAATAGATGAACGTTGTATTGAAGGAGTTGACACAATAGTGCACCTGGCGGGCGCAAGCGTTGCCGGAGGACGCTGGACGAATAAACGAAAAAAAGAAATAATAGAAAGCCGCACTAAATCAATCGGTCTTATTTATCAACTGCTTAAACGAAAAAGCCACCAGGTTAGCACAGTCATCTCGGCATCAGCCACTGGTTATTATGGCGACAGGGGTGATGAGTTACTTACCGAAGATAGTGCACCCGGAAGCAATTTCCTTGCTAACTGCTGCCTGCAATGGGAGCACGCGGTTGATATAGGCGAGAGTTTGAGTTTACGCGTATTAAAATTACGTACCGGGGTAGTGCTTGATGCTAAAGGCGGAGCCTTATCAAAATTGGCGGCGCCTGTAAAGTTTGGTTTGGGCTCACCCTTAGGTAATGGTAAACAATGGATACCGTGGATACATGAGCAGGATGTAATTAACCTATACCTGTACGGCATAGAAAATAATGATTTAAGCGGTGTTTACAATATGGCCGCCCCAAACCCGGTTACCAATAAACAATTAACCAGAGCGGTTGCTAAGGAGATGCACCGGCCATTGTGGTTGCCTAAAGTACCTGCATTTGCTTTAGAGCTGTTGTTGGGCGAAATGAGCACCATAATTTTAGGCAGCCAAAAAGTATCGGCGCAAAAAATTGAAGAGGTAGGGTTTAAATTTAAATACCCCACTTTAACATGGGCACTTAAAGATATCTTTAATAGATAGGTGTTCCATTTTTTGTAAGAGGAACATCATGGAAAAGATTTACGAGTTTTTACTTCGTAAATCTTTAGAATTTTTATGCTATTGGCGGCTAAATTATATTAAGGAGTAACATCATCAATCTGTATATCATACCTAAGAACGCTATTGGCCGGTATCGCTCCGGTAACGTTTTTCCCATAAGCCAAAGATGATGGTATAATAAATGACATTAACGCGCCTGTGGAGCCATATTTTTTCAACCCTATTTGCATGCCCCTCATAATATCAGGTATGTCAATTGAAACAGGATTTGCATTTTGCTGACTGACAACAATGCCGTTAAGCGTTCTAAGTGTAAAAGTAGCAGTAATGGTGGTATTATTAGTTATAGGTACAGTACCCGTACCCGGTACACTTATGGAATACCAAAAACCAGCAGGATCGTATTTCATACTACTAGCCAAACCCTGGTCTGTAATATATTTTGTAATTAACGTTTGATCATAGGCGTCCTGATTGGCAATTATATGGATACTATAATCTAAACATTCGTTACCGGCTATTTTTCCATTTGTTATGGTACTGCTACCCGCTCCGGTTCCGCTAACGCCATAGGCCAAATGCGATGGAATAAGTATCCGCGCTACTACACCTTTTTGGTTTATTATGTTATGAATAATAAGCTGTAATCCATAAGGATAATTATCTGAAGAAATATGCCCCATAAAATCCTCAAAATGATTCATTATTGTATCAGGAGCCAGGTATTTTCCATCAAAGCTGCTAAAGCTGTACACCATTGACAGGCTATCGGTATATTGTAGATGTGCACCTGTACCCGGTGTAATTATTTTATAATAAATGCCCGAAGTATCGCGCACCATGCCGGTTAATCCATTGGCTTTAATGTACGCGGTTATCTGGTCATCATCGTACTGTAAAATATCTGGATTATATTGATTTTTCCTGCAAGAAACCAGTGCTATAACAGTAAAAAATAAAAAAGTAAAAATAGTTTGTTTCATTTGTAATTATTGTTTCGTATCGCTCAGTAGTTTAATTTATACTTCTGAGAGAGTGCGTTGCCTTTTTCAGTAGTTGTATTGTATTAGGTTAAATATATTTAATTGCTTACATCATATAATTGTATATCAAAATCAAGCACAGCATTTGCCGGTAAACCGTTCTTTAATCCAAATGATACCCCTATTTGCGGTTGTGCATTTGGGCCGTATGCATAACGCGAGGGTATCAGCAATCGTACAATTCCGCCTTTTTTAATCTGAGGAATACCTAACTGCCATCCCCGTATTACACTTCCCAATACATATGAGGGATGAAATTCATTAGTTTGTGTAAAAACCGGATCACCGCTTACTGATAGCACCCTACCTGTATCACCAACTGTAACCAGGGTTGAATTTGTAAATAGCGCATTTATCGTACCTTGCTGTTTCACAATATAATAAACGCCCGAAGTATCAATTTTCTTTGCATTCAATCCGGGGTTAGCCGTTAAATAATCGGTAATTATCTTATCGTCAACTGCTGCCTGTTGCTTGTATGCAACTAAACTGGTGCCCGGCGCTTTTATACAAGCTGCAAAACAAGCACATAAAAGCAATATAATTAAAGCTGCCCTGTTCATTTACATTTACAAAAAGCAAATTTATTCTTTTATAATTCAAAAACAGCAGCTTAACACTTTTTAACATTTAATAATGAGGCTCATGCTTTTAATATTGGTCGTTATCCACTATTTATCAGCGGGTTTCGGGCTTATAATTCAGTGTGAGTTGGTTTATTTTTTTAAGCATATCTGTTAAATATACTTTATCAGCTTCGCTGATGTGTACGTTTAAATAGTTGTTAAACTCTTTTACTACAGCACGGGCCTGGTGGCGCTTTTCTTTACCCAATGACGTTAAATATATTTTAACCGACCGTTTATCACCTAAATTTGATTCCCGATATATCAAGCCGGTTTTTTCCAGCTGGTTCAACATACGCGAAAGGCTGGTTGATTTTAGGCCCAGCAGCGCCGCAGCCTGCGAAACCGTGGTCCCCTCCTCCTCGTCAATATTAATTAGCAAGTAACCTATTGACTGGGTTATACCAAAATCAGTAACCAGGGCATTGTATCTGTTCGCAACAGTTTGCCAAACTACTTTTAAAAAATAATCAATGGTTTCCTGGTGTTTTATACTCCCGGGCATGTTAATAAGCTTATTATTTGTATTACGCAATTGTAAGTAAATTTTATCAAAAAAATTACCAGCCTAACTTGGTATCATCGCCTCTTGGGTCGGCACCGCCTTCATAGCCCTCTTTGGTTTTCAAAATACCGTCAACCCGGCCAATAGCTCCCTGTTCTTTTACAGGGTATCCTTTTTTTTCCAGTTTAGTACGGGTGCCGGCATTTAACGCGCCTCTCTCTGACTGAATATTATCAGGCAGCCATTGATGATGAAAGCGTTTTGCCGCAACAGCATCCTGCATATTCATGTCAAATTCAATAACATTTAGTATGGTTTGAAATACCGAGGTAATAATTGTAGCGCCTCCCGGGGTACCAACTACCATAAACAACTTGCCATCTTTTTCAACAATGGTAGGCGTCATGCAGGATAGCATACGTTTGCCGGGTTGTATACGGTTAGCCCTGCCTCCAATTAATCCATACATATTTGGCGTACCCGGTTTAGAACTAAAATCATCCATTTCATTATTCAGCAAAAATCCGGCGCCGCCCACAAATATTTTCGAACCGTATGAGCCATTTAAGGTAGTTGTAATTGCAACCGCGTTCCCATCCTTATCAACTATGGAGTAATGTGTTGTTTGGTCACTTTCATAGCCAACAAATTTACCTGCCTGTATACTGCTGCTTGGTGTTGCGGCGTTCCAGCTAAAGCTGCTCATACGCGAATCAATGTAAGCGGGGCGCAGTAAACTATCAACCGGTACTTTGTAAAAATCAGGGTCGCCAAGATATGTTGACCTGTCTGCATATACCCGGCGCTCAGCCTCAACAATCAGCCTCACGGTCGAGTCCTGGTTATACCCCCACCTATGTAAAGGATATTTCTCTACAGATTTTAGTAATTGAAGCAAAGCAATACCACCGCTTGACGGCGGCGGCATAGTAATAATATTATAATTTTTATAACTGCCCTTTATTGCCTTGCGCCATACAGCGTGATAATTGGCCAGATCGGTTTTTGATATCAATCCGTTCCCTAATTTCATTTCTGCAACTATCTCATCGGCAACCCTCCCTCCATAAAACCCGGCGCGGCCATTATCGCGTATTAGCTCTAAGGTTTTAGCCAGATCTGCCTGTACAAGCACATCGCCCTCTTTCCACTGCTCATCTTTTTTTACCAGGGCATAAGGTTTACCGGGATTAGCTTTTATAAATGTATCATGCGTTCTGTTCAGTTCGCCTGCAAGGCGGGCAGTAATTTTATAACCGTTGGTTGCAAGGTCAATGGCAGGTTGCACCAAATCTGCCCATTTTAGCTTACCATATTTATGATGAGCCTCTACCATGCCATCCACAGATCCGGGCACACCCGATGCCATGTGCGATGCAAGACTTAGATCTGGTATGATATTACCTTCTGCATCCAGATACATATTGGTTGTGGCCCGGGCTGGCGCTTTTTCTCTAAAATCAAGTGTATTAGTTTCTCCTTTTGATGAGCGGAAAACCATAAACCCACCGCCCCCAATATTACCGGCCGAAGGATGAACAACCGCCAGCGCAAATTGTACCGCCACCGCGGCATCAACCGCGTTACCGTCTTTTTTTAATATGTCAACTCCAATTTTACTGGCATCCGGATAGGCGCAAACTACCATTCCGTTTTTGTTATTTTGCGCTTTTAAGCAATTAATCAGCAATAAAAAACATAGTACAAAGTTTAATTTTTTGAAAGTAACATTCATAAGCAGCCTAATTTAATTACCCAACTAAGCTATTAAATAATTACCTGAAATTTAGTTAAACCTTATAGCCTTTTTTTATGTCTTTACCATAAAATTGAAAATACTACGTTATAACATCATGAAAAAAGCAACTTATACCCTACTCTCTTTAGTCTTTTTTTTATTTATCAATAAAGCCAGCGCACAGGATTATAAATCGGCTGTCGGGTTAAAATTTGGCGGCTATGAAAATGGCATATCAGGTAAAGTGTTTGTAGATAACAGCATAGCCTACGAAGCTATATTAGGTTTCAGGCAACGCGGCTTAGTGGTTACCGGCTTGTATGAAATTAACCACGAAGCCTTTAATGTGCCCGCATTAAAATTTTATTATGGTTTTGGTGGCCATATTGGTTCTGCAGGCCAGGGTACTTACAGAACATTTAATGGTGATGACCGTACTTATACCCATCCACAACTATTGTTGGGCGGCGATGCAACTATTGGCCTGGAGTATCTTATTCCTGCTTCGCCCATTGCTATAAGCCTTGACCTTAACCCCAGGATAGAGCTGGCTACCGGGCCGTTTTTTGATATTGCGCCGGGGTTGGGTTTAAAGTATACGTTTTAAACATAAACTCACCCCCACAGCCCGTTAATCCAGTATCTACCGTATAATAATCACTTTCTGCGCATAAACTTTTGATCCCAGCACAGCTTTTAACACATAAGTGCCTGCCGATAGATCAGCAATATTAATTACCGTGCTAAAGCTACCTGCCGCTGCTGCTTGTATTTTAGAATAAGCTATAGCACCCGCGCTATTTATTAATGAGAGTGTTAACTGACTGGCTGTTTTAGCAACGAAAAGTACATTTAACTGCCTATTTGCAGGCTCGGGGAAAGTAACCAACCCAATGTCTGTATCCGTACCGGGATGAAGGGCTATTAATGCATATACAAATACATCCGCCTGCAGTACGCAGCCTGTACTTAAAGTAACATCTACCTGGTAATTGCCGCTTTGTAAGGGGGCAAACGTTTGCCCAGTTGCCCCGCTTATAGGCTTACCATCTAAATACCATTGGTTGCCTGATACAAAGCTGGAGCTTAATATATTGCCGGTTTGTGTTATAACAGGTTTTGATAACGTAACCGCCACACGGGATAATGAAGGGCAGCCCGCGCTTTTTATCTGCATGTTATAAAAGTAATAGTAAAAACCTTTGTAATAAGTTGTATCTGTACCTGTGGTTGGTACAGCATCATTACCTGTAATGCTAAATAAGTTGCCAATTTTAAACGGATAGCCGCTTACCCCTGTGTTATTACGGTAAATAGTTACCGTTGCATCATAAACTGCCGAAATGGTATAATTGCCTGCGGCCGGTAATAATAAATTAAGATTATAAACTTTACCCTGGTCGGTTGGATCATCGGCTTGCGCACCAGATTGCGGGTTGGCGCGGGTGGCGGTAGCGTGTATGGTTGTTGTTGCTACAACTTGCCCGTTTGCATTGGTTACATTAAAAATTATTACCCCGGCATTGCCAATGTACAGGCGTGCGCTTTGAATGATCATGGGAATGGCGGTATACACCTTCACAGCGGGCGAGAACTGATTATAACCACCGCCCGAAAAAACATTTTTAGTAGCAGGGCCTACCGTAGCGCTAAAATCATTTAACCCGGCATAAAATGTACTATTAACCGGTGTTACCCCAGTTGAAACTGATGTGCCATAAGCAACCGGAACAGCATCTGTACTGTTTTGATACCATAGTAATTGGCCATCGCCCGCGCCTGTTAACAAATAGTTGCTGGCATTGATACAGTAAAGCGCGGCAAGATTGTAAGGTGCACCAGGCGTAAATATTAACACATTTTGGCTGCTTTGGTTATTGGCGCTAATTGCATCGCCGGTTAATGCTGTCGCCGCTGTAATGGTGTAGGTTAAACCTGCAACAGCGTTAAATGTATTGCTAAAGGTAAAGTCATCCTGTTGCAATGGTGTAAGTGTGCCTGTATAAGTTTCGCTTATGGTTGTTACCGTATTATCGGGTGCCCTTATAGATACAGTAACAGGTATATTAGAAATTGCCAATGCTCCAAAGTTTTTAATTGTTACGGTAACCGTTGTTGTGCCATTACAGGTACCCGTAGCCTGTGGATTTATAATTGCTGTAACCCCTGCATCTGTATTGGCTTGTAAAAACTGTACGCGATAGTCCTGCGTTTCGCCTTTGGCATAGCTGCCACAGGGTTGTATGGTTGTAGCGTCGTTTGTTTCTGTTAGCACTACCCGCATCACGCTGTAATTGCCGGGTACAATAGTTGCCGGTACGGTAACATTTGTTGTATAAGTGCCCGTAGTACTAATTATGCCTGTAGTTGCAACCAATTCACCGGCGTCAAAAACCCCATTACCATCCCAGTCTATAAATACTTTTGCCGCCTTATTAAAATTACCGCCACATGTACCTAAAGTAATACTTAACGGATAAGTTTTTCCCTGTTCTAACTGCGCTGTTAAACCGGTATAGTCTGAGTATGAAGTACAGCCGGCAGCCGGTGTATTGTTTATGTTTGATAAAGTAAAATTATTAACCCGCGAATCGGCGTTTGATGTTGGTGCCGATGCACAATACGCCGCGCCGCCTGCACCTGTAACAATAAGTGAATATGCCTGCGAACCTGATTGCAGCGCGCCTTTATGCGAAATGGTTATGGTATATGTATGGCCCGGTATCGCGTTAGCTAAATAAACTTGTTCTATATTATCTCTTATGTTATCGCCGGTGGTTGCCGCTACGCCCGGATTTACCGGGTCAAGTACCCATGGCATATAAGTAGTTGTACCATCTGTAACCCTTATATCCAGGTCATTTACCAGTTTTGGGGTACGGCTGTTTATTGTGCCGTCAACAGTTGGTGTGCCCTGTGGGTCTGTCCATGATATCGTAGCCATTAACGGGCCATTGCCTGATGCTACTGCGGTAAAAGTTTGTGTTTGCCCTTGTGCAAGCGTGTTTTCTTTGATCAGGCTTTTTATATTGTTATCTGTAATTGCCTGCGCGGCTCTGGGCATATTTAGTAATCCCCAGCCAAAAATATAATCGGGGCCGGGGTTGCCCGCATCAAAAGCGGTATGGCAGGCCAAGCCTTTTAAAGTAGCGGCACGCATAAAGGCACCCGCGTTTTTTTGTGCATAATACTCTTGCAATAGGTATAATGATCCGGTAACATTTGGTGCAGAAAAAGAGGTACCATCTTCGGCGCTATAAGCGGCAACGCCGCTACTGCTTGATGATAAAATATTAACCCCATCGGCTACCAGATCGGGCTTGACCCGGCCATCATCAGTAGGCCCCCAGCTGCTAAAACTGGCAGTAGTAATATTGGCACTGCCTGACGGCCCATTAGGCAGTGGATTTACAGCGCCAACAGTTAATATGTTTTTTGCAGTACCTGTTGTACTAATAACATCATAACCTGTATTGCTGCTTATAGTAGCCGGCCTTGGCCCTTTATTTACAAATGTTTGATTAGTGCGGCTGGCATAACCATAATAAGTTGCCCCTACAGCAGGGCCGGGATAACCGTGGCTATTACCTGATGACTCGACTATTAAATAATAAGGTGCATTGTAGGCTATCCTATCCCATGATTGGGTACGTGAATCATAAAAGCCAAAGTTATAGTCAACCGAATCGCCGGGCAGGCCATACCATTCCCACCTTGATGTTGTTTCATCATAGTTCCAGCCTGCCAGATCACCATAAGAATGATTGGATAGCAGCAATCCCGGCGCGGCGCGGCTCATTTCGGCAACATCATTATTAAAATCATATGATAGTAATGTGGCGGCATTAAATGCCATACCCTTAGCCGGTGCATAAACACCCTTTGCCAGCATTGTACCTGCTACGTGCGTAGCATGGTCAATTATGGTTGAGGTATCTTTAAGCGATATGGTTTTACCTGCAAACTCCTGGTGCGCGCTATATACCCAGCCACCATCCCAAATAGCCATCTTGTTATTTAAGAAAGTGCTTGAACCCGATAGGTTTAACCCGGTTGAGCCGCCCGGTTGCACCTGGTTGGTACCTGTAGTTGCTGCAGCGGTAGTATTATTATGTGTGGTTAAATATACCGGAAAACCTAAGTTGTTTACACCCTGTAATGAAACCAATCCACCGTTGCGGGTGCGGCGGTTAATTAACCATCCCCTGCCTTTTGCCAGGGACAACGCTTTTTGATGACCCTGCTGATATAAGCTATTTGATTGTATAGAAATATTATCAAGTTCTGCTTTTTTAGCACCGGTAACCAAAACTTGCTGACTAAATGCATGGTTGGCAAACACTAATAGAAAGCACCAAAAAGCGGCTGTGTAAATTTTGTTCATATAATTAAGAGGCAATTTAGTTTACTAAAAGCAGCTAAACAAGTTTCCTGCATTTTTAATCACTTATAAAAATTTTCTATGATGGATGCCATGGGCAGGTTAACGCTTAAAAATCTTTAATGAGTAAAAACAAACCCATTTAGGGGAATTATTTCCCACCAACTATAAAATAAGTTTCTTGCTTTCTTTTTTGCTTTTCAAATTAAAACAAGTCCATATCATCAAATTACGCATATACCGGGACCAAAATTTGCGATATCATTCCAGATTGCTTTACCAAAGCCTTCTTAGCATAACTTTTGTTTAACAGCTACCAAATAGCAGAGAAGCTATAAACAGAGTTAAGCAATGAAAAAAGCAATCGTTTTAACCTTATTATTTTTAGTTACGGCCATGACGGTTGTTGCCCAAGTTGATCCTGGCACTCCTGCATGTGGTGGTGGTGATCCGGATCTTTCTGACTGCCCGCTTGACTCGTGGGTGATATTATTAGCCGGATGCGGTTTAATTATTACCGTTTTGTATTTAAATAATAAGCAAAAAGCTTCACGCCAATTGCATTCTTGAACTAATCATTTTTCCTTGTAATTATCACTTATAATTTAAACATTGAGCAAGTCAATACATTTTATTTTTTTGCTGTTTTTACTACTTTTAACCAGCAAATTGCTCGCTCAGGCGCCTGCTATTACTTATAGCACTCCGCAGACACTTGTTGTAGGCGGTGCTGTGTCATTATCTCCAACTAATACCGGGGGAGCTGTTCCTGCCACTGTTTATGGTACCGTTTCAACTTTTGCAGGCACAACAAGTGGCTTTGTGAATGGAACAGGAACCACCAACGTAAAATTTGCTTTACCCAGAGGGGTAACTATAGATGCTTCAGGAAATCTGTACATTGCTGATCAAACTAATAACGCGATAAGGAAGATAACAGCCGCAGGAGTGGTAACAACACTTGCCGGAAGCGGCGCTGCCGGTAGAAACAACGCCACAGGCATAAGTGCTACCTTCAACACTCCGTATGATGTAACTGTAGACGGCTCAGGCAACGTATATGTTGCCGATTATGCAAATAACGAAATACGAAAAATCACTTCCGCAGGCGTAGTGTCTTTGCTGGCCGGCAGCGCAACCGGAGTCACCGGCTTTACCAATGCGACAGGAAGCGCTGCACTTTTCAACGGCCCTGCCGGTATTGCCTACAGTTCCACCGCTACCGCAATGTATGTATCTGATTATACTAATAATGAGATAAGAAAAGTAACGACCGCAGGCGTTGTAACGCTACTTGCAGGAAGTACAACCGGAATAACCGGAAATACTAACGGTACAACTACAGCTGCCAGGTTTAACGGACCTACCGGAATAGCTGTTGATGCTGCTGGTAATATATATGTAGCCGATCAAAACAATAACCAAATAAGAAAAATAACATCTGCAGGCGTTGTAACCTTGTTTGCCGGCAATACCGCTGGCACCGCCGGTTCTACAGACGGAACAGGTTCTGCTGCAAGTTTTAACAACCCCAGAGGAGTAACGGTTGATGCATCAGGCAACGTATATGTTAATGACAGCGGTAATTTCACTATCAGAATGATAACTCCTGCAGGAGTTGTAACGACAATAGCGGGCAACGGAACCGCAGGTTTAATTAACGCCGTTGGCACAGCGGCCGAATTTGACGGAAGGGTTTTAAAAATAGATCCTACCACCGGCAATATATTTTTAGCAGATTATAACAATAACGTTATCAGAAAAATTATTGCTACCGGGTATAGTATTAGCCCTGCATTGCCCGCGGGTTTAACTTTTGATAGCACTACCGGTATAATAAGCGGCACACCTACAGCCACTGCTACTTCAACAGCCTATACCATTAAAGCATTTAACAGTACGGGCAGTTCGTCTGCAACTATTACATTAAGTGTTGTTGCGGTGCCCTCCATCAGCTATAGCCCTGCAACACAAACATACGCTCTTAACCAGGCTATCAGCACTTATTCGCCTACTTCATCCGGCGGTGCAATTGCTTCATTTACCGGATATGGTACGGGCATCCAGGTTACCGGTGTAACTTTAAGCAGCCCATTTGGCATAGCCAAGGATGCCTCAGGCAATATTTACGTGGCTGACAGCGGAACTAACAGTATTATTAAATACAGTACGGGGGGCACAATAAGCTCATTTATTACAGGGGTAATCAACCCGGTAGGTTTAGTTTTTGATTCATCCGGCAATTGCTATGTACTAAGTAATATTACCGGCGCCAGTAAGGTATACAAATACCCTTCAACCGGCGGATCAACCGGTACACTTTTAACTTTTGGCGCTACAAATCTGCAAACTTCATTCGGCATTGCTATTGATGCTGTTGATAATTTATATATTACTAATTATAGCGGCACAACTACTAATACCTACAAAGTTTACAAATGCAGTACCAGCGGGGGTAGCCCACTGTTAACTATAGCGTCAACAACCAACTTAAATCAACCGGTTAATGTGGCGCTGGATAATGCAGGGAATATTTATATACTAAATATTGGAAACAAAACTGTTGTTAAATATAATTCAGGCGGAACATTTCAATCAACCCTAATAACAACTACCGGAGCGCCGTACGGATTATGTGTTGATGGCGCGGGCCATATATATGTTGGTGATCCCGGAGCCGGAACTGCTAATGTTTATAACTCAGCCGGCGGCACTGCTCTTTTTAGTGTTACCCAAGCCGGCTCACGTGGCCTTATAACTGATAACGCGGGTATTCTGTATGTATCAGATTTCACCAACAGTAAACTGTATAAATATGTACCAAACGGCGGCTATTTTATAAGCCCTAATTTACCTGCAGGTTTAAGCATTAGCAGTACAACCGGTAGTATTACGGGTACGCCTACAACAGTAACCGCCATGACTACTTATACCATTAATGCTTATAATACAAGCAATTCGGGAGGCAGTTCAACCACGCAGATCAATATTGCCACCCAAGTTTTAGCACCCGATATTAGTTATACTACACCTGTTTCTTATTTTGTTAGTGCGGTTATTACCAGCCCAACCCTTACAAATGCAGGCAGCGCTGTTGTAACCACTGTTGGGTACAACAGCACAGCAACACAGCCTTTCGGCGCAACATTTAATAACCCTGTACGTATGGCCGTTGATGCTTCGGGCAATATCTATATAGCCAATTTTAGCGGAAATAATATAGTTAAATATGCATCAGATGGTATTACCCTGATAACCACCTCGTATGGTACAGGTGCTCCTGCCCTTGTTAATCCGATGGGAATAGTCTTTGATTCGGCCGGTAACTGTTATGTATTAAATGGAAACGCCACTATATATAAATACAATTCGGCTGGGGCGTATCAAAGTACTATTACGGTAACCGGAGCCGGTACTACCTATGGTTTGGCTATTGACGCATCGGACAGGCTTTATATTACCAGCTATGGCACGTCAACCGCAGTGTACAGATATACAACTGCCGGCGTTGGGACCTCAATAATATCTGCAAGTTTAAGTACGCCTGTTGATGTTGATATAGATGCAGCCGGGAATATTTTTGTTTTAAACCAGGGAAACAATACGGTTGAAAAATATACTACAACATTTACAGCTTCAAGTTTCAAAACCGGGCTTAGTACTCCCTTTTCATTAAAAATTGACAAAGTAAACAACCTGATGTATATAGGCAATACAAGCAGTAATAATATTTTGGTTTGCACGCCAGCCAGCTCCACCACCTTATATACCATAAGTAATGCTACTGATTGCCGCGGTTTAGCCCTTGATCTAAAAGGCAGTGTGTATTCGGCAAATTTTACCGGTAACCAGGTTTATCAATTTTCGCCATCGGGCGGATATTTTTTAAACAAAACTTTGCCTACAGGTTTAACTTTTACTGCTACTTCGGGTGCTATTACCGGCACACCAACCGCATCAAGTGCTGCGACTGATTATACCGTTACCGCCTGGAACGCGGCTGGCAGCGGCAGTGGGATTATCAATATAACCTGCTATCAAAAAAAGACCTGGGTAGGCACAGGCGCCAACACTTCATGGACAACAGCAGGTAACTGGACCGGTGGTGTACCCGGACCTGCCGACCAAATTATTATTGGTGCTACAGGTACCTTATCTACCCCAACTATATCTGCTGCAGGGGTAACTCAAATAGGTTCGATAGTGATGCAAAATGGCGCTACCACAGCCCCGGTAATTTCTGTAAGCAGCGGTGCTACTTTAACAGTTACCGGCGATATTACCTATCAAAACCTCAGCGCCACTGTTCAAACGGCTTCACTAACAGGTGCCGGTACTATAAATGCTGCCAATCTTAATGTAATAAATAATTTTAGTGCCGCTTCTTATACAGAAACACTGGCCTCATCTGTTGCTAACCTTAACTTAAGCGGTAACCTTTCTCTTACCTCAACACACCCTTCAGGAACTAAGTATGATGATGCTGCTTTTAATTTGGCATCTGGCATAATGACATTGTCGGGTATACAAACAAGTAATGCCATTACTTCCAACAATTCAACTATAGCAATAGCCGCAGGTACTACAATGCAGTTTACAGGTGCTGCGCCATTATCGGGCCTTTCATCAACGGGTACAAACACCATAACTATAGGCACAGGAGTAACTATAGGTTATACCGGAACCAATGACCAGGTTGTTTATTCAAATGTAGCCATCCCTAACTCAACATTAACAAGTGGTATTAACTATGCTAATATATTATTTAGCGGCTCTGGTATAAAAACCGTTCAGGGTGATAATACGAAAAATTTAAACATCAGCGGTAGCTTTACTAACTCGCTTACCAGTAATGGCACAACTACCTATGTAGATTTAAGCGGGCCAACGGTAAACTTTACGGGCACGGGCCAAAGTTTAGCTGGCGGCAGCGGTACAGGTACAACACTTTTTAATACCGTTTTTACAGGCGGCGCCAAAACCATGAGCGGCAAATTTAACGAAGATAGCCAAAGCGTTATTACCTTTAACGGAACCAGCTCTACAACTTTAGCCGGAGCGGGATCATTAACTTTAAATTCAGACGCCACAGGCTCTGCAACTATAGCATCATTAAACCCTGCAGGTACAGTTACCGGAGTTATTAACGGCACCGTAAATGTACAACGATTTGTAACTGGTGGCGGCGATCTAACCAACCGTGGTTACCGGTTATTTTCATCACCGGTGGCTGATGCAACGGCAACAGGTTTTTACAACCTATCTTACTTTTTTGGCAGCGGTACTTACATAACCGGCTCGGGCGGTGCAGCGGCTGGTTTTGACGTTTCGGGCAACCCAACTATTTATTTATATCGCGAAGACAAAGTACCAAGTGCTACATCATTTAATGCCGGAAATTATAGAGCGATAACTAAAATAAACAATAATCCAAGCTATAGTATCAGCACTATTGATGGCGACTTTAACCTGCCAGTGGGTAACGGCATATTATTCTTTTTTAGAGGGAATAACAGCACTAATGCCAGTATAGCTCCAAATGATGTTACATTGACTACTTTAGGTCATCTAAACCAGGGGCAGGTTGTGGTTAAAAATTGGTTTAACTCAGGCTCAAGTACTTTAGCTAATTCTACTTTAAGTGGTTCAACATCCATTCAGGGATTTAACCTTGCGGGCAATCCATACCCAAGTTCTATTAACTGGAATACGATATATAACAACACAACTACAACAACTGGCATTTGCTGCTCAACCAATTTAAGTAATTCTATATATATCTATAATACGGCTACAAAAAATTACTCGGTTTATACCGCCACAAGTTCGTCAGCAGGTTTTGCAACAGGTGCTCCCGGTGGATCAAACATTATTCCGCAGGGCCAGGGATTTTTTGTTCGGGCACTTGCCTCAAATGCGCAGCTTATATTTAATGAATCGGCAAAAGTAACTAACCAGCCTGCTGCTTTATTATTAAATGCTGCCACCCCGATTGTTGACCAGCACCTGCGCCTTCAGTTAACAAAGGATGTCATTAATAAGGATGAAGCCGTAATTGTTTTTAACAATGCAGCCACTACCGCTTATTCACAGCGCGATGATGCCTTATATTTAAAAGGATCGGGCTTAGTAAGCTTGTCGGCAATGTCAAGCAATAAATTGGCTTTGGCACTTTACCAAACACCGTTTCCAAAGCAATCTCAAACTATCCCGTTAAATATCAGCGTTACAGCTGCGGGAACTTATCAGTTAAATTTAACCGAAGCTAAAAACATACCTGACATGTATGATGTTTGGTTAATGGATGCTTATAAAAAGGATTCGTTAGATATAAAGCATAATCCTAATTACAGCTTTATGGTAACCGCCGATACCAGCACCACCGGATCACATAGATTTAGCCTGGTTATACGTCAAAACTTAACCAGAGCCGTCCATCTTTTAAGCTTTAATGCTACTAAAGGCACAACTGATGTTAAAATAAACTGGTCTGCAGAAAACGAAGGTAATTACACCACATTTGTTTTAGAACGGAGCATAAATAGCGGCAGTACCTTTACTGTCCTTGATAGTTTAACATCAGCAGGCTTAGGCACTTATAATGATCTTGACCCACACCCGGTGACAGGCCAAAATCTATACCGGTTAAAAATGGTTGATATTAATGGAAATATAACCTATTCAACTAATGTGGTTATTACGTTTATACTGCCAAATGCTCCTGTTGTTAGTAATATTAGCGTTTACCCTAACCCTACAAAATCTGTAATAAACTTAGCTATAAAACAAGTTGATTCTGCCTCGGCATCTTACAAAATAAGCATATCTAATAATACAGGCATTGTTGTAAAAGCAGGCACATCTGCACAGCCCGAATGGCACACCGATGTAAGCACATTATTGCCGGGCACTTACTTTATAGAAGTGGTAAATACAAAAACCAATAGCTTAACCGGCCGAAGTGCATTTATAAAACTATAATATCCCTGCATAAAATAGCCTTGCAAAATCTTAAAAATTTTGCAAGGCTATAAAACTTTTTACTTTTTTTTAAATTTATATTGATTTGCTTGAAGTTGGGCTAACTACCGCGCCTCTGCCACGCGGGCCTCTGCGGTCTGACCGGCCACCTGCGGGCGGAGCAATTGATGGTGCCAGGCTTAGCTGATCTAAAACACCGTTTACCACCTTAGGTAAATCGTCAATATCTTTTTGATGATTGCGATGCACTTCGCCAACTCCAAACCCGCGCCAAACTACCTGTTTGCTTCTGCGATCTATTATATCAATGATTAAAGTTCCTTCTTTGTAATGTTCTTGCCCGGTGGCTGTGTATCCGCCATAATAGGCAAACGGCGCGCCGTAAGCATAATAATATGGCCGATAGAAACCACCCCAGCCTCCCCAACCTCCGTATCCAAAACCATAGCCCATACCAAAGCCCATACCAGGGTATATACCACTGCCATAGTAGGTAGGATAATAATAAGTGCGCACCCCACGGCCTACTATTGATGAGTAGCTTATTAACAGATCGGGGTCGCGCTGGTTTAATGCTAATCCTTTATTTACCAATGCTGCGGTAGCCGCGTCTTTAATTTTAGCATCAGCAACCATGTTGGTGTTTACCTTACCGTTATTATGTGCCATAGGCATCCAGGCAAAAGTATGATACCTGCTTAAATTTGTTCTGTTTAAACCGGCAACATAATAATCATAACTGGTACAAGATGATATACCAGATACCAGCAAAGCAACCAGTACTACATAAATTAATTTTTTCATAGCTATTTTCCATCTAAATTATTTCATTAGACTGCCGATATATAAAAGGTTTAATACAAATTAAGTTTTTTTACAGTTATAAATTTATTAAACTTAATGCTATCTGATTTAAAAAAAGCCAATCAAAAATTGCACATTTGCACATCCCATATTAAGGAGAATGAGCCAGTATTTTATAATAGATTTCGATAGTACATTTACACAGGTGGAGGCTTTAGATGAGCTTGCCCGCATATCTCTAAAAAATCATCCCGACAGAGAAAAAATATATAAGCAGATAGAGGACCTGACTAACGCTTCAATGGAAGGGCGATTGTCATTTAGCCAAAGCCTTGAGTCGCGCGTAAAACTTTTACAAGCCAACCGCGAACATTTAAAGCAGCTAATAACCCACTTAAAGAAAAAGGTTTCTACTTCATTTTCGCGCAATACTATATTTTTTAAAAATCACCAGGACGAGGTTTTGATCGTATCGGGTGGGTTTAAAGAATTTATTATACCAGTAGTTACCGAATATCATATCAAAAAGGAAAACATTTATGCCAATACTTTTGAGTTTGATGAAGAGGGTAACATTATTGGCTATGATCGCGAAAACCCATTATCGCAGGAAGGCGGCAAAGTTAAGCTGTTAAAGGAACTTAAATTGGAAGGCGATATTTATGGCATTGGCGATGGTTACTCTGATTTCCAATTAAAGGAATCAGGCATGATCAAAAAATTCTTCGCTTTTACAGAAAATATAGAGCGCAAATCTGTCGCCGAAAAAGCAGATCATATCACCCCAAGCTTTGATGAGTTTTTATACATCAATAAGCTACCTCGTGCTATATCCTACCCAAAAAACCGCATTAAATGCCTTGTTGTAGGCAATATTGAAGAGGATGTATTAACCCAAATGCAAAAAGAGGGTTATAACATACGCCAGCGCGATAGCATTGAAGAGAAATACCTGGATGAAGCCGGTGTATTACTTTGTGATGAAGAGAACCAACCAACGCCAGAACAGGTACAAAATGCAGGCAGGCTAAAAGTTATTGGATGTTTTGGTAAGATAAACCGTAAGCTATCAGAAACAGCTTGCGAAAGTGGAATCATTATTTTTGACGACCCTAAGCATAATCCACGTAATGATGATTTTTTACCGAAACGAGTTATTGCTTTTATGAACGAAGGAAAAACGCATACCAGTTGTAACTTTCCTGATTTGCAGCCGCCACGTATAAATAATGCGCACAGGTTAATACACATCCATAAAAATGTACCGGGTATACTGGCTAAAATAAATGAGGTATTTGCACGGCATAACATTAATATAGTGGCCGAGTTTTTGGTTACTAACGAGCAGATTGGCTATGTAATAACTGATGTTAACACCGGTTATGATACCGAGATATTAAATCAGCTTAAAGCTATCGAGCATACTATTAAGTTTAGGTTGCTGTATTAAAAGAATTATGGCTAAAGTGGCCGCTGCGACCGTCCTGCAATAATTTATCATTTAAACGGCAAGCTCCTTACCATATTAAACAGGCGCTTGCTGCTTAATTTTCAATCGCTAACCATGTTAATTTAATAGTTAGTTTATTTGGTAATTATTTAATGCGATAATTTTCAACATATTACGAATTTTGGTGTACCAGGGTGTACCCAGGTGTATCAACGTGTTCGTGGTACAGTACAGTAACAATATTTAACGGTTATAGGTTTATTGCCGCATTTGCTTACTTAATGGGGGAGCTAATTTTCTATATCGAATTTAATCACTAAACGCGTTATGGTCTAATATTAATCTATAGCCTGTTAACTATCTTCTTCAGCCAATGGTACCACCAAAACCGGCACTTCTGAGTGGCGCACCACATGCTCTGCAACGCTGCCCATTATCAGGCGGTCAAGCCCCTTGCGGTTGTGGGTACCAACAACTATCAGATCTGCTTTAAACTGTTTGCTGCATTCGATAATACCAGCGGCGGTATCACCAAATTCGCTGAAATGCGTTACATTCAGGTCACCGGCAAATTTTTTGATGGTGTCATTTATGATGCTTTCTGAAATCTCATTTTGGATACTAATTATATCTATATCAGCCACACCCATATCCTGCATGGTTGATCCCAATATAACATCGCCCGAATTATTGTAAGGCATTATTGTAGGCTCAACAATGTTTACCAGCCCAACATGGGCCTTAAATTTATGGGCAATATCAAATCCGTATTTGGCAGCGTGCTCGGCATATTTACTATTGTCTATCCCGATAAGTATTTTCTTGATAAGCATGGCTATTAAGGTTAGTGTATTACATAAACAAACTAACTACAAAATGTTTTGCTAAAAACCATTGGTATCCATCCAGCTTATGCACCAGTCGAGCCAATGTTCTTTGCTTGTTGGGTTATTCAGCCCAAAGCCATGCCCACCCGCCTGGTAAAGATGCATCTCTGCCTTAACTTTATTTTTAAGCAATGCCTCATAAAACAACAAGCTGTTTTGCACGGCTACAGTTTTATCATCACCGGCCTGCACAATAAAGGTGGGCGGTGTGTTTGCTGTAACCTGCTTTTCGTTCGAGTAAAATTCTATTTGTTCGGGTGTTGGGATTAAGCCTACCAGATTATTCCGCGATCCTTTATTGGCAAATTCGCCAAAGCTAATTACCGGGTAAAGCAACAACATAAAATCAGGGCGAACGCTGATGTTATCTTTGTTATCTACAACTGCTTTATCAAAATGTGTTCCCACGGTCGAGGCCAGGTGGCCGCCTGCCGAAAATCCCATAATGCCAACCTTAGCCGGATCAACGCCCCAGGCTCCGGCATTTTTGCGTATTATCATTATGGCTACCTGTGCATCCTGCAGTGGGCCAATGGTTTTATCTACCATTATCAGATCGCTTGGCAAGCGGTATTTTAATACGAATGCGGTAATACCTATTTTATTAAACTCTTTCGCTACTGCATAGCCTTCTTTATCAATAGCTAAACCACTATAACCACCACCCGGGCAAATAATTACAGCGGTGCCGGTAGCTTTACCTTTCTCCGGGAAAAACGGAATTAGGGTTGGAACACTCACTGCTGATGCATGGCCATCGCCATTTTTTTCAATATAAGTAGCAGGGATTGGTTTTGAGTTGGGTACGCCATCGGTATATAATGGTATTACCGGGGCCGTGCCTTGTGCATAAGTTATAGTAGCTATGGCCATTAATAGCAATATGGTGCAGAAAAATTTCATAATAAAAGGTTTATGCAATAATAAACCTTTCTTGCATTATTTTATTGTCATTTCGAACGATAGTGAGAACAATCTTCTCCTCGTTCCGAGGCTGCAGGCAGGCTCGGAAATAACAGTATTTTTAAACTCTTTAACTCTTCGGCCCGCCAAACTCCATCAGATAGGCTTTTAGAAAATCGTTCAGATCCCCATCTAAAACAGCAGCGGCGTTTGATGTTTCATGATCGGTGCGCAGATCTTTAACCAACTTATAAGGGTGTAATACATAGTTACGTATTTGCGAACCCCACTCTATTTTCTTTTTGTTACCTTCAATTTTATTTGATGCTTCGGCGCGCTTACGCATTTCGGCCTCATATAATTGCGATTTTAGTAAACGTATGGCATTATCTTTATTTTGCAATTGCGAGCGCGACTCCTGGTTCTTAATGATGATGCCAGACGGCTTATGATACAAACGTACGGCAGTTTCTACCTTATTTACGTTTTGCCCGCCTGCACCGCCAGAGCGGAAGGTTTCAAACTCAATATCTGCAGGATTGATCTCTATTTCGATAGTATCATCAACCAATGGATAAACATATACTGATGCAAATGAAGTATGGCGCTTGGCGTTGGAATCGAATGGTGATATACGCACCAATCGATGCACACCGTTTTCGCCTTTTAAATAACCGTAGGCAAACTCGCCCTCTAATTGCAGGGTTACGGTTTTTACACCGGCAGCCTCCCCTTCCTGGAAATCCTGTTCGGTTACTTTGTAACCATTCTTTTCGCCCCACATAATATACATCCGCATCAACATGCCGGCCCAGTCGCAGCTTTCTGTACCGCCCGCGCCTGCTGTTATTTGCATCACAGCATTAAACTGGTCCTCTTCGGCCGATAGCATATTTTTAAATTCCAACTCTTCAACCACTTTTATGGCAGTGTTGTATTGTTCCTGCATTTCGGCTTCGGTAGCATCTCCGCTCCGAAAAAATTCAAACAGCACCCCGGTATCATCAATTACTGATGCTACTTTCTGATACTCGTCTGTCCAAACCTTTTTTGTTTTGATAGAGGCTAAAACCTTTTCAGCTTCCTTAGGATGATCCCAAAAATGGGGATCGAGGGTTATATCCTGCTCTATTTTTAATGCATCAAGCTTCTTGTCGATGTCAAAGATGCCTCCTCAGGGAAATTAATCTATCCCTTAAATCCTGGATCTGTTCTTTAGTCATGGGGCAAATATAGAAAAATGCAGTTGTTATAATAACAACTTGGCGGCGATTACTCACCCCGACATCGCTGCGCTCGTCGACCCTCTCTTCGCTGCGCGGAAAGAGGGTTGGAAAAATTAGTCCCCAAAAAGACCCTCTTTCCGCCAAAGGCGAAGAGGGTGGTCGAGCGAAGCAAAGACCGGGTGAGTAAACGGCGCATTAAATCTGTTTCCCTAAATAAAAAAGCCTGTCCGCGTTAGCAAACAGGCCCTTAATAGGTAGATGAGAATATTTTTAAGCTACGGCCAACTGGTTCAGCAAATTGTTCATATTATAGTTACCGCTTAGCATAGCCAATAATTTGCTTAATGCAAAATCATTGTTTTGCCCGCTTTTTGATTGCTGTATCATTTCCTGCATAACCGGAGGAATAAGCTCTTTAGCTACTCCCATAGCTGCAACAGGCTCAATACCATAGTAGTTATTCAGTTTATTGGCAAATTTATTAACGGTGCTATTAATTAGCGGGTTGTTATAAATGCCGGGGAATTGAAAATATTTGATCATGTCTTTTAGCTTACCATTTTCCATCTGGCCCTTTAATACTTCAATGATCGAGCTCGACGCTTCATTTATCACTGACTCGTGGTATTTTACAGGAATTACAGGGTTTTGAATAACAGCCATCCCGGCGTTATTTTTAACAAGCATAAAAAGTTTTTCAAACATAATACAAGTGTATTTAAAGTCCGGTTATCAAAATGATGATAAATAAGCATTTTATTTATCAATAGAACAAATATATTAAATAATAATTTTAAATATGTAAACGATACCTAATTATCGTTGAGAATTTTACAATCGGATGAATGCAAAACAAACGTTCTTGTAGCGGTGTTATATAACACCTATGTCACTTAGTTTAAAATTTAATATAGACGTTAATATTAAATTCTATTTTTGTTCACACAAATTACTCAATTATGCTGCCAAACATTGATTTTACTACCACCCAATCTTATAAATATTTAGCCGACCACTATATTGATGTAGTGGCGCAAAGTCTTAAAGGCTTATTTGATACTGATAATGAGCGATTTGCTAAATTTTCTGTTCAATTTGAAGACATATTGCTGGATTACTCCAAAAACCGGATTACCGACCAAACTATAGCCTTATTGCTACAGTTGGCTAAAGAATGTATGGTAAATGAGGCAATCAAAGCTATGTTTAGCGGCGAGGTAATTAATGCTACCGAAGGCCGCCCGGTGCTGCATATCGCTTTGCGTAACCAAAGTAATACACCAATTTATGTAGATGGAAAAGATGTAATGCCTGATGTAAATAAGGTATTGCAGCATATGAAAGAATTTAGCGAAGCCATCATATCCGGCTCATGGAAGGGCTATACCGGCAAACCAATTACCGATGTGGTGAATATTGGCATTGGTGGATCAGACCTGGGCCCAGTAATGGTTACCGAAGCTTTGAAATCATACAAAAATCATTTAAACCTGCATTTTGTATCTAATGTCGATGGTACTCACATTGCAGAAACTTTAAAAGGATTAAACCCCGAAACTACGCTTTTCCTTATCGCCTCTAAAACCTTTACTACACAGGAAACTATGGCTAATGCTCATAGCGCCCGCGACTGGTTCATCGGCAGCGGTGGCAAGGATGGTGATGTCGCCAAGCATTTCGCCGCCCTATCAACCAATGCGGATGGTGTTGGCAAATTTGGTATTGATACCAAAAACATGTTTGAGTTTTGGGATTGGGTTGGCGGCAGATATTCTTTATGGAGCGCTATTGGTTTATCAATAGCTTTAAGCATTGGCTTTGATAACTTCAATGAGCTTTTAGCTGGTGCCCATGCCATGGATAACCACTTTAAAACAGCCGAGCCTGATCAAAACCTGCCAACTATATTAGCTCTTGTAGGCATTTGGTACAACAACTTTTTCGAAGCAGAAACCAACGCCATTTTACCATATGATCAATATATGCACCGCTTTGCAGCTTACTTTCAGCAGGGCGATATGGAAAGCAATGGCAAACATGTGGATCGTAACGGCAAACCTGTTGAGTACTCGACCGGCCCGATAATTTGGGGTGAGCCGGGCACTAACGGGCAGCATGCCTTTTATCAATTAATACACCAGGGCACAAAATTAATTCCCTGCGATTTTATAGCGCCTGCACAATCACATAACCCATTGGGCGAGCATCATACCATGCTGTTATCCAATTTCTTCGCGCAAACCGAAGCCTTAATGAATGGCAAGAGCCATGATGAGGTTGTTGCCGAGCTAAAAGCAGCAGGCAAATCGGCAGAAGAAATTGAAACACTTGCGCCGTTTAAAGAATTTGAAGGTAACCGCCCTACCAACTCTATATTGGTTAAGAAAATTACGCCGCGCAGCCTGGGCTCATTAATAGCCATGTACGAGCATAAGATATTTGTACAAGGCATTATCTGGAACATTTACAGCTTTGACCAATGGGGTGTTGAGCTGGGCAAGCAACTGGCCGGTAAAATATTACCTGAGCTAAGAACTCCTAATAAGATATCATCGCATGATTCATCAACTAATGGGTTGATCAATCAGTATAAAGCATGGCGGTAAGGTTTGGCTAAAGCCAAATTCTATATCTTGGTATCATCTGTTGGCTAAGGCCAACGGCAATGAATAGAATTGTTCGCCGTTTGGCTAAAGCCAAATTTTGTTATCCTTAGTATCCGTTGGCTAAAGCCAACGGCAATAAAATAAATAGATATGCGAAATTAATCCGCTTTAGTTTAAGGTGGATTTTTTATATTGAAAAATCAGATTTATTACCGTCCCATTATGGGCGGATTAGGCCAGTAATTATGAATGACTTTAGCCAAACTAAATGATAATTTGGCTAAAGCCATTTCCTACATGTTATCCGTTCCGTTGGCTAAAGCCAACGGCAATAATTGAATATTTAAATTAGTCCGCTTTATTTATGAGTTGGATTTTTTATATTTAAAAATCACAATTCATTGCCGTCCCATTCATGGGACGGAGAAAAAGCAAAAACCTAATTGGCTTTAGCCAAACAACCGCTATGTCATTTGTAAGAATCTGGGTTCATTTAGTATTTGCTACAAAGAACCGCGAGCCATTATTAAAAAAGGAATTTAGATATGATGTGTACAAGCATATTGCCGATAATTGCATAGAAAAAGAAATATTCCTGAAATCCATTAATGGCTATTCAGATCATATTCATTGTCTTGTCTCTTTGGGCAAAGATCAAAGCATTGCTAAAATAAGTCAACTCATAAAAGGTGAATCATCCTTTTGGATTAATCAAAATAATTTAACGTCTGAAAAATTCGGTTGGCAGGACGATTATTTTGCTGTTTCGGTAAGTGAATCACAATTAGAATCGGTTACTAAATACATACAAAATCAAGAACAACATCACGCCAAAAACTCATTCAACGAAGAAGTGAATGAGTTTATGACAAAATATGGATGGTCGTCAATAAAGGCTTAATACCTACTTTTTTACAAAAGACACCTGATAAATAAAAGGCCATTTTTTACCCGTTACAAATAAACGCCTGCCTTTTGCGTCCCAGGCAATGCCGTTTAGTACGTTGTTGGTTTTATCAAAATCTGCCGGGCGCTTTGAGTTTGGCCAAAGGTTTGCCATGTTTATCCGCTGCAATACGGCACCGGTTTTTGGGTTGATAACTAAAATAGTATCGGTTGTATAAACGTTCGCATATAATTTACCATCAATATATTCTAGCTCGTTTACCTGTTGTATAGGCCCCTTGTCATCATAAACATCAATAAAGCCGGTTTGGTGATAATCGTTTTTGTCCAGGAACCATATACGGTTGGTGCTATCGTCCATATATAGTTTTTTACCATCGTTTGCCATACCCCACCCTTCTGCTCCAACGTTGTTGGTAAATGTGTTCAATAGCTTAAAAGTGTTTTTATCAAATACAAAACCAACCTTATCTTTCCAGGTAAGCATCACAATTTTATCACCCACTATGGCACTGCCTTCCCCAAAATATTTGGCATCCAGCTTTACTCTTTGAACAACCTTGCCGGTTGCAAGGTCTACTTTTCTCAGATCTGAATGACCCGGGGTGCCGGTAGTCTCGTATAAATAGCCGTCCTGGTATAATAAACCTTCGGTATACGCGCTGGTATCATGTGGGTATGTTTTTTCAATCCTATAGGTCATTTCCTCGGGCTCTTTGGCGGCCATCAATACTATATTGGTTGATGCATCCTGGCTTTTACCACCCTGGTATACTTTTGCTGTAATTACCCTTGCGCCCAAAGGCATGGTATCTGTTTTAAAGCTGAAAGCGGATGAATCTTTTTTAGATGAAAGCCTAACAGAATCTAACAGGTATACAATAGAATCGGGCTTTACCGGTGATGGATAACTTACCTTTATATTCACTGCATCGCCTGCTTTAAAATTGGTGCCTGATTCGGGGCTGATGGTAATATCAGCACCGGTATTTTGTGTTTTATTTTGGCAGCTGTAAATAAAAAATGCTATTGCAGCTATAAATAGTATCGGTCTGTGTTTCATAATTTATCAGCAGATGGCCAAAAGGCATCTTCAATATGGTTCAGTTTATAATTTGTTTCGTTGTTAAATAAAATAGCGATAATATCAAACCGCACCTCGCCCTGGTGATCCATTAAATAGATGTATTCATCAGCGGCATTAGCCAGCAGCTTTTGCTTACGGATATCCACAAAATCTTCGGGTTGGCCAAACCAGTTGCCGGTACGGGTTTTTACTTCGGCAAATATAATAACCCGGTCCTTATAAGCAATCAGGTCAACCTCGAGTTTGCCATGTGTCCAGTTTTCATCTAAAATTTCGTAACCCGACTCTTCTAAATGCGTTTTTGCTATGCTTTCGCCTTTGCGGCCCAGGTCATTATGCAGCGCCATTATTTTATAATTACAGAACCCAGGTAATCAGATATGGTTTTCTCTACCTTTTTCATCCTCATGTATTGGTTAAGCAATATTTCCTGGTCCTCTACACTTTGTTCTTTTTGTAACTCATTGCGCAGGCCTTCGAGCATTTTACCCACCTTATGCTTTTTTAAATGAAATATAGCACCCAATATGGTGGCTTTCATATTGGCCTGTTCATCGGGTACCAAAATTTTATGCATTTCGTACCAGTTGTCGCTTAGCGTATATTTTGTGGCAATTGATGTAACCACCAGGTCTACAATATCTTTATCAGGGTGATGTATAAAATGCTGTTCTTCGGGCAATACGCCATTCTCTACTTCCTTACTGTAAATTTCTATAAAAGCCTTACTGGCCGGGTGCTCAAAATCCACATCATTCAATTCGGCTATCATAAACGGACCAATATAGGTATTAGCAATGCCATCCCAATCTATCACCTTATTGCCGTATAGTAACAGCAGGCGCACAATTTCTTTTTCCTGCGATGACGTTTCTTTATATTCTTCAACAGGTTCATCAACCGGGTACTCCTCAACCGGGGTTACCATCCTGTTGGTTTGCTGCTGCGAATCTTTCTTCGCTTTGGCATTACGCATTTTGTTGAGCTCTGATAGCAGGGCGCGCTCATCAATCTGCAGCAAATGGCTGCATTCTTTTATAAATACAGATGCCTTGATGGAATCGGGTATTTTGGCAATGCTTTCTACAATATCTCTTATAACGTCCGATTTCTTTATCGGGTCATTGCCAACTTCTTTAAGCAGCAGGTTGGTTTTATATAGGATAAAATCTTTCTTATTATCTTCAATATGCTTTTTGAAGCCATTGGTACCTACCAGGCGCACATACGAATCAGGGTCATGACCATCCGGGAAAAGCACCACTTTTACGTTAAGGCCTTCCTCTAATATCATATCCAGTCCGCGCAGCGAAGCCTTTATACCAGCCGCGTCGCCATCATATAATATGGTAATGTTTTTGGTAAGACGGCCTATCAGCCTTATCTGCTCTACAGTTAATGATGTACCCGATGATGCTACCACATTCTCAATACCTGCCTGGTGTACAGAGATCACATCGGCATAACCTTCAACCAGGTAACAATTATCCTCTTCCCTGATAGATTTTTTGGCGAAATGCAAGCCATACAACACATTGGATTTATGGTAGATCTCCGACTCGGGCGAGTTTACATATTTGGGTACATTCTTATCACTCTTTAACGTTCGGCCGCCAAAGGCAATTACGCGCCCGGTAAAGCTATGTATCGGGAACATCACACGGCCGCGATAACGGTCATACAACGATCCATTATCTCTTTTGACAGATAGACCGCTGTCTGTTAAAAACTCTTCCAGGTAGCCTTCTTTTAGCGCCTGGCCGGTAAAGGCCTCCCATTGATCGGGCGAGTAGCCCAGCTCGAATTTCTTTATGGTTTCGGCACTAAAACCGCGCTCTTTAAAATAGCTCAGGCCTATGGCTTTGCCTTCGTCGGTCTCCAGTAAACTTTCATGGAAAAACTTAGCGGCATAGGCTGATACGATCATCAGGCTTTCGCGGCGGTTCTCTTCTTCTTTATTTTCGGCGGTCTCTACCGTTTCTTCAACCTCGATGCTGTATTTTTTGGCCAGCCATTTTAACGCTTCGGGATAGGTGTATTTTTCCAGCTCCATTAAAAAGGTAACGGCGCTGCCCCCCTTTCCTGACGAGAAATCTTTAAAGATGCCCTTAGCCGGTGATACCGTGAACGACGGTGTACGCTCATTAGCAAACGGTGAAAGGCCCACATAGTTAGCGCCACGCTTTTTTAACTGCACAAATTCGCCTATCACTTCCACAATATCTGTGGCTTCCATTATACGGTCGATAGTTGATTTTAATATCATGCGTTAAAAATGCAAATGTAGGGCAATTCATCCATTGCCTTGAATTTTTTCGAACCGTTAATTTACAATTATTTATTTGACGTGGCATGCTTGTTTCACGCGAGTGTGAAACAAAATGTAACAAGTGAAACAAGATTTTGACTTAATTAATTGTTTATTAGGTAATTACGAAAAAGTGATGTAACAAAATGTAACAACTTATTCGTCAGTATTTTTAGGTGTGATTTAACTTCATTAATCTGATAATCAAATAATTGCAAATCGACTAATTTTAATGTGATGAAACAAGATTGCTCAAAAAAATGAGACTGCCTCAAATGCACCTTTTGCAAGGTATAGACAAATATTATTTTCTTCTTGGTGTCCTTTGTGAATATCTCAGTGTGCTCTGTGTTAAGATTTAACCGCAAAGTCCACAGAGGTTCACACAGAGTAACAGAGAATTATAGGCTAATACAATAATTTCAAAGTACTTTTATTTCTCTTGGTTTCAAAAAAGTCAATGCTATCCCCGCCAACACAATAACACTACCAATGATCTCTTTCAGCTCCAAACTTTCATTCAAAATCAGCACTGCCAATAAACCGGCAATAACTGTTTGACTAAGCAGCGTTAAAGCTACTTTGGTTGATTCGAGGTGGCTGATGGCGTAGTTAATGGTTATCCAACCCATTAACTGACAAATAATACCCATTACGGCAAAACAACCCCATGTTTTTATATTAAAATGCAGCAGGCCGTTGCCAAATATGCCGCAAAGCATCAGCAGAAAAACACATGCCGCCAGCATATTATAAAACATAAATGGTATGGTGCTGATGCGTTTTAAAATATCCTTGGTTATTAAAATATAAATGGAATAGAGTAAGCTGGCCGCTACCGCAAGTACAATCCCTATATTAAATTGCAGATGCAGCAGGTTAGAAATCCCCACCAAAACCACCATGCCCGCAATGGCTATAGCTGTACCTATCCAAAATAACGAACCTGATTTCTTTTTGAATAACAAATAGCTTAATAATCCTACCCAAACCGGGGCCAGGTTTGCTAATAACGTGGAAACAGTAGCGCTTATCAATTTAAGCGATAAGTTCCAAACGGCAATATCGCTGGCAAAAACAACACCGCCTATTAAGGCAAGGATAATGTTCTTGCGCTCCATTTTCAGGTTCTTTTTATACAGGCAATAGGGCAGTAAAAATATCCACGCGAAAAATATGCGGTAGAATGCACAGACTATTGGCGATGCATCGGCAAGTTTTACCAATATGGGCGAAAACGAGATACAGATAATACCGATAGCAAGGCTTAGTTTGGGATTCATGATGAGGCAAACTTAATAAAGAAGTTAAAGACTTACGAAGTTTATAAAACTTCGTAAGTCTAATCAAGGAACATACATCAAATAATCGTAATTTAGCCGACTCTAAATTTTTTTTACAACATGAGTCAGCGTATAAAGATCAAAGCATTATTAGAAAGCACAACAACCGATATTGATGTAACTGTTAAAGGGTGGGTACGTACCTTCCGCAATAACCAGTTCATAGCTTTAAATGATGGCTCAACCAATAATAATATACAGGTAGTTGTCGACTTTGAAAACGCCAATCCTGCCCTGCTGAAGCGTTTAACAACCGGCGCCGCCATAAGCGTATTTGGCCGTTTGGTTGCTTCTTTAGGTAAGGGACAAACCGTTGAAGTTAAAGCGCATACCATTGAAATATTAGGTGACAGCGACCCCGAGAAATACCCGTTGCAACCCAAAAAACATAGCCTGGAGTTTTTACGCGAGATTGCGCACCTGCGTTTCCGTACCAATACTTTTGGGGCGATATTCCGTGTGCGTAACAGTCTGGCTTATGCCGTGCACCAGTTTTTCCAGGAGAAAGGGTTTGTTTATCTGCATACGCCCATCATTACCTCGAGCGACGCGGAGGGCGCGGGCGAGACTTTCCACGTTACTAACTTCGATTTGCTGAATATCCCTAAAACAGATACAGGGGAAGCTGATTATAAACAAGATTTTTTTGGCCGCGCCACCAACTTAACCGTTTCCGGGCAACTGGAGGGTGAGCTGGGCGCGATGGCTTTGAGCGATATTTATACTTTCGGCCCAACTTTCAGGGCAGAAAACTCTAATACCACCCGCCATCTTGCCGAGTTTTGGATGATTGAGCCCGAAATGGCTTTCTGCGACCTGGTAGATAACATGGATACTGCCGAGGCCTTGCTTAAATATGTAATTGCTTATGCCCTGGATAAGAACAAGGACGACATTGAGTTTTTAACCCAGCGTTTATTAGAAGAAGAAAAACAAAAACCACAGCAGGAACGCTCTGAAATGAGCCTGACCGAAAAGCTGCAGTTTTGTTTGGATAACGACTTTGAGCGTTTAACTTATACCGAAGCGATAGAAATTTTAAAAGAATCGACCCCAAATAAAAAGAAGAAGTTTCAATACCCGGTTGAAGGCTGGGGCACCGATCTGCAATCAGAACATGAGCGCTATTTGGTAGAGAAGTACTTTAAAAAACCGGTTATCCTTACTGATTACCCAAAAGAAATAAAAGCCTTCTACATGCGCCAGAATGATGACGGTAAAACCGTACGTGCGATGGATATATTGTTCCCCGGTATTGGCGAAATTGTAGGTGGATCACAGCGTGAGGAGCGTTTGGATAAGTTGGAGCAACGCATGGACGAAATGAATATCCCTAAAGAAGAGCTTTGGTGGTATTTAGATACGCGCCGCTTCGGCGCCTGCGAACATGCCGGCTTTGGTTTAGGCTTTGAGCGTTTGGTGCTGTTTGTTACCGGTATGGGTAATATAAGGGATGTGATACCTTTCCCAAGGTTCCCGAAGAACGCTGAATTTTAATTAAGTTATCATGGGACAAAAGTCAGTTTGTTTAAATTGTAGGAAAGCTTTTAATATAGATACTTATAATTTGCCTATAACGGAAAAGTGCCCGGAATGTAATGGCGATTTTATTTTATATCCACATTTATTTCAACCCCCAAGAAAAAATGATTTAAATGCATGGAAGGTTGTGCGTTTTTTATATAATAATGGATTTATCTACTATCATATTCGTAATGAAACGAATACCGGAACTGTAAGATATCCTCATACAATTATTGAAGCGAAAGAATTTATCGAGAAATATAAAGATCAAGCTATAGACATTTCACGGTAAAGTTGATTATTCTCTAATAAAAACCCACTACATCATTTTATTCTTGCAATAATGTATCTTTCGCACATATTGTGAAAATCCACCCGCTCAATCGCCGCGGGTAGGCTGTTACTTTTGTCTTGATACAAAAGTAACCAAAAGATCAAGTCAGCCCAATCGCTGCCACCACACTGGGCCAGACTCCCGGCCGCGTGGGCTGACAGGCCACCGCTTCTTTTTTGATTGCTCATAATTACCAAAATTTTGGTTCTATCTAAAGCGTCAGCAAAAAAGCTTCGGGCGAAAGCAGGTAAAACAAGTTGGGCTGTGCGGCGGCAAGGGCATTGGTAATTTTGCTGAAGCAGTGGCCCGGTGCGACAACAGGGGCAAAAGGACCGGGCCCTTGTTTTACATGGTTTGCAGGGCAAAGGCCTTGTGCGGCAAAGAAGCCTCTTTGCTGACTTGATTTTTTGTTACTTTTTCATCAAAGGAAAAAGTAATGGGCCTCCGCGGCCAAGAGCGGACGATGCTCAAACCAAGCGTGCCGCCCATCTATTGAATGAACTCGCAGGGATTGCCAAGTTATGTTGTAAGCCTATGTTCGCCCTTCGACGGGACCGGGTGATTAATTATGATGATAATCCTTTTGCAAAATCAAAAAGCTGGCCCGCTCTTCTTTGTGGAATGGTACGTTCCAGTTGCCCTGGTAGCTTATTTTGGCGGGTAGTAACTCGCCATTATAGGGTAACAGCTCAATGTTCATTTTCACATCAAAGTCGAACAGGAAATTATTGTATTTCATATCAACATAACGGCCCAGTATTTTAAAGGTACGCATATCAAATATGGTGGTAAGCTCCCTTATCATTACATCATTATCTGATACACTTGGCTTCTTGATCACTTTAAAACGGTAAACAGGTATAGAGTCTAAATATTTACCACGGGCAAATTCATAATAATAATATTGCCGCATATCGTTCCCGAATATTTCGGTCTTGCCGCTCAGGAAAGGTATGCCGGTTACCTTACGCCCCGGCGAAAATATCAGTGTTTTTAGCTTGTCTTTATAGGAACCGTTCTTCCCTTCCGAACCCGGCAACGGGTCGGTATGGGTAAAATCAGAATTATAGGCATTGTTAAAAATGTAGTCGAACATCTCAACGGTATATAACTGGTACTTGCCGTTCTTTTTATAAACATTGCCTTTATCCTGCTTTACCAGGTATTCGGTTTTGTGTTTGCCGCCAATGGTGGTGTGTTTTACTTTGCGGTATATCTCGCCATCAATCTTATTGTTTTTATCATAAGTATAGATGTTGTTCTCGGCAGTAAAACCGTAGCGTTTCATATTGCGGAAGGCTTTATAAAAACCGGTATCGGCCACTACAGCATCAATAAAATCCTGCGCGTTTAACCGGTGCGATCTGATATTTACTGCCGAATCAATTACTACCGTTAATACCGTATCGGGATTAAAACGTCGCTGCTGGGCATTTGAGCTACAAGCCAAAAGCAGAAAGCTTAAAGCTAAGAATATAGTATTTTTCATTTAGTTGAATTTCATGATTTATCAACCATGAATTTATTAATTGCCCAATTGTTTAACAGCCAGGTAAGCCATTAAACCAACACTATCCTCTAAAGCTTTTTCTTCAACATCAAAAGTTGGCGTATGTACGGCAGAGGTAATGCCCCGGCTTTCGTTACGGGTGCCCATGCGGTAAAAGCAGGCATCAGCCACTTGCGAATAGTAGGCAAAATCCTCGGCAGCCATCCAGATATCCAGATCGAGCACGTTTTCTTTACCCAAGTAATCTTCGGCATGCGCGCGGGTAGCCGCTGTTAGTTTAGGTTCATTTATAAGGAAAGGATAACCGTTCAATATCTTAAAATCACAGCTTCCACCCATGCTTTCAGCAATGCCTTCGGCCATTTTTTTCATTTTGACATGTGCCTCGGCACGCCATTTTTCATCCAGCGCCCTAAAAGTACCTTCTAAATAAACCTCGTTTGGTATTACATTGGTTGCACCATTGGCTATAACTTTACCGAATGATAACACCGTAGGATTTGTAGGAGCGGCCATACGGCTTACTACTTGCTGCAGCGCAATTAATATATGCGCGGTAATAATTACCGGGTCGATGTTTGATTGGGGTTGCGCGCCGTGGCCGCCTTTACCTTTTACGGTAACGTATAGCTCATCCGTCGACGCCATGTATTGACCCGAACGAAAACCAAATTTACCGGCATCAATAAAAGGCATTACATGCTGGCCCAATACCGCGTCGGGTTTTGGGTTTTCCAATACGCCTTCTTTTATCATTAAACTGGCCCCTCCGGGCAATCTTTCTTCGGCAGGTTGAAAAATAAGCTTAACGGTACCGCCAAATTCACTCTTTAGCTCCGTCAATATTTTTGCTGTACCTAATAATGATGAGGTATGTACATCGTGCCCGCAGGCATGCATTACGCCCACGTTTTGCGATTTGTAGGGAACATCATTAGCCTCGGTTATTGGCAAAGCATCCATGTCAGCACGCAGGGCCACTACTTTATCTGATGGCTTCTCTCCTGTTATTAATGCCACCAAGCCATTATCAGCCATACGTTTCCAGCCAATACCCAGCTCATCCAGTTTTTTAGCGACAAACGCTGATGTTTCCACCTCATGAAATGAAAGCTCAGGATGGCTATGAATATGGCGACGATTCGCTACAACGTCATTAAAAATATTTTTTGATAATTCCTGTATCTTCTGCTTAATCATTGGGTATCTGCTTTTGGAGGATTTATTTTTTCTTCTATTATAAAAAGGCTGGTAAATGACCGCCCCAGTTCCTGTTTCAGTTTTTCGGCCTCCAGTCGTGTCCTGAAATCGCCGGCATGTACTTTATAATTAGGTTCGCTATAACTAATATAGGTACGCATGCCGGGGTATGTATCAGTAAACCTTGCCTGCACATCATACGCGTCTTTACGGCTCGAACCACTATAAATTTGTACCCGGTAACCATAGCTTGATGCATAAACCGCCGCCATGCTACTTTTTAAATTTGCCCGCCGGGCCATGAATGTATCTATCCGTGGATCTTTTACTACTTCAACCGTACCACGGTCTTGCGCGTAGGATATAGCCGGGATAAAAATAGCTATAAAAAAAATGCACCTGAATATATTGCTAAAATTTGCTTTATATACAGGTGTGTTTTTCATTGTCTCTGAATCGTTAATAACCACCGTCATTGCGAGGAACGAAGCAATCTCTGCATTTGCAATCGATGAGATTGATGTTACTCATATAATGGTTATTTAATTAATTTTTTTATCGCCTGTCCTACGTAGGGATTGCTTCGTTCCTCGCAATGACGCGGCTTTTTTAATTTACGCCTGACCTACGCCATGGCAGCTTTTATATTTTTTACCGCTACCGCAAGGGCAAGGGTCATTTCTTCCTATTTTTTGCTCAACACGTATTGGCATTGATTTTTGTTGCTCGCGTGTATCGTCAAATATTGGCAAGCCACCGGCACCTTCGTGTACCAATTCGGGTTTTGATGTGCGCATTTTACGCATATCAGTTTTAGGCTGCGGCCTTGCTTCCTGCACTTCATCCGGCGCTTGTTGCGATGCAATGCCGCCTCTAAATAAGAAACTTACAATTTCTTTATTCACGGTAGCCAGCATCTGGCGGAACAAATTAAAAGCTTCGAACTTATAAACCAATAATGGGTCCTTTTGTTCGTAAACAGCGTTTTGTACAGATTGCTTCAGCTCATCCATTTCGCGCAAATGCTCTTTCCAGGCATCATCAATCAGGTACAGGGTAACATTCTTTTCGAATGATTTTACCACTTCCATACCATTATTTTCGATAGCCTTTTTAAGCGGAACAGCAACTTGTATACCATGTACACCATCGCTAAACGGCACCATTATGTTTTCTATAATATTACCACGGGTGTTGTAAACATCCTTTAAAACCGGGAAAGCCTGCTGGGCTATAGCTTCTGATTTGCGCTTGTAAAATTCGGTAATGTCGGCAAACGTCCTGTCAACCAAAGCGTTTAATGAAGTGCCTGCAAATTCATCCTGTGTAAGCTCGGTATCAACAGAAAACAAACGGATAACCTCTAAACGGAAACCTTCGTAATTGTTTACTTCTTTGTATTCGGTTACAATATCTTCAACTACATCAAAAATGGTGTTGTTTAAATCAACATCTAAACGTTCGCCAAACAGCGCGTTTTTACGTTTGGTATACACAACGGTACGCTGCGAGTTCATCACATCATCATACTCCAGCAAACGTTTACGTGTACCAAAGTTGTTTTCTTCTACTTTTTTCTGCGCGCGCTCTATCGAGTTTGATATCATAGAGTGCTGAATAACCTCGCCCTCTTCAATGCCCATACGCACCATCAGGTTTGATATACGCTCTGACCCGAATAAACGCATCAGGTTATCCTCTAACGATACAAAGAATTGTGATGATCCGGGATCACCCTGGCGGCCTGCACGACCACGCAACTGCCTATCCACACGGCGCGACTCATGGCGCTCTGTACCTACAATAGCCAAACCACCAACTTCTTTAACACCGGGGCCTAATTTTATATCCGTACCACGGCCAGCCATGTTGGTGGCAATAGTTACGGTGCCTGTTTTACCTGCTTCAGCCACAACATCGGCCTCTTTCTGGTGCATCTTGGCGTTTAATACGTTGTGTTTGATACCGCGCAATTTTAGCATACGGCTCAACAACTCAGATATTTCAACCGAAGTTGTACCTACCAGTACCGGGCGGCCCGCCTGGGTTAGTTTTACTATCTCATCGGCAACGGCATTGTATTTTTCGCGAACGGTACGGTAAACCAGATCGTGCATATCCGAACGGCTGGTTGGCGTGTTGGTTGGAATTTCAACCACATCCAGTTTATATATTTCCCAGAACTCACCTGCTTCGGTAACGGCAGTACCCGTCATACCGCAAAGCTTGTGGTACATCCTGAAGTAATTTTGCAGGGTGATGGTTGCAAAGGTTTGTGAAGCATCTTCTACCTTCACATTTTCTTTGGCTTCAATAGCCTGGTGCAACCCGTCGGAATAACGACGGCCATCCAGCACACGACCGGTTTGCTCATCAACAATTTTTACTTTGCCTTCGTCAAGAATATATTCGGTATCCTTTTCAAATAAAGTATATGCTTTTAACAACTGGTTAACCGAGTGTATACGCTCAGACTTGATAGAGAAATCGCGCATCAATTCGTCTTTTCTGGCTATCTTTTCTTCGGCAGGCAGATCAGATTTTTCTATCTCCGCTATTTCGGTACCCACATCAGGCATCACAAAAAAGTTAGGGTCCTCGCCTGATGAGGTGATGAGTTCAATACCCTTTTCGGCCAGCTCAACCTGGTTATTTTTTTCATCTATAATAAAAAACAGCTCGGCATCTGCTTTAGGCATTTCCTTATTTTGGTCCTGCATGTAGTAGTTTTCGGTTTTTAGTAAAACCTGCTTGTTGGCGCCTTCACTTAAATATTTAATTAAGGCCTTGCTTTTTGGCAAACCTCTAAAGGCGCGCAATAAAGCTAAACCGCCTTCGTCAACTCCTGTTTTGCCTTCGGCGATAGCTTTTTTTGCTTCATTTAAAACACCGTTTACATAACTTTTTTGCGCGTTAACCAAACGCTCAATACGCGGCTTCAACTCATAAAATTCATGCTCATCCCCGCGTGGGATTGGGCCCGAAATAATTAAAGGTGTACGGGCATCATCAATTAAAACCGAATCGACCTCATCCACCATAGCATAATGCAGTTTGCGTTGTACCAACTCTTCGGGGCTGCGTGTCATATTGTCACGCAGGTAATCAAAACCAAATTCGTTATTGGTACCAAAAGTAATATCGGCTAAATAAGCAGCGCGGCGCTCTTCGGTATTTGGCTCATGTTTATCAATACAATCCACCGATAAACCATGAAACTCATATAATGGGCCCATCCACTCCGAGTCACGGCGTGCCAGGTAATCATTCACGGTTACAATATGCACACCCTGGCCGGCTAAAGCGTTTAAATAAGCGGGCAGTGTGGCTACCAATGTTTTACCTTCGCCTGTTGCCATCTCTGATATTTTACCCTGGTGCAATACAATACCACCAATCAGCTGTACATCATAATGTACCATATCCCAGGTAACTTCATTACCCGCAGCCAGCCACTTATTATGGTGAATAGCTTTATCGCCTTTTATAACAACATTTTGCTTTTTAGCAGCAAGGTCACGGTCAAACTGCGTGGCGGTAACCTCAATGGTAGCGTTATTTTTTAACCTGCGGGCAGTTTCCTTTACAACGGCAAAAGCCTCAGGCAATAAATCTAATAATATAATTTCCAGCTCCTTATCACGGTCCTTTTGCAACTTATCTGCCTGGGTATACAGGTCAACCTTCTCCTGCACATCCATATCCGGATTGTTCTCGGTCTGATCTTTAATCGCCTGTATCTCTTCGTCAATTTTAGCTAATCCCTGTTTAATGGTTTCCTTAAAATCAAGTGTCCTGGCTCTTAGCTCATCATTACTTATCTGATCAAGCTTGGCAAACTCGGCCTTAACTTTTTCAACCAAAGGCAAAATAGCCTTTACATCCCGTTCTGATTTGCTTCCAAAAAGCTTACTTATAAAATTTAACATATTTAGTTTGATATGATGGCATAAACTCAATAATTGCGCCAGCGCAATTATAAAGCCATTATGACAGGCAAAGGTAATAATTTTTAATAGCAGATGACTTATTTGATGTGCAAATATGCAGATGTGCGGATATGCAGATTAGCTTCAATTATTAAATTAAAAATTCATTCGCACATCTGCATATTTGCACATCCACACATCAAAATATTCTATCTTTGCCCCCTATGAACATCCTGATCCTCGGCTCGGGCGGAAGGGAAAGCGCCTTCGCCTGGAAATTAGCACAAAGCCCAAAATGCAGTAAACTTTTTATAGCGCCCGGTAACGCGGGTACCGGTCAATACGGCACCAATGTAAACATTGCCGTAAACGATTTTGAAGGCATTAAACAATGTGTTTTAGCTAATAGCATTGATTTGGTATTGGTTGGCCCCGAAGAGCCTTTAGTTAGGGGCATTCACGATTTTTTCCTGACGGATGAACAGTTGAAAAACGTGCCGGTTATTGGTCCGCAGGCCGAGGGTGCACAATTAGAAGGCAGCAAGGATTTTTCTAAACAGTTTATGGAGAGGCACAACATCCCTGCAGCTACATCAAAAACTTTTACCCGCGATACTTTGCAGGAGGGTTTTGATTATTTACCAACCATAGGCTTACCTATTGTTTTAAAAGCCGATGGATTGGCTGCGGGCAAAGGCGTATTAATTTGTCTTACCGTACAAGAGGCACAGCAGGAATTAATAGAAATGCTTACCCAGGCCAAATTTGGCGATGCCGGCTCGAAGGTTGTTGTTGAACAGTTTTTACAAGGTATTGAGCTATCGGTTTTTGTACTGACTGATGGCAATAATTATAAAATCTTACCATCAGCCAAAGATTATAAGCGTATTGGCGAGGGCGATACCGGATTAAATACCGGCGGTATGGGCTCTGTATCCCCGGTTCCGTTTGCGGATGCGGAGTTTATTAAGAAAGTTGAAGATAGGGTGATCATCCCAACCATTGAAGGCTTAAAACAAGAGGGCATTCCTTACAAAGGTTTTATCTTTATTGGCCTGATGAATTGTCATGGCGACCCTTACATGATAGAATACAATTGCCGCATGGGCGACCCCGAAACAGAGAGCGTTTTACCACGCATAGAATCAGACTTTGTCGAGCTACTGTTAGGCGTAGCCGAAGGAAATCTGAACGAAAAGGAACTCATCATATCCAATAAAGTTGCGGCAACCGTAGTTTGTGTTGCAGGCGGTTATCCCGGTGAATATTTAAAAAACAAAGCTATCAGCGGCATGGAGAATGTACGCGGCTCGCACGTTTTCCAGGCGGGTACAACACAACAAGGTGAAGATATATTAGCAACCGGTGGACGGGTTTTAGCAATTACATCGTTACAAGATAATATGTTCGATGCCCTGCAACAAGCTACTGCCGATGCCAGCAGGATCTATTATGACGGTTGTTATTTTAGGAAAGATATTGGGTTTGATTTGATATAAGCACAAATATCCCATTAATCGGCACGTCATTGTGAGGAACGAAGCAATCTCTATATAGGACATTCAATAAGCAATATGTTCTTATTCATGCGTATGAGACTTCGTTAATTGATTTGCATGCGCAGAGATTGCTTCGTTCCTCGCAATGACGCGTGGTGAGATTACAAACAAAACGGCTTCCCGAATCGGAAAGCCGTTTTGTATATTATAAAAGCCTCCCCTACCGGGGAAGATTATTCACCTATGATTTGTTTTCTTAGGTGTTCATGAGGGCTATGCCGTTTAGAGGGGGCCTAATTTGATGACAACGCCGCCGCGCCACTTACAATCTCGGTAAGCTCTGTAGTGATGGCTGCCTGACGGGCCTGGTTGTAGGCAAGTTTTAATGCTTTCAACAAATCGCCTGCGTTTTCGGTCGCTTTATCCATCGCGGTCATACGGGCACCATGCTCAGAAGCTACAGAATCTAATACCGCGCGATACAATTGTATCTTAATATTTTTTGGTATCAGCTCTGCAACAATTTCTTCTTGTGATGGCTCCAGTATATAATCAACCTGTGCGGTTTTTACTTCGTCTTTTTTAAGCTCGGTTTTTGGTACCGGCAACAATTGCTCGGTTATTAAAAACTGCATAGCCGCGTTTTTAAAGTGGTTATACACTATTTCAACACGGTCATATTGTCCCTTTAAAAAGCCTTCCATAATGCTTTCGGTAATTAACGAGGCATTAGCAAAGTTTAAGTTATTGTACAACTCATTATTGTTGCCGATAACGTTGTATTTACGACGCTCATAAAACTCCTGCGATTTTTTACCGATAGCAACAATAGAAACGTTACCCGCCTTTAACTGCTCGCTGTATTTTTCGGCGATAAGGTTATTGGCAGTTTTCATAACGTTAGCGTTAAAAGCACCTGCCAGTCCGCGATTTGATGATACCGCTACTATTAATACCTTAACAGGCTCACGCTGCTGTAAAAAAGGTGACGAACCATCCTCTAAACTTGCAGACAAGTTTGACAATAATTCCTTCAGCTTACTTGCATATGGGCGTAATTGTACAATAGCATTGGTAGCACGTTTCAACTTAGCTGCCGAAACCATTTTCATAGCTTTGGTGATCTGCTGCGTTGACGATACCGACGATATCCTGTTTCTTACTTCTTTTAAATTAGCCATTTTTTTTGAGTCTTGAGTCGAAAGTCTTAAGTCTTAAGTCAAGCGACTCAGGACTAAAGACTTTCGACTACAAACTAAATTAATTATAATTCGCTACCAGTTCTTTTGCTACTGTTTCCAGTACGCCTGTTAGTTGGTCATCAAACTTACCTGCTTTTAATGCAGCAAGCACTTCAGGGTGACGCATTTCTAACTGGGTTGTAAATTCGCTTTCAAACTCACGTATTTTATTTACCGGTACGCCACGCATAAGGTTTTTAGTACCTAAGTAAATAACAGCTACCTGTTTTTCAACAGATACTGGCGAATACTGCCCTTGTTTTAATATCTCTACGTTACGCGCACCCTTATCCAGTACGTTTTTAGTAGAAGCATCTAAGTCCGATCCAAATTTTGAGAAAGCTTCCAGCTCACGGTATTGTGCCTGGTCAAGTTTTAAAGTACCTGCTACCTTCTTCATTGATTTGATCTGCGCGTTACCACCTACACGAGATACCGAAATACCCACGTTAATTGCCGGACGAACACCAGCGTTAAACAAGTTAGACTCCAGGAATATCTGCCCGTCGGTAATTGAAATTACGTTGGTTGGGATATAAGCTGATACATCGCCTGCTTGTGTTTCAATGATAGGTAATGCTGTTAATGAACCACCACCTTTAACTATGCTACGGATAGACTCCGGCAAATCATTCATCGCTTGCGCGATAGAATCATTGGCGTTGATCTTAGCGGCACGTTCTAATAAACGGCTGTGCAGGTAAAACACGTCACCCGGATAAGCCTCACGGCCCGGTGGACGGCGTAATAATAAAGACACCTCACGGTAAGCAACCGCTTGTTTAGACAAGTCATCATAAACAATTAATGCCGGGCGACCGGTATCGCGGAAATACTCGCCGATAGCGGCACCTGCAAACGGAGCAAAGAATTGCATGGTTGCAGAGTCTGAAGCGTTAGCAGCAACAATGATAGAATAAGGCATAGCACCTTTTTCTTCCAACGCGCGTACAATGTTTGCAACTGTAGAAGCCTTTTGGCCACAAGCTACATATATACAGATAACCGGTTTACCGGCATCATAAAATTCTTTTTGGTTGATGATGGTATCAATACAAACCGCAGTTTTACCTGTCTGGCGATCGCCAATAACCAGCTCACGTTGTCCGCGGCCGATAGGGATCATCGCGTCAATAGCCTTGATACCTGTTTGCAAAGGCTCTGTAACCGGCTGACGGTAGATAACACCCGGAGCTTTACGCTCTAAGGGCATTTCATAAGTCTGGCCGGTAATTGGTCCTTTACCATCAATAGGTGCACCTAACGTGTTAACTACACGGCCAAGCATGCCTTCGCCTACGTTTATAGAGGCAATTTTACGGGTACGTTTAACAGTATCGCCTTCTTTAATTTCGTCAGATTGGCCCAACAATACAACACCCACGTTATCTTCTTCCAAGTTCAATACAATACCTTGTAAGCCATTGTCAAACTCAACCAACTCGCCTGATTGTACTTTTGTTAAACCATAAACGCGTGCAATACCATCACCCACCTGGAGTACGGTACCCACTTCTTCTAATTCAGATTCTGACTTGAAACCCGCCAACTGCTGACGCAAAATTGCCGATACTTCATCTGGTCTTACCTCTACCATAGTTTATTTTAATTTTGAGATTTTATTTATTTATTAAACAATGCCTTGGGCAAAGTTCTTTTTCAATTTTTTTAAATTGCTTGCAATACTGGTATCTATCTGCCTGTCGCCAACGGTTAATACAAAACCGCCAATCAGCGTTTCGTCTACCCTTTCTTCTAATACCACTTCGCCGCCTACTGTTGCTTTTACTTCGGCCAATATCTTAGCCTTGTTAGCTGCTGATAATGGCGTAGCGGATACTACCGTAGCCTGGGTAATGTGTTTTATAAAGTCATACTGGTTAATAAACTCGTGTGCTGTAGTGTATAAAACTTCGCCACGACCTTTGTTTATCATCAGCTTAAAAAACGCGATAGATATTTTATTCACCTTACCTTCAAATAACCCGGTCAGGATATTTAATTTTTTTTGATGAGATATGATAGGATTACCTAAAACTGCAATTAGCTGCGGGTTTGCCTTTAAGGTTTTCAGGAAAAATACCATGTCATTATTTAAATCTTCCAAAGCGTTTTGCTCTTTCGAAAGATCGATCAATGATTTGGCGTACCTGGCTGCTACCGTTAATTCTGACATATTTTATGATAGTGATTAGTGATTGGAGATTAGTGATTAGTTAGGGCGGTTAAACCATTTACTATTCACTAATCTCCAATCACTATTACAATTTAACTTCTTTTAAAAGCTGGCTCACCAACTCGTCTTGTTTTGCCTGATCTGCAAATTGCTGTTTCAATACTTTCTCAGCAATTTCTAATGATAATGAGGCTACCTGGTTCTTAACATCAGCCATAGCAATAGCCTTCTGGTTGTTAATTTCAACACGGGCAAGCTCTATCATGCGCGCGCCTTCTGTGTGTGCAGCGTCTTTAGCATCGCCAATGATCTGGTCCTTAACTTTTTTAGCTTCGTGCAATATCAGATCACGCTCAACACGCGCCTGCTTTAACAACACTTCGTTCTCATTAGTTAAACGGGCCATTTCATCTTTAGCAGCTTCGGCCTTGCGCAGTGAGTCTTCAATAAAGCGTTCTCTATCGTCAATGGCGCCCATAATAGGCTTCCAGGCAAATTTAGCAAGCAGGAAAAACAGCACTAAAAATGATACTGTAGTCCAGAATACTAAGCCAATTTCGGGGGTAACTAATTCCATTTTATATTTTAGAAATTTTAATTCAACTTATTAAATAACCTTACCTGTTGCCAACCGCTACAGGTAAGGTTAATGTTTTTTTCTTAAGGATTGATTATTTCAAGCCTAAGAATGATACAACCACACCAAACAAAGCGGCACCTTCTACAAGGGCAGCAGCGATGATCATTGCAGTTTGGATCTTTGAAGCAGCTTCCGGCTGGCGGGCAATACCTTCAACGGCTTTACCACCGATTTGACCGATACCGATACCGGCTCCGATTACTGATAAACCTGCACCAAGTGCAGCGATACTTCCAATCATTGTTTTAAATTTAAAAGTTAATATATGTATTATAGTTATTTACTAATTAATGATGAGCTTCCTCAATTGCTGAGCCTATAAACAGGGCGGTTAACAACGTAAAAATGAAAGCCTGCAATGCAGCAACCAATAACTCAAGCACATCCATAAATACTACGAATGCTACTGATACCGGTGCTATGTATAAAGATTTGAAAACAAATATTAATGATATTAAGCTTAATACAATAATGTGGCCCGCCGTAATGTTGGCAAACAAACGAATCATTAATGCAAACGGGCGCGATATAATACCTACCAACTCAATAACCCACCATAATGGCCATATCCAAACAGGCACATCAGCCGGAACAAAAATGTGTTTCCAGTAATGTTTGTTGCCGTTTAAATTAACCAATATTAAAGTTATTAATGCCAGTACAAATGTTACTGCTATATTACCGGTAAGGTTTGAACCACCCGGGAAGAAAGGCACCAAGCCGATCAGGTTATTTATCCATATAAAAAAGAAAATGGTTAACAGCAAAGGCATAAACCTGCGGTATTTGTAACCTATATTTGGGCGGGCAATATCATCTCTTACAAAAAGGATAATTGGCTCCATAAAAGACTGTAAGCCTTTTGGCGCCTGGCCCTGGCGCTTTTTATAGGCTGATGATACCGCAATAAATATGATAACTAAAAACAGGATAGACATCCACATGCTTATTACATTGCGGGTGATGGAAAAATCTATCAGCGAGCTATTCAGCTTTAATACCGTAGCGCTTGCCAATAAAGTATTATTGGCACCAACAATATTTACTTTATCATTTATTAAACGGTAGGTGTAATATTTACCAACATAATCTGCTTTACCATGCTCAAAACGAGCTGCCGAAAAAACCTCAAAACCTTTATCGGTATACAAAATGACCGGTAACGGAACTGACGTGTTTCCTAAAATATGGAAAGAGTGAGAATCGGCAATGTGTTCTAAAATAACCTCGCTTGGTTCAAACTTTTTTTCAACGCCTTCTTTAAGCGTTTCTTGCGAAAAAACCGGGAGTGAAAATGCGTTCAGCGTTAAAAAAACGGCACAAATTCGTAAAAGTGTAAAAATTTTTAATTTCAAAATTGAGCTTTTATACATCTAAATAAAGTTTTTTACTTTAAATTTTGGTTGCGCAAGTTACGCAACAAAACATAAACTTCAAAGGCCGTATTTAAGAAATATAAGTAAAAGAAATTGCCCATAAAAACAGCCTTGTCAACCTTATGTTTCAGCACAAAAACCAGGATAAAAATTAAACAGGCAAGCAGCTTAAAAACAGTAGCGCCCATAAAATATTGGGCATACATTTCGGGATCTATTGCTTGCCCCACAAGGATTGCTATCAACACAATTAATGTTAATATGGATATAAATGCAAACAGCCCCCAAAACTGAGGTATTAAATAACTTTGATTGCCTGAATATATTAGATACAAAGGCCCTACAGCCATTATTATTGTAAATATTATAAATGGGTAAATTTTAGTAAGAATTTTCAATTTTTTAAAGATCTGATAATAATGAATAATGAAATAAAAACACCGGTTAATGATAATGCCGCGGTTGCCCATTTAGTGGCATGATTTGCTGCTTCATCAATTTTATAGCCTGCAAAGGTAAACAAACCAATAATAGCTATCATCTGGAAAGCAACGCCTATAAATTTGGAGTAATTGGTTCCCGGGCCGTTATTATCCGGATTGCCGGTAGGTTCATTTTTAGCCATGCGCAAATTTATTAAATCCTATTGCATAATCTTTACTAAATTAGCAAGGCTTTTAAAACCACTGTTCGATCTTGAGGCGCAACTACATATTCCCTGTAAATAAGCAAGTTAACTTTTTTCTGTTTGCAATGGTATTTATCATAGCAGGCTGCTCGTTCGAGAGAAGGACTAAGTTTAACCGCGCCATGCAAAATTTAACTGCTCATTATAATATATTATATAATGCAAACGAGTTATTAAGGCAAAAGCAGGAAACCTATGCAGGCAGCTATATTGATTCGTACGACCGTATATTAAGCGTTTACCGGGACACGGTAGTACATGGCACCGCATCTGATAAAGAGCTGGATGCCGCAATAATTAAAGCCAACACCATTATTAACGAAAAAGAACAGAGCCGCTATGTGGGCGATGCATACCTGGTATTGGGCAAGGCCAATTTTTTGGCCGGAAAGTTTTTTGACGCGGTTGAATTCTTTAGTTACGTAATTCGCTCATTCCCCAAAGAAATTAGCCTTACACAACAAGCAGCAGCGTGGAAAGTACGTGCCTTGTTATACTTAAATAACACGCGCGAAGCCCGGCTGGCATTAGATACGGTTTATAAAAACGTCAATCCTAAAAAGACCATTCCGGCTGATGTGTATGCGGCAAACCTGCAGTATGATATTAATACCAAAAACTATGTCGATGCAGAAGCGGCAGCTAAAAAGGCTATACTTTATTGTAAAAACAACAATCAGAAATTACGCTGGACGTTTATCCTTGGGCAACTGCAGGAATTAAATCATAAAAACAATGAGGCTATAATAAGCTATACGCGTATTGTTAAAAGCAATGCCGAGTTCGAGATGGCATTTAATGCCAATCTTAATCGCATACGTATTGAGGATATGCGGAACGGAATTAAGATGAACCGTACAAGCCTTTTATTGAGCTTGCTCAAAAACGAGAATAATAAAGATTTCCAGGACCAGATATATTACCAGGTCGCCCAGCTTTACCAGGTTAATAAAGACATTAACAATGCCATAAAATATTATAAGCTATCGGTACGTAACAGCTCAAAAAATCAAAACCAAAAGGGCCTCTCCTACCTGCGTATGGCAGATATTGACTTTAACGACAAGGCCGATTATGTAAATGCTAAAAAATACTATGATAGTACGCTAACTAATCTTTCACCAAACTATCCCGGCTATCAAATCATACAAAAGAAAAGCAATAACCTGCAGGTACTGGTTGATAAATTGCAGATAATTGCCCATGAAGATACGTTGCAAATGCTGGCCGGGCTTGACGAAAAAACACGGTCGGCACGTATTGACAATATGGTTAATGCCCAAATTTTGCAGCAACAGGTTATAACAGCCAATAATAATAGTATCGCTGCAGCAACTAAACCGCTTAATAATACTAATGCTACACCAACCGGCAAACCGGCTACAGGCAGCAGCTTTTATTTTTATAATGCCACAGCTGTTAGTCAGGGATATAACGATTTTAAACGTATATGGGGCGGCCGTAAACTGGAAGATGACTGGCGCAGAAGCAGCAAACAAAGTAATAATACGGTTATAAACAATAATACAAATGTAGCTCAACAAAATGTACCTTCTATAACCGACCCTGATGCAGTATTACCGGCAGATATGCGTAAAAATAAAACTGATGTATCGGCAGGTAATTACCGGAACAATTTATTACAGAACCTTCCCCTTACTCCGGCATTGCTTGCACAATCAAACGCACGCATTTATAACGCGTATTTAGATATAGCCAATTTTTATCGCGATATTTTAGAGGATAAAAATAATGCTATAATAAACTACGAACTGCTGCTGACTAACTTTCCTGATGATCCTAATAAGCCTTCGGTATACTATAATTTGTATAGGTTGTATAGCGATATTGATGTAGCAAAATCAAACGAGTATAAAAACAGGCTGGTAAAAATTTATCCCGAAAGCATATTTGCCAAAGTGATTATCGACCCCGATTACAGCAAAAAGCTGGATGATGCCGATTCGCGGTTTTATGCATCTTATAACATAGTGTATGATCTGTATCGACAGAAAAAATATAGCCAGGTTATTAGCGTTACCGATAGTTTGTTAAAGCAATACCCCAACAATAAGCTATTGGTACAGTTATATTACCTGCGGGCTATAGCCGGTGGGCATTTAGAAACAATAGCTCCCTTCAGGGCCGATCTGCAGCAAATGATTAATAATTATCCCAACGATCAGTTAATAACGCCATTAGTGAAACAGCATTTAGCTTATATTGATGCTAACTCAACCGAACTCGCTGCGCAAACTTATGTTATAATGGATAGTGATACAACAGGCGCATTCTTTTCGCCGCCTATAGCCTATCAAAAAGAAACAGTATATAACCGTAATCGTACCTTTACACCGGTAGTTGATAAACCTGTAGTTAAACCGGCGGAGCAGGCAGGTATAAAAGACAGGCCACCGGTTAAAGTAGCATCAACTACTTTTAATTTGCGCGATAGTACTAACTATTATTTTGTAATAAATGTAAGTACCGGCACAACAGATCTGGCATCATCACGTTTTGGGATTGGGCAGTTTAACCGGGCCAATTTCCAGGCTAATGCAATTAAGCACCAGCTAAAAAATGCCGGGCGTGATAATCAGCTGATATACATGGGCCGGTTTTACAGTCTTGACGCGGTTAAGAAATATGCAAGGGCTATTATCCCATTATTGCCCCAGATCATGAAAATACCAAATGATAAATACAGTTTTTTTATTATAACACAAGAAAATCTGGATAAATTAGCCGACAAAAAATTATTGGATAATTATATTGATTACTACCAACAAACCTATTAATAAGATGGACGTTAAACTTTCGCAACAGGATATAAAGAGATACAACTGGTATATTTGGAGATTTTTTATAGCCTGCTTTGCACTTGTAGTAATATTGATAGGCCTAACCACATTTGGTGTATTTGGCACCCTGCCTTCATTGCGCGAACTGGAAAATCCAAAAAGCGACCAGGCATCCGTAATTTACTCATCAGATAAGCAAATATTGGGTAAATATTACAAAACCAACCGATCGAATGTAACTTACAAAGACATATCGCCTAATGTAATAAACGCGTTAATAGCAAAAGAGGATAATCATTTTTTCACACATTCGGGTATTGATTTTGGGCGCTCATTTACTATTATTCTTTATGGAATGATAGGCAAAAAACAGGGGGCCAGTACCATTACCCAGCAATTGGCAAAAAATATGTTTGCCCTTGAAAAACCTGCGCATAATCCTATAAAACGAATTTTGCAAAAGCTAAGGGAGCTCATTATTGCCATAAGGATAGAAAAGCACTATACTAAGCAGGAAATCATCACCATGTATTTAAACACGGTTGATTTTGGCAGTAGTACATTTGGCATAAGCTCTGCAGCGTTAACTTATTTTAATACCACGCCTGCAAAATTAACAGCAGATCAGGCTGCCACTTTAATACAAATGCTTACGGCCCCAACCGCAAATTCACCAATAAGGCATCCAAATAAGGCACTTATCGGGCGTAATCTTGTATTGAAGCGCATGGCTGACGAAGGTTATTTAAGTGAAGGGCAGGCCAATGAAAGTAAGGCCAGACCGCTTGGTATTGATTATCATCCTATTAATCATACAGAAGGATTAGCACCTTATTTTAGGGCAACTTTAAAAAACGAGTTGAAAAAATTATTAGTTGACAAAAATATAAACAAATCTGACGGAACGCCTTATGACCTTGACCGCGACGGTTTAAGAATATATACCACTATTGATTATACAATGCAGCAATATGCCGAGGAAGCACAACGCGAATATATGCGTAAACTGCAAAATCAATTCAATGAACATTGGCACGGGCATAACCTTGCTAAAGAAATACATAACTATGCTTATTTGATCAAAATGGGCATACAAAAGTCTGACAGGTATAAAGAGTTAAAGGCATTGGGTAAAACAGATGAGGAGATAAGCCAGAACTTTAATACACCAGATATGTTAAACCTTTTTACCTGGAAAGGTGATATAGATACATTAATGAAACCTATCGACTCGATTGTATATTGCAAATTCTTATTAAGAAACGCGTTGATGAGCATGGACCCTACTACAGGGTATGTTAAAGCCTGGGTTGGCGGAACTAATTTTGAACACTTTAATTATGACCAGGTATATGCCGGCACAAGGCAGGTTGGCTCAACGGCTAAGCCATTTACTTATGCTGTAGCCATTGATAATGCATATTCACCTTGTTTGCAGGTAAACAATGTGCCTGATACCATTTATTATGATGGGCAAAAATGGTGCCCTAGCTCCGGCAGAACAGAAACCATTCCCGGCCCCTTAACCTTACGCCAGGCTTTGGCCCACTCGCAAAATTGGATCACCGCTCATTTAATGAAAGAACTTACACCTATACCTGTAGTAGAGCTGATCAAGAAAATGGGGGTTACCAGTCCCATACCAGCAGTTCCGTCAATATGTATTGGCAGTTTTGATGCTTCGGTATATGATATGACGGGCGCATATTCTGTATTTGCCAACCAGGGCGTTTGGACACAGCCCAGCTATTTACTACGTATTGAAGATAAAAATGGTAATGAAATTTACTCAAATCATGTGCAACGCAAACAGGCTCTGAGTGAGCAAACCGCTTATGTAATGACCTATATGTTAAAAGGGGTTATAGAAGAAGGAACCGGACAAAGGCTAAAGTGGACCTATAATTTAACCAACCCAATAGGTGGTAAAACAGGTACAACTAATGATAACTCCGACGGTTGGTTCATAGGTATTACCCCTCAATTAGTAACAGGTATATGGACCGGCTGCGAGGACCGCGACATACATTTCAGAACTCAAAGCCTTGGCGAGGGGGCCAACTCAGCACTACCAATTTTTGCATTATATATGAAAAAGGTATATGCCAATGCCGATTTGGGCATAAAAAAGAATATTGACTTTACTCCTCCTAAAGCTCCGTTATCTATTACATTAGATTGCAATGCCTATAGCCAGCAGGCAAAGGGCACTAATGAAGTGGAGAAGAAGCTGAGTTTTTAATAATGTTATACAATAATACCCGCGCGTCATTGCGAGGAACGAAGCAATCTCTTCACCTGCTAATCAATGTCCGCAATATTGGTTTAGTACCATAATTGATATCTGCATAGCAATGAAATTTATCATATTGACTGTCTGTTGCAGAGATTGTTTCGTTCCTCGCAATGACGTAGTTAAATAGAAATGGAAAAATTCGATTACAGAGCGGCATTAAAAAATATACCCCATAAACCCGGTGTATACCAGTATTGGAACGAGGATAAGGAGCTTATTTATATTGGTAAGGCTAAGGACCTGCGCAACCGGGTTACCTCTTACTTTAATAAAGACATTAATGTAAATGCCAAAACAAAAGTTTTGGTATCAAAGATCCGCAACATTACGTTTACCATTGTTGATACAGAAATTGATGCCTGGCTGCTGGAAAACAGCATGATCAAAAAGCACCAGCCGCGCTATAATGTAATGCTAAAGGACGATAAGACCTACCCCTGGATCATTATTAAAAACGAACATTTCCCGCGCATATTCTGGACCAGGCGCATAGTTAAAGACGGCTCTAAATACCTTGGCCCGTATGCCTCAGTAAGCATGATGCATGCTATTTTAGGGCTGATAAAAGAAACCTACCCTTTACGTACCTGTAATCTCGCACTTACTAAACCAAATATTGATGCCGGTAAATTTAAGGTTTGCCTGGAGTACCAGTTAGGTAACTGCAAGGGCCCTTGCCAAAACTATCAGACAGAGGATGACTACGACAACAGCATTGAAGAAATAAAAGACATCCTGAACGGTAAAATTGGTGCAGTGTTGCGCAAAATGAAAACAGAGATGGATAACGCAATCACCGGCATGAATTATGAATTGGCGCACCGTTTAAAACGCAAGTTTGACCTGCTGGAGAATTACCAGAGCAAATCAACCGTTGTAAATTCATCTATTACTGATGTGGATGTATTTAGCATAGCATCCGAAGAGAAAATTGCCTTTGTGAATTTTTTAAAGGTGATGAATGGCACTATCATCCAAACACAAACTATCGAGCTTAAAAAGCGGCTGGATGAAAGCGATGAGGAGTTACTGGAACTGGCTATAATTGAATTTAGAAGCCGGTACAACAGCGAATCTAAAGAAATAATTGTCCCGTTTAAGATCGACCTTGACGACACAACTCTAAAGTTTACCGTACCAAAATTAGGCGAGAAAAGGAAACTGCTTGACCTGTCGCAAAAAAATGTACAGTACTTTAAAAAAGAACGAATAGACCAATACGAAAAACTTAACCCCGAGATACGCACCGAACGCCTGCTAACGCAGATGATGAAGGACCTGCGCATGAACCAACTGCCGCGTCATATTGAGTGTTTTGATAATTCAAATTTTCAGGGCAAGTACCCGGTGTCGGCTATTGTGGTATTTAGGGATGGTAAGCCATTTAAAAAAGATTACCGCCACTTTAATGTAAAAACAGTTGTAGGGCCTGATGATTTTGCTACCATGGAAGAAGCTGTTTTAAGGCGCTACCGCAGGGTTTTAGATGAAGACAGCGGGTTACCTCAGCTCATTGTAATTGACGGCGGCAAGGGCCAGCTATCATCTGCAGTAAAGAGTTTAAAGTTATTGGGTATTGATAAACAGGTTACCATAATTGGTATAGCAAAACGACTGGAAGAAATTTATTATCCCGGCGACCAATACCCGATGTACCTCGACAAAAAATCAGAGACGCTAAAGGTTATTCAATATTTACGGGACGAGGCGCACCGCTTTGGTATAACTTTTCACCGTAAAAAGCGCGATAAGGGTACCCTGGCTACCGAGCTTGAGCTAATTGAAGGCATAGGCAAAACTACTGCCGAAAAGCTGCTTAAATATTTTAAATCCGTTAAAAAAATACGCGAAGCTGATGCCGAAACATTGCAGGAAGTAGTTAATGGCAAACAAGCCAAAGCTATAATAGAATATTTTGGCGGCAGCGGTTTAGAAAGTCAAAATTAAAAAGTCAAAAGTCATTCTAAAGCAAAAAATGTAGGTGTATACGGTAAGTGTATACACTATATACACCTACCTACACCTTCGTTGTCATTCTGAGCGATAGCGAAGAATCTGCCCTGCGGCGTATGCATAGTTTTTAGATTTTTTGCTATCGCTCAAGAGAATAGTTCTTCGCTATCGCTCAGAATGACAAAACCTTTAAAAGCAAAAAAGTCAAAAACCTTATCAGATTTTGACTTTTTAATTTTGAATTTTTACTTAACTCCTAATACTGCCACAAATTAAGTTCCCAGTCCATTAATGATTTCTTTATTCTTTCAGATTCGTACAAACGGTCTATACCTGTAGCATAATCCTTAATACGTTCATCCTTATCGTTTGATTGTTTTACTATGTATCCATGAAACAAGCGTTTCAGGAACACGTCATCAAAGCTTAGGTCGGTTGCATCATTACTGCGGTTAAACGCCTCTTTGGTAACCAATACCTGGCGGGCAGCAGGGAAATATATCCAAAATGCCGGCTGATAATCCAAATTTAAGCCTGCTACTTTTTGCTTGATCATTGGTGCTATACCAATAATACGCGGTTCCCAAACAGAGCGTTGTTTATCAAATAACCAATCTTCTTTAATACGAAATTTCACAATACTATCGGCAACAAATTCGCCTGCCTGCATTTTTGAGCTTATTTTTTCGCCCGTTTTAGGATCAAACTTATCAACAGCCGTGCTATCAACCATTTTGGCTTTTGCTTTAGCCGGGGTTAACGGAGTTGCGAAGCTATCGCCGTTAGGGTCATCTTTTGTTGGTATAGGGTCATAGGCAGTTAATTCGCCTGCTGCAACAGCATCCATTAAAGCATCAATTAACCTTGCCTTTGGCGAACCCAGGTAAGAGTTTACTTTTTCGCGCAGGTCAATTTCTTCCCATACCCTTTTAGCAAATACTACGTCCGATTCGCGTACATTGGCATACGGTGTTACCTTGTTATTCTGAATATTTGTTTTTTTGTAATACCCATCCAAAGGCCTGTCAAATGGTTTGACAGGGCCCGCATCCGGAGTAACGGGTGCTTCGGTTATTTTCTTTGAAGTATCAATCGTTGACGATTGTTTAGACACAGCGTTATTTGAAACCCCGTTTACCTGTTTTGGTGCCGGCTTACCAGTACCTTTTTTCTTTTTAGTTTGCGCGAATGATGTCACACACGCTAAACAAAGTACAATTAGTAATAATTTCTTTTTCATATGCTTTTAATTTGCAAATAATACAATATTGTCAAGGCTTTGCTGTGTACCATCAGGGCCCACGGCAAAAATATCTTTAAACACAACTGTTGTACCCGGTGTAACCGTATTTAATGCCGTGTGCATAGTAGTTGTTAATTCAGCCCCTGTTCCTGAATAAGTCATCGGGTCCTGGCGTGGTTTAGCAATTAATAACGTAAATCTGGTAACATTAAACTTAGCATCAAAGTCAAATCCGTCAAGCTTTGCAAAAAGAACGTCCTGCGCTTTAATATTTCCAGCGCTTGCTGTCCCTCCTGATTTACCTGCAAACATTGCCTTTGGTGGTGGTATACGTTTTACACGGAATAAAGTTGACCCTAAAGTCATTAATTTTCCTGATATCTGACCAGATACAGTTATAGTGGCTGTACCCGTCGTAGTTACTGCTGCCGTATAGCCATTACCCGCCGGAGTTAAAGACCCATTTGTAATGCTTACTCTAATATCTCCTTTTGGCACACCGGGTGCCGATACAGAAACCGGGTTTGGCACACCAATATATAATACATTCATTTTATCGGGCGATACCACTGCCGATGGTTTTGCTACTGTATAAGTTTGCGGTTCGGTTTTATAAGTTTTAAAAGTACCATCATTTTGTTTAACAGATATTGTACCTATCCAGGTATGTACACCTTCACTACTGGTGCTGCCACTATATTTACCACGGCCGGCTTCGGTAGGTAACCTGCCACCATCAACGGTAATATCCGGAGATGATTTTGAATCAGACGCGGTTAAAAACACCTCGGCCGTATAAGGTTGGCCAACCAGCACATAACTTGTTGGGGCAACTGCTACTGCCGAAAACTGATCAAGGTTCACTACAGCCTGGTCAACTTCGCCTAATATTTTTTTAATTACTTCGTTTTCAGAGTTTTTTATATCGGCCTGTATCTTTATCAAAGAGGTCATAGCCGCACCCATTGGCATACCTTCGCCAAAATTAGCATGTTCCCAGCTTTTATTCTCGAAACCAACTCTTGGTGCCGGTGGAAGAGCCTGCAATGGCAGTTTTGCACCATTGCGGTCTTTTGGATCTAATAATGCAATTAATCCTTCCCTGGTAGCATCAATTTTTTTATGCAATTCGTAGGCGTTCTTTTTTCGGTTAACCATCAGGTCGACTGATATATCCACATTTTCACGGCCTTTATAATCATCGGTATTAGGGTCAAAGCCGCCACTTGCATCTTTTAACATTGTTTTTAATGACTCTACATAAGTATTCAGGTCATCAGACATTTTTTTTGCTTTTTTGGCCCTTTCATAAATAGGTTTGGCCCTTTCAGGTTGCTCCTTAAGTTTGGTTTTTTCAAATGCATTAAAAGTATTCTCAATACCAACCTCAACATTTGTTTTAGATGCAACTAAACTATCGCTAATGTTTTTAAACGCGTCGAGCAAACTTTCCGGTACTTCAAGGGCAATAAGGCCCAGCAATACCAGGTATAAGATGCCCATCATACGCTGCCTTGGGGTTTGTTTACCTCCAGCCATCTTTTATATATATATTATTGTTCAAAAATTTTGTTATGGTCTCTCAATTAGGCAGGCCGTGGCTGGTTCATAGCTGTAAGCATATTGCCATAAATAGCATTTAATGACGACAGGTTCTTAGCCAACCGGCCCACTTCGTCTTTAAACTGTTTAGAATCTTCTAATGATTCATTAAAGTTATTCATGGTTAAAGACAGGTTTTGATAAAACTTGTTCATTGATTTTAAATGGGCGCTTGAGTCTTGCAACTCCAATTCGTACACCGCATTTAAGGCCGAAAGATTTTTAGCTAAATTATTTACCTGGTCATGGTAGGCTTTCGAATCAACATTTGTATTTGCCAGCTCCATTAAATTACCAGAAGCTTTCTCGAACGATGTAGTAAGGTTATCATAGCTTTGAGTTGCCGCTTTAACTTTTTGCGTAAAGGCTATGGTAGCTTCTCCTGCATCTGTAACCTTTGATATAGAATTAACTTTATCGCCAAAAGTTTTTAAACCATCTGCCAGGCTGCCAATTAATTCGGGGCCTATCTTAGCTTCTTCCAGCATTTTATCCAGTGCAGCAGTGGTTGAACCACCACCACCACCTATTGCGCCTCTTGCTGATGCTTTTGGTAGCTCGCCGGTATAGTCATGCGCCAACTCCGGATAAGCCTTTGTCCAGTCTATCTCAACTTCTTCTCTTTGAAATCCTAATATAAAAAACAATATAGCTTCTGCACCTAATCCAATACAGATAAATAAACCTCCAAAGGGTAAGTGTTGAATTTTAAATAATAAGCCAACGATAACTACAGTTGCACCCCATGATACAATGTTATTAATTCCATAAGGGTGCAGTTTTTTTCCAGTTCCAGCCATAGTAATATAATGTGTATTTAAGTTTTAGTATTAAATGAAATGTTTAAATTTTTTATTTTTAATAAGACTTTTAAGAATTATTTTTTATCTCTCAAGTCGCGGCCCTGGAAGTGTGTTACGCAACGAAAGCCGATATACGATTTAGCAGTATCCTGGAATTCATAACTACGTGATGAATTTTGCAGAAAATAACCAATATCTTTCCATGATCCGCCTCTTACTACTTTGCGTTTCATCACCTCAGCTTCATTCTTTTTAGCTTCGTAGTTGAATGTTGGCGCCAGGTCATTAACAAATGTTGATGCTGATGGATCAAATGCAGATGAGGTCCATTCGGCTACATTACCGGCCATATTATATAAACCATAATCATTAGGGAAGTAAGATTTTACTTTTACCGTATAAGTACCGCCATCATCTGAATAATTACCACGGCCCGGTTTAAAGTTTGCCAATAAGCAACCTTTTGCATTTTTAATATAAGGGCCGCCCCATGGGTAATCTGTACCTATCCTGCCACCGCGTGCAGCATATTCAAATTCCGCTTCGTTTGGTAATTCATAGGGTGCGCGATGTGGTTGGTGCCTTGAATCTTTATAAGCTTGATTATAACGTGTGCGCCATACCGTAAATGCTCTTGCCTGGCGCCAGGTTACGCCAACAACCGGATAATCTTTAAATGATGGGTGCGAAAAATAACCTTCAACCATTGGCTCATTAGCTGCATATGAAAAATCACTTAACCAAACTAATGTATCAGGATAAACCCCAACAGTATCACGTAAAATAAAGTCAGATCTCTTTTTACTTTTGTCGTTTTTATAATTAGCCGCCTCGCGCAATAGTGGCATTGCATAATTGTATTTTATAAGGCGTACATCAATTTCATCACGGTCAAATATACGGTCATCGCCCTGGTACATCATGGTTTGCAATTTTGACGCAGCAGTATTAGCCTGTCCTTTTTTTGCACGGCTGCTCCATATTGGGTTACTTTTTACATAATTCCAATTAATATATTTTTTTCCTGTTGGGTTAGCGTTAGGTGTTTTAGCATTTGCACCTATGTAATACTTAGGGTCATTTAAATAAGAGGTAATAGCTATCGAGTCGCGAACCCAGTTAACAAACTGCCGGTATTGGGTGTTTGAAGTTTCGGTTTGATCCATAAAAAAGGCAGGTATAGTAACCTGCTTAGTTTGAGCGATCTGGGCGAATGTTATATCCTGATCTGTTTGGCCCATCAAAAAACTGCCGCTGGGGATATAGGCCATGCCGTAAGGCACCTCGGTATGCGGTGCCGACTTTCTATCAGCACCCAAAACTTCACCTCTATCAGTTTTTTTACCGCATCCGCTTAAAATCCCTGTAACTAAAACTGCTATTAAAAAGTATATCTGCTTCATTTTCAATTAATAAAAATCCGGTTATAAATATATAACACAAAATGACCCCCGAATATATAAATTTTGCTTCACCAAATGGTAAAAAATGTTTTTTATAATAAATTCAAACATTTTTTAAACTATAAGGAAATTTAATTAAAAACAGAACAAATTTATATACAACGAAAAATCTCTTTTAAATTAACAATTTATAACTGCTGTTATTTAATAGAAGCTTATACGGCATAAATTTCAATATGTTGCAAGCCTGTTAAAAAAATGCTGAAAAATTATTTATTTACCTGCTTGCAATACTGTTCTATTGCCATTGTCATGGATGGGGCGGGGGGTGTAGGTGCCGGAATATCTAAAATTAAGCCGGCTTCTAACACTGCTTTATGGGTTGTTGCACCAAATGCAGCTATACGGGTATTGTTTTGTTTAAAGTCAGGGAAATTTTTATACAGTGATTGTATACTTGAAGGACTAAAAAAGGCAATGATATCATAAAACACATCGGCAAGATCAGACAAGTCACTACAAACCGTACGGAACAGCACTGCCGGAGTAAAATCATAACCATTCTCTAACAAAAACTTTTGGGTTTCTTCGGCAGCTACATCAGAGCATGGGTACAGGAATTTTTCGTTCGAGTGTTTTTTCAATACTTCGGCCAGATCTGTTGCTGTTTGCTTGCCAAAGAATATTTTTCTTTTGCGGTACTGAATATATTTTTGAAGATACAGCGCAATGGTTTCAGACAGGCAGAAATATTTCATCTCTACCGGTACCTCAAAACGCATCTCTTCACATATTCTGAAAAAATGATCGGCCGAGTTACGGCTGGTAAATATTACCGCAGTGAAATCTGCCAGGTTGATCTTATCCTTACGGAAATCTTTGGCCGGTACACCTTCAACATGTATAAACGATCTGAAATCAATTTTCAGATTATGTTTCTTCGCCAGTTCAGTATATGGATTTTTATCGTTTTCAGGCTTCGCTAAAGTAACCAATATACTTTTTACCTTTTTCTTTCTATCTTCCAATTCTGTTTATATAAAAACCTAAAAATTAATATTCAGTGCCTTAATTAGTATCAAAATAGGGCAAATTTCGAGGGCACAAAGATAGATAAATAAATAAAATTTATGAAATCGAAAATTCGAAATAATATTTACACTGCTTCTTAAGTATAGCCAGGTAAAAATTACTACTATTAATATTACGGCAATAACCAGTAAATAAGGTATATATTGTGCTGCCAACAAGCTAAAACACACAGTAACCGGTAAAAAAACAAAAGCTATATTAAAATAGGTTAGATATAGTACAGATACATACTCACTTACCAGCTTTTGTATATCAAAAACAAACCCAATAAATTTCAGCACCAAAAATTTAATGGAAAATAATACGATAATTATTAATGATAGCGAAGTAAATAATCTAAAACCGCTTATGCTGTAATAAATGCTTTTGTAGGAAGCTAATTGGTATAAAAAGAGCCCAAATGTTAAACTGAACAATATATACAAACCTATAAAGGCCCAAAAATTGATCTGCCTCTCCTCTTTACCGGCCAGTGTAAGCGAGCGGTTGCTATAAAATGACAGGTATACATTCTTAATATCCTTATTCATTATAATGTTTAATACCGCTGTGTATAATAACAGTCCTATTATGATAGTAATAATCCATTGATCGCGGGTTTGGCGAACATGGCCGTCACGTAAAATGCTTTTTGATTTAAAAGGTATATCTAAAAAAGCTACCCCTTTATATAAATTTTCATTTAATACCCTGGCTACAAACTGTTTATTTAGTGACGAATCTGGATATTTGATATATAAAAAGGCAATAGAATCTGCAATGAATTTTTCATGCGCGGCCGTTGCCTGTACCACCGAATCGAGTACGGTCATGCCGCCCTGCCCGCCGGGGTATGCGCGCATAGGGTTAATTGCCGACGTATCTTTTTGCGCATAGCCTGCCAGATGGCAGCTAACAATAAACAAAAAGCACAAAGCAATAAAACGCATTTATAATACCAATGGTTAATAAGCTGCAAAAATATACTTTTATCCGTTGGCTGAAGCCAACAGTATGAATTAATTGCAAAACGAAAATCAAGGTAATTGCCGTCTCATAAAAGTTGTAGTTACCCCATAAAATAAAACCCATGTCATTTGATTGAGCTGAAATGGGAATGAGACACACATTCCTGATAGGGAATTAAAGCATGCTACTGCTTATTCTAAGGGCAGGGTAAACCAAAACGTGCTGCCTTTGCCCATTTCGCTGTCTACACCTATTTGCCCGTTGTGCCTTTTAATGATTTCGGCACTAATATAAAGACCCAGGCCCAGGCCGGAGTACTGCATACCACTGCTATCCACCCGATAATAACGATCAAACAAATAAGGAAGTTTTTCTGGTTGAATACCCGGGCCATTATCGGTAACCGATACTTTAGCTACCCCGTTAACTTTTTCAACCTTGATGTGTATCTCTTTAAAACCGGGGGAATACTTGATGGCGTTGTTAACAAAGTTTATTATCACCTGGTCAATGCGATCAGAATCAGCATAGATCTTCAATGCCGTATCTCCTTCTGTGATGATGTTATATATACCTGCAATCCTAACATGCTGGCAACAATCGGCAATCATTTTAGCGATAATAAATGAAGTTTTATTAAGATGAAGCTGTCCTTCATTCAGTTTATTGGTGTTCAGTAAATTTTCTATTAAGGTAGTTACCTTTTCCATACTTTTATTTGCCTGTACAATCAGGTTGGGCAGCATCCGGTTAGGATTATCCTTCATCCGGTCCAATAGTTGCAGCGCGGCTTTTAGCGTGGTAATAGGTGTTTTGAGTTCATGGCTGGCAATGCTCATAAAATCATCCTTTTTTTTCAATAATTCTTTTGTTGCCTGGTCAAGTATTTTTTGTACAGTAATATCAACAGCAGTGCCTACCAGGCGATAAGCAACGTTTTCGGCATTGAAATAAGCTTTACCCTTAAACTTTATCCATTTTAAATCTTTATTAACCGTTTCTACCGTACGAAATTCCTCTTCATATTCGCCATTATTGGCGCCCTTAAGTGCTTGCTGTAAGACCTTATCAACATGTTTTCTATCATCTTCATGTATCATCGCTATAAAAATAGTATAGCTAATTTCATCGAGTGGCAAAAGGGCAAACATCTCATTGCAACGAGAATCGGTAATCAGTTCGCCGGTTAGTGTATTGTAATCCCAGGTGCCCAATCCGGCGGCATCAATAGCCAGTTGTAAACGGTCCTTGCTTTCCTGGAATAAAAGCTCAATTTCAGACAGCCCATCTTCTATTTTCCGTTTTTCAGTAATATCTTCAATATCCAGAAGAATCAGTTGTCCGCCATTTACTTTATCTAATTGCCTTGCGTTTAAACACATTACCCTGCGCCCTATTTCGGGGAAAACATGGGTAACTTCAAAATCATTTACTACCTTTTTTTCGGGCAAAATGCTTTCCAGCAAATATCTAAGTTCAGGAATATTCCACTGCTGATTACCCAGATCAAAAAAGTAATGCCCTTCGGTATCCAATTCGGTTACATTAAACTTATTATAAAAACCGCTGGTACAGCGCATTACCTTTAAATCTTTATCCATTACGATAAGCGGGTCACGCAGGGTATTAATAATTCTTTCTGTGTAAGACAGGTCATTTAGTTCCTGATTGGCAAAATCCAGTTTAGTGTTTAATTCTTTTTCTACCGCGGCAATACGCTTAATCTCTAAATGGGCCAGTATCAGTTCATTTTCCAGCTGGTCAACCAGCAAATCATTGGCGCTGGTTATCTTATCCATACTGTCTTGACTATATGTAGCCTCTATAGATGCTACTTTAAGTACCACATCAAGCGTTTCCAGAGGCACCTCACCTGCTACAGGGATTTTAATTACAGACAAGGAATCTTTTTCTGATTTTTTAATTTTAGACATTAGTAGCTGGGCCTGAATAGTATATTTCTCTTGGAATTTATGTAATGAATAATTCAAAAAATTGATGAAGAAATTCAATATGAGTTGGGGTGTTTGGTACGATCACAGGATAATACAAACTAACTTCAATAATGTTTTAATAAATTTTTAACGCGTTTAATGATTAAATTCGATATAAAAATTAGTTCCCCCCGTGAAGTAAGCAAATGCAGCAATAAACCTATACCCGTTAAATGTTGTTACTGTACTGTACCATGTACACGTTGATACACCTGGGTACACCCTGGTACACTAAAAATTGTAATTGGCTGAAAATCAACCACGTTAGATCATTGTCAAATAAACTAACTATTATTATTTATTAAAACTTATGTATTGTCCGCATCATCATTCAAGTTTACCGCCTGGTTTTTAACAAAGTTACTACATTGTAAACCCCGATAATAAGGCGATTAATCGATATTTTTGAATATGGTATGAGCTTAATTTAATGATCGAAGTTATTGTTTATTTCTGTTATAAGCCAGATTATTCTTTTCTGCTAATTTTGTTTATAATTTGCACTGCATGAAATGGATCACCCGTGAACATCCGAAAATCGACCGTATCGCTTGCCCATGGCTCATCAAACGGTTTATTGATGCGGAAGCAGAAATCATCTATGTTCCATTTGATGAGGTTATGATAAAAGCCAAAGAGTTAAACGCGGTGCCGTTTGATTTGCCGGGAATTGAGTACACTCATTATGATGACCATTGTACCTTTGATTATTTTATAAAGAAACATCACCTTAAAGATGCCGCGCTTGACAGGGTAGCTGCCATTGTGCGGGGCGCTGATACCGACCGGCATGATTTTGCACCACAGGCAGCCGGGCTTGAAGCCATCTTTTCCGGACTGGCGTATAACATCAAAGACGATCAGGAATTACTGAGTTTGGGCATGACCATTTATGATGGCCTGTACAGTTGGGCAAAGCATTTGCACCAGTTAAAACATACCCAGACGGGTCCGGTTGAACAAATGCTGCTGGAAGTATTTAATAAATACATTAAACAAAGCAACTCAAAAAAAGCCCCGGATTGGGCAAAAGATCTTAAAGAAATGATACAAGATCAGTTGGATACTAATATGACTTTAAGTTTGCAGCAGGTATCCAACGAACTGGAGATTAACCCAGCCTACCTGTCACGCGAGTTTTCTAAATACTTTGATAACCTGTCGTTCGGCGATTATATCAGGAAACTACGCATTGACAAAGCCAAAAACCTGATGGAGGCTACGACCTATTCGTTAACCGAGATCGCTTACCTTACCGGTTTTTCTGACCAGAGCCATTTTACCAGGATATTTAAAAAACAGACCGGACAAAATCCTTCCGCATATAAAAAAAACACCGGTAAAAGTAAAAAGGATACCAAATAGTTAAATCTATACAATTTTAAGGTCCTTTAAAAAGGTAGTATTGCATAACTAACAACTAACCTATGGAAACAAATAAATTCACACGCAGGCAGGCATTGCAGGCTACTGCCGTATTAGGCACCACCTTACTATTGCCCTTACAAAAAATAGAGGCAGCCTCTTTATCATTGGCGAAAACACCAGCAATAACGCCCGAAGAAATGGCCGCTATTGACGCTGCTTTAGGTAAAAAAGGCAGTTATAAAGATGCTGAATCCGTTTACACTACACCCTTGCCACGCAATGACCTGAAAATGAAGATCAAAGGCGAGCCTATACCTATCCCCTTTGGTTTTGGTGGTTGGGTGTCGTTTAAGAAAACTGTTGACGGAAAATCAGCAATGGTAATGAGCGATACGGTATTGCAAATGGAGGAGGTGAACCCTTTAATTTCGGCTGCCCATGCTAATGGATTAGAAATAGCTGCTATCCATAACCACTTTTTTTATGAGGAGCCGCGCATATTTTACATGCACATTCATGGTATGGGAACTATAGCAGAACTGGCTAAAAAATATGCCAATACCATACGCGACAGCAAATTATTTCCGGCTAACCAGCCTGCGCCATCAGCGCCGCCAACTATAACCGGTAAAGAAAATTTTGACATTCAGGCATTGGATGCTATTGTGAAATATACGGGTGCGGTAAATGGCCCTACTTACAAATATACTATTGGCAGAGCCGATGTGAAAGTGATGGCTATGGACGTGGAAATGACCACAAATATCGGTTTAAATAGCTGGGCGTCATTTGCGGGCAAACAGGATGATGCCCATATTGCGGGCGATATTGCCATGTTACAAAATGAGGTGAACAGCGTGATCAAAACTTTGCGGGCACATAATTTAGAAGTAGTGGCAGTACATAACCACATGCTGGGCGACGCCCCCCACATGATCTTCCTGCATTATTACGGCCGTGGTAATGCCGCTACATTAGCGCAGGGTTTTCGGGCAGCTTTAGATGAATTGGGTAAGAAACCAATAGGTGGTATGAAGATGTGATGAAAACAAAAGCTGAGTATTCTTTAGTAGATATCACTAAGTATTTTCTAAAGCTGGGTACATGGGGTTTTGGCGGCCCGGTAGCTTTAGTGGGTTATATGCACCGTGACCTGGTTGAAGATAAAGGCTGGTTGACCGAAGATGAATATAAAGAGGGTTTGGCACTTGCGCAACTGGCGCCGGGGCCTTTGGCTGCGCAATTAGGTATCTATATTGGCTTTGTGCATTATGGGTTAACCGGCGCGACACTAACCGGGCTGGCTTTTGTATTGCCATCATTTATTATGGTGGTGGTATTGGGCATGGCTTACCAGCTTTATGGCGGTTTAGCCTGGATGCAGGCCGTGTTTTATGGAGTAGGTGCTGCCGTGATAGGGATTATAGGAATAAGCGCCTATAAACTAACCATTAAATCGATCAGTAAATTTGAACTAACTGCCATGAAATCGAAATGGCTGCTATGGTTGTTTTATATAATTGGTGTTACCGTTACAGTAATTACGCAAAAAGAACAGATCCTGTTATTCCTTGCCTGTGGCATTTTATATATGCTGATAAAAGCCCCGCCGCAATGGATAAAAAAACCGGCAATATTACCTGCCGGAATTTTAATCAGTACCGGGTTTTGGAAATATAATGGCAAGACCTTGCATGAGATCGGCTGGTTCTTTCTTAAAGCCGGTACATTTGTGTTTGGCAGCGGGCTGGCTATTGTGCCTTTCCTGCATGGAGGTGCTGTGAAAGAGTTTGGCTGGTTAACCGAAAACCAATTTGTAGATGCTGTGGCCGTAGCCATGATCACACCGGGGCCGGTAGTTATTACGGTTGGTTTTATCGGTTATCTGGTTGCAGGTTTTCCGGGAGCATGTATCGCGGCCTTAGCTACTTTTTTACCATGCTACCTGTTTACCGTTGCCCTGGCGCCATCCTTTAAAAAGATTGCTAAAAATGCTGCTATCAAAGCATTTGTAGAGGGTATTACCGCATCTGTAATTGGCGCTTTGGCGGGGTCTGTAATAATTATCGGATTGCGTTCTATTATAGACATACCAACCATGTTAATCGCCCTGGCTGCTGTGGTTGCTTTGATTGCCATGAAAAAATTACAGGAGCCTTATATTATTGGAGTTGCCGCCATTATTGGTTTATTGATTAGGGCTTTATAGGTATCCTGACTTTACATCGAATCTCTCTTACTTCCAAAAGGCTAATTCTCCAGGTCCCTTGTGCCGACATTAGGTAATCCTTATCGACATAAATCTGCAGAAACCCATAATTGCGTTTACCTTTGCTATTCATAAAACAATATCCGAGTAACAAAATGGCAGGCATTTATCTACACATCCCTTTTTGCAAACAGGCTTGCCATTATTGCGATTTTCATTTTAGCACGTCACTAAAATATAAAGACGAACTTTTGCAGGCATTAGTAAAAGAAATACAACTGCAAAAAGATTATTTTAAAGGCGAAGCTATTGAAACCATTTACTTTGGCGGGGGTACGCCTTCCCTGCTGGAAGCTGGCGAAATTAACCTGTTATTAGATACCATAACCGGCTTACATTCGGTTACCGCGAATGCAGAAATTACATTAGAGGCTAACCCCGACGATTTAGATAAAGCTAAATTACAGGCTTTGCGCCAAACACCGGTTAACCGTTTCAGCATCGGCATTCAATCATTTTTTGATGACGACCTGCAATGGATGAACCGGGTACATCGTGCCGGCGAAGCCGAAGCATCAGTAAAACGTGCGCAGGATAACGGGTTCGAGAATATTACTGCCGACCTGATCTATGGCTACCCTCTGTTAACCGAACAAAAGTGGAAGCATAACCTAAATAAGATTTTTGAGCTGAATATACCACATGTATCAGCCTATTCCATGACGGTTGAACCTAAAACCCCATTAGCCGCTTTCATCAACAAAAAAAAGCAGCCTGCCATGAACGACCAGCAAAGCGCAGAGCAGTTTAACCTGTTGATGGAGGCTATGCAAACCCATGACTTTGAGCATTACGAAATATCCAACTTTTGTAAACCGGGGCATTATTCCAAACATAATTCTAACTACTGGCGGGGCGTAAAATACCTGGGGATAGGCCCATCGGCACATTCTTACAATGGGGAGATAAGGCAGTGGAACATTGCCAATAATGCCAAATACATTCAGTCTATCCAAACCAATAACCTGCCTGCTGAAACCGAGCTATTGACCGAGACCGACCATCTGAACGAATACATCATGACCTCGTTACGCACCATCTGGGGGCTGGACATGGATAAGTTAAATATTATTGCCGCGGCATCATCAAATGTATTGCTCAAAGCGGCCCAACCTTTTTTAGAAAAGGAATGGATCACCCAAAAAAATAATATTTTTTACCTCACCCAAACCGGTAAATTATATGCCGACCATATAGCTGCAGAGCTGTTTTTTTAGCTATGTTAGCCCCCCACTCTCTAAACGGCGGAGCCTTAATGAACCGGCGCTTTGGTTTAAAAATAAACCAGTATTCACCACTCTCTATTTACCACTCACTACTCTCCACTCACCACTTTTGTCAATGAAATATAAAAAACAAAACGGTTATATTAAGCTTCTATAGTATTAATTAATTTTGCATGTTAATTAATTGTGAACATGGGCATCATTCTTACCCCTATTGATAGGGTTGATAGCATTAGTAAAGAAGATTTTATTAACAATTATTTAAAGCCGCGCAAGCCGCTGGTTATCCGTAAGGCTACTAAAAACTGGCCCGCTTTAAAAAAATGGACGTTTGATTATTTAAAGGAAACTGTTGGCGACCAGATGGTTCCGCTATACGATAGCTCCAAAGCCGATCCCTCAAAACCCATCAATGCGTCCGCGGCCGAAATGAAGTTTGGCGATTATATAGACCTTATACAAAAGCAACCTACTGATCTGCGTATATTTTTGTTCGACCCGATAAAACACGCGCCTAAATTGCTGAAAGATTACCGCTCGCCTACCGACCTGATGGGCGGCTTTTTAGATAAATATCCTAATATGTTTTTCGGCGGTGCCGGATCAATTACTTTTTTGCATTATGATATAGACCTCGCACATATATTTCATACCCATTTTAACGGGCGCAAACACGTTATTTTATTTGATAATAAGTGGAAAGAACGATTGTACCAGATCCCTTTTGCCACTTATGCATTGGAGGATTACGATATAGAAAAACCCGATTACAGCAAGTTCCCGGCGTTGGACGGCGTTGAAGGCTATGAAATTATTTTAGAACATGGTGATACCCTGTTTATGCCTACCGGCTACTGGCATTGGATGAAATACCTGGACGGATCATTCTCTATATCACTACGCGCCTGGGATAGTTCATGGGCCATTAAAGCCAAAAGCCTGTATAACCTAACCATCCAACGTAAGTTTGACGATATTATGAAAAAGAACTTTAAAAGCCGGTATATGGATTGGAAGGAAAGACTGGCAGTTAAACGGGCAGGCAAGGCCCTGGCTGCAGGAGAACCAAGGTTGTGATTGAGCCTATCGGCAAAAAGATTAGTTAATTAAAGATTAGACCTATCGGCTATATATTGACAGACCCTGCTTAACATAATGTACCTTTAACCTTTAACCTCCAATATTTAACATTTCCTTAACATATCCCGTGCTTTAATTTCGTTATTTTGCCGTATTAGATGCATAGTAAATAGTTTCCTAATCCCAAAACATGAGCTTTATTCTGCACCCTATTGATACCGTTGATACCATTTCTCCTGCCGATTTTAAAAAGAACTATTTAGATGCGCGCCGTCCGCTGGTAATTAAAGGGTTAACCAACAACTGGCCCGCCCGCGAAAAATGGACGCCCGAATATTTAAAACAGGTAGTTGGTAAAAAGGTAGTGCCGTTATATGACAACGCCAAGGCCGACCCGGCGAAACCTATCAATTCGGCAGCGGCCGAGATGCCTTTTGATGAATATATGGACCTTATCATGTCGCAACCTACCGAGCTGCGCATATTCTTTTTCAATATATTTAAACAAGCCCCGCAATTACTGAACGATATTGTTTTGCCGAAAGATTTGATGGGCGGGTTTTTAGAAAGTATGCCGGCTATGTTTTTCGGCGGTTCTAATTCGGTTACGTTTTTGCATTATGACATTGATCTGCCCCATATATTTCATACCCACTTTGGTGGGCGAAAACACATTATCCTGTTTGAAAATAAATGGAAGGAACGCCTGTACTGTATACCCAACGCCACCTACGCGCTGGAAGATTACGACGTAGCTAATCCCGACGTAAAAAAATTCCCGGCACTGGACGGCATTGAAGGTACCGAAGTTTTTTTAGAACACGGCGATACTTTGTTTATGCCAACCGGCTATTGGCACTGGATGAAATATTTAGAGGGCGGCTACTCACTAAGTCTGCGTGCCTGGGATGCGTCGCCTGCACGCAAGGCGGCAAGCTTATATAACCTGGCCGTTAAAGGGGGTTTAGACAGCGTGCTTAAAATGGCTTTTAAAGGCGATTATGCACGGTACCGTGAAAAGCTTGCTGTAAAACGGGCCAATAAAGCTTTAGCAAACGGGAAGCCCAGGTAATATAATCAGCGTCGTATTTATCGCTTGGTGACGCTCATGGCCGCTAAGGCCTAGTCCTTTTTCCTTAGATGAAAAAGGACCAAAAAATCAAGTCAGCCCAATCGCTGCCACCTCACAGGGCCAGACTCCCGGCCGCGTGGGCTGACAGGCCAACGCGCTTTTTTCTTTCTCATTAATATGAAAATTGTTGGCCCATTGGAAAAAGCGTCAAACGGGCAGCTTCGGGCGAAATCAGGTAAAATATGCGGGCCTGTGGGCGGCAGAGGCATAGCAACTTTTTGCCCGGGCAATGGCCCTGCGCGATATGGAGCAAAAATATTGCAGCCTGTGATTTTACCTGATTTGCAGCGCAATGGCTTGTGCGGCAGAGAAGCATCCCGGGTGACTTGATTTTTGGTTACTTTTCATCAAGGAAAAGTAACTAAGCCCGGCGGCCCTGAGCGCTACGACGCGTTCAAATGCTTATTGCAGCCTTACTTTACGAAGTATGATCCACCACTATTTTCCAAACCCCATTAATTTTTCTGAACCATAAAGTATAATAACCACCGGGTTCATCCTTTTCACGTTTAAGGCGCCATGCACCAAATACAAAAGCATTTTCGAGATCAAGAATTTGTACTTTTTTAATATCAAAAATTAAAATACCCATGGCAGCCTTATCCGGGTAGCCGCGTTTATAGTTGTTAAGCGTGTTTTGCCAGCCAAACGTGGGTGCTGTTTTACCCACAAACATAAGCGAGTCTGATTTCCAGTAACCCTGCATAAAACCCTCAAGATCGCCGCGGTTCCAGGCCAGGCGCTGGTCGTCCATTAGTTTAATGATAGCTTGCCTGTCCTGGGCGTGTAATAAAAAACAAGCGTTAAGAAGCAGGAGACAAGAAAGTATATACTTTTTCATAAACTAAATATATACATTTATTGTTGCTTACCCTCCACAACCTGTAACTTGTACCACTTATGAAAAACAATATTCTATGCTTCGGCGAAGTTTTATGGGACGCCTTTGGCGACGAAAAAGTAGCTGGTGGCGCCGTTATGAATGTGGCCTATCACCTGCAACAGCAAGGTGCCAATGCCTTGTTTGCCAGTAAGGTTGGCATGGATACTTCGGGTTATGAGCTGGTAGCGTTCTTAAAAGAAAATAACCTTTATAGTGAACTGATACAGAATGATGCAGAACTGCCTACCTGCCAGGTTACTGTACAATTAGATAAGAACCGGCAAGCCACTTATATCATACCCCAACCGGTATCATGGGATAATATAAAAACAGAAACCACTCTTACACAAAGCGGCATAAAGGCATCGGCCATAATATTTGGCAGCCTGGCCTGCAGGCAGCAAACTACGCGCGATACGCTGTTAAACCTGCTGAACGAAACCAATGCCTTAAAAGTGTTTGATGTTAACCTGCGCGCGCCGCATTACACGCTATCGACCATTGAAACGCTGGCTGCCCGGGCCGATGTGGTAAAGATGAACGAGGATGAAGCTAACCTGCTCATCAATGGCAGCAATGGCAACCTGAAAGATAAGATAACCGAGTTCCGCAAAAAATACCACGCCCAAACCATCTGTGTAACCCGCGGCGAAAACGGCGCCATCGTATGGCATGACTATGAATTTTATGAACACCCCGGCTTCAAGGTAAATGCGGTTGATACCGTAGGTGCCGGCGATTCGTTTTTGGCCACTTTTATTAACGGCTTATTGAATAAACAACCTATACAACAGGTGCTGGAAAGATCATGTGCCGTTGGCGCATATGTTACCGGTAAACGCGGGGCCAACCCGGTTTATGATGAGGGGATTAGGGAGTTGTTGAAGTAATTTGATCAGTAGTCATACTGGAGTTGTTTCAGGATCTTTTACAACATGATCGTTTATTAAAATAAAGCGATAACTTTATCAAACCAATAACCAACCAATCATCCCAAATGAAACTATCTGCAAAGCTTCTTGCTCTTATCGGCATGTTTTTATGCGCACCTGCTTTTTCGCAACAAAAGGCTGCAAAGCCAATCCCTCGCCTGGAAAAACGCGGGCAGGTCACTCAGCTTATTGTTGACGGCCAACCTTACCTGGTATTAGGCGGCGAGCTGCATAACTCAAACACATCAAGCCTTGAATATTTAAAGCCGATAATGGCCAAGGTAGCCGCTATGCATTTTAATACAGTTTTGGGTGCAGTAAACTGGGACCTGCTGGAGCCGGAAGAAGGCAAATTTGATTTCTCGCTGGTTGATGGTTTGATCAAACAATCGCGGGATAATAAGCTGAAACTGGTTATACTTTGGTTTGGTAGTTGGAAGAATGGCATGTCGCATTATGTGCCCGATTGGGTAAAGAAGGACCAGGCACGTTTCCCTAGGGTAAAAATGGGTAATGGCAAAAGCACTGAAACACTGAATGTTTTTTCGCCCGAAAACCTGAAAGCCGATGCAAAAGCGTTTTCCGCCCTGATGAAACATATTAAAGCAATTGATTCGAAAGAACGTACTGTTATTATGATACAGGTGGAAAACGAGGTGGGTATACATGGCGATAACCGCGATCGGTCGGACGTAGCCAATGCTAATTTCTCCAAACAAGTACCGGCCGAATTGATAACCGGCCTGCAAAAACACCAAGCCGAGCTACAGCCCGAATTTAAACAGGCATGGGAGAAAGCAGGCTCAAAAACCGCAGGAACATGGGAAGACGTTTTTGGCAAAAATGCTTTTGGCGACGAAGTATTTATGGCCTGGCACTATGCCAAATACGTTAACGCGATAACCGCCGCGGGCAAAGCCGAATACAATGTCCCCATGTACGTAAACGCCTGGATAAGCCCGGTTTATCCACGGGGCGGGCCGGTAGCTTATATGCATGATGTTTGGCGGGTAGCTGCACCTAAAATTGATATTTTCACACCCGATATTTACCAGCCCGATTTTAAAGGGATAATCCCATTGTTCCACCATTCGTGGAACCCTTTGTTTATACCCGAGTGTGCTGCGGATTCGGCAGGGGCATCAAACGCGTATTATGCCATTGGTATGCATAATGCTATCGGTTACTCGCCATTTGCTATTGAGGACCGTGTTGCCGACCCGATTAATGGCCCAATACCAAAAGCTTATAAAGTGCTTGGCGGTTTGGCACCCATAATTTTAGATGCACAGGCCAAAGGTACTATTACAGCGGTTACCATCAACAAAAGCAACCCCGTACAAACCATTAATATGGGCGGTTATAATATAGAGCTTCGCACCCGCCGCAAAAAAATGGGTACAGAACGGTATTTGCCCAATTCATCTTACGGTATAATTATCAACTCAGCGCCTGATGAATTTATCATTTCGGGCGTTAACCTGGAAGCCATCTTTGCACCATCGACTGCAGGGCCGCAAATTGCGGGCATTGCGTCGCTATGGGAAGGTGTCTACGATAACGGCAAATGGAAACCCGGCAGAAGGCTGAACGGCGATAATATTATGCAAAACTATAATATGACAGAGCAATCGACAAAGAACCAGACAGGAACCGTTGTGCGTTTTGAAAACCCGGGCCCGGGCATATTAAAAGTTAAGCTATATAAATTTGACTGATAATGTTCGGGGCCTATGCAAGCAATCGCTCCCACTCCGGGTGGCGCTTTAAATACACTTTAATATATTCGCAATAAGGCACCATCTTTAAATTATTTTCTTCCAGGTATTTAAAGGTTTTTTCAACGAGGGCCGAGGCAACGCCTTTGCCTTCCAGTTCTACCGGCACTTCGGTATGTATTAAAAATACTTTATCGCCGTGTTGCTTGTAATCAATAAACGCGCGGTGACCATCAACAAATACCTCGAAATTGTGGATGGCGGTGTTGTTAATTAATTGAATGTCGGTATACATAGTATAAATGTAGTGTAAAGACTTGAAAGTTTAACCCGCAATAATTTGTTTTTTAATGGCCTCCTGGAGGGCTACGCCAATTAACAATAACCTCTTTATTATTATTATTCGATCTGTGTTTGTTTCACATCTTGTTTCATCACTCCCAAAACAGCACATTTGTAATTATTTGATAATCAATAAAATATTAAAAGTTTACGCATAAAAAAACAAACTAATAAGTTGTTACATTTTGTTACACCACTTTTTAGTAATATATTTATTTTCAATAAGTTAAGTCAAAATCTTGTTTCACTTGTTACATTTTGTTTCACATTTTGGTGAAACAAACGCGTTAGATAACTGAACTGTGCGCCATCACTGCACCAGTCGCGCCATATGCACCGTGGTGCAGTGCAACTAAACCAATCACTATTCCCCACTTACTACTCACCAACTTTGTCATCCTTACCTAACAATTCAACTTTATCTGTCTGTCATCAAACTTTTGCGTAAAATAATCCGTTATTTTATAACTGAAAGGCAAATTATGCGTGGTTTCGGATTTTCGAAGTTTACCCCCAACCAAATTCCAAAAGGTGGATTTGAAGAATTATTAAAATTATTCCTGGAATTGCTCAACTATACCGCGGGCGATGCCGGCGAGGCTTTGGCCTGGCTAAACGAGTTGGATAAGCAATACAACCTTACCAATGACGACTATGGCATGGGCGACTTCATTGACGAGCTTAAACAAAAAGGCTACCTTGATGAGGATAAGCAAAACGGCGGTTTTAACATTACCGCTAAAACAGAGCAAAGCATAAGGCAGTCGGCGCTGGAAGAGATATTTGGCAAGCTTAAAAAATCTGGCAAGGGCAATCACCGCTCACCGCAAAGCGGGCAGGGCGATGAGCGGAACTCAGAGCGCCGCGAGTTTGAGTTTGGAGATAGTTTGGACCAGATAGATATGACCCAATCTATACACAACGCCCAGGTTAACCACGGCATCGGCGATTTTATGATGACCGAACGCGACCTGGAAGTAGAGGAAATGGACTATAAAACCCTAACCTCTACCGTGCTAATGATAGATATATCGCACTCCATGATCTTATATGGCGAGGACAGGATTACCCCGGCAAAAAAAGTAGCTATGGCGCTGGCCGAACTCATCCGCACCAAATACCCTAAGGATACTCTGGATATTGTGGTGTTTGGCAACGATGCCTGGCCCATTACTTTGCAGGATCTGCCCTATTTGCAGGTTGGCCCTTATCATACCAATACCTATGCTGGCTTAGAGTTGGCTACCGATTTATTACGTCGCCGTAAAACACATAACAAGCAGATATTTATGATTACCGATGGTAAACCCACTTGCTTAAAAGAGGGCACCAAATATTATAAAAACAGCATTGGGCTGGATAGAAAAGTGGTTAATAAAACCCTTAACATGGCGGCACAATGCAAGCGCTTAAAAATACCTATCACTACTTTTATGATAGCTAAAGATCCCTACCTACAGCAATTTGTACGTAAATTTACAGAAACAAACGGTGGCAAAGCTTTTTACAGTTCGCTTAATAATTTAGGCGAATATATTTTTGAGGATTACGCAAAGAATAGAAGGAAGAACGTAAGATAGTCCAACACATTTAACTCGATTGTCATTTCGACGAAGGAACGAGGAGAAATCTATACACATGCATTGGCGACTTAGCTATGTATAGATTTATCACTATCGTTCGAAATGACAGAAACACTTACAAATACTATGACTAACAAACAAAATATAACAACCTTAGGCCAGCTAAAACGAACAGGTTACAAAAGCGAATCGGTTAAGGATGAATTGAGAAGGAACCTTATTGCCCAGCTGCAAAAACAGCATGAAGGTGGCTTTGAGGGTATTATCGGTTTTGAAGATACGGTAATTCCTGATCTGCAAACCGCTATTTTATCAAGGCATAATATATTATTGCTGGGTTTACGCGGGCAGGCCAAAACACGTATTGCGCGTTTGTTGGTTAATTTGCTTGATGAGTATATTCCATATATAGATGGTTCTGAGTTATTTGATGATCCATTGAACCCTATATCATGGTTCGGGCATAATATTGTTAAAGAAAAAGGTGATGATACCCCTATAGCCTGGATACACCGCTCTGAACGTTATACCGAAAAACTGGCTACACCTGATGTTACCGTTGCCGATTTGATTGGTGATGTTGACCCTATCAAAGCCGCTACCATGAAACTTACCTATTCGGATGAGCGGGTTATTCACTTCGGGTTAATTCCACGTGCGCATAGAGGTATTTTTGTAATTAATGAGCTGCCGGATCTGCAGGCACGCATACAGGTTTCGCTATTCAACATCCTGCAGGAAAGGGATATACAGATACGTGGTTTTAAATTGCGTTTGCCGTTAGACATACAATTTGTATTTACTGCCAACCCGGAAGATTATACCAATCGTGGCTCGATAGTAACACCGCTAAAGGACCGTATAGAGAGCCAGATATTAACACATTACCCCCGATCGGTAGAGATCTCCCGCAAAATTACTCAGCAGGAGGCATCCCTTTCACCCGAACAAAGGATTAGTGTTGAAGCAGACGGGTTGGTTAAAGATCTGGTTGAACAAATTGCTTTCGAGGCGCGTAACTCAGAATATATTGATAAAAAATCGGGAGTATCTGCGCGTTTAACCATATCGGCTTATGAAAACCTGATAAGCAATGCCGAACGTCGCATGATCATCAATCACGAAGATAAAACCTTTGTACGTATTGCTGATTTCCTGGGTGTTATCCCGGCTATTACCGGCAAGATAGAGTTGGTTTATGAGGGCGAGCTGGAAGGCCCGGCTAAAGTGGCTAATATTTTAATAGGCAAGGCCATTAAAACATTGTTAGTTAAATTTTTCCCTGATCCGGAGAAAGCCAAAAAATCAAAAACCCCGAACCCTTATGCAGAGATCATCAATTGGTTTAGCGAGGGCAACAATCTGTCTGTACTTGACGACCTGCCGCTTGCCGAATATAAAAAGTTATTAAACACTGTTACCGGGTTAAAGGACCTGGTTAAAAAATTCCATCCGGGCTTGATAGAGAGTCAGCAGTTAATATTAATGGAATTTGTATTGCATGGTCTTGCAGAATTTTCACAACTAAGTAAAGGCTTCCTTGACAATGGCTTCGCTTTTTCTGATATGTTTAACAGTTTATTTAACTTACAACCTGATGATGACGATCTTGATATAGAAGATGATCGTTACTAATTAATAAATGCAAAGTCAGTTATTCATTTTAATTTTAATAGGCATAGGGATTTTCCTGCTTGACCAATATTTAGCCATGGGTTTTGCCGCTGCCTTTAAAAAGCGGGGGGTTGGCAATACCATCGGGTTTAAAATTGGTTATACGCTATTTTCTATAGTGCTGATAACTGGTGTCATCATCAGTATATATATGAAAATACCGGTTGGCATTCGTGCCGGATTTTTAATGGTATTTTTTGTACTGGCCATTGTAAAGATCACTTTTTTACCTTTTGTGCTGGCCGATGATATAAGGCGGTTAATTGTTTGGCTTAAGCATGCCGGCACCAGGTCAAAGCTTGCTGCACCAACTAAAGAAACGGGTAAAGAAACCATCCCCCGTTCAGAGTTTTTAATGAGGGCCGGGCTAATTACCGGCGCTGTCCCGTTAGCGGCAATAGGATATGGTATTGTTGCGGGCGCTTATGATTACCGTGTACGTTATCAAACACTCTATCTGCCCAACTTACCCAAAGCATTTGATGGCATTAAAATAGGGCAGATATCTGATATACATTCCGGCAGTTTTTATAATAAAAAAGCAGTACAGGGCGGTGTAGAAATGTTATTGGGCCAAAAGCCGGATGTTATTTTCTTTACCGGCGATCTGGTTAACAAGCGTACCGATGAGGTATACGGCTACCAGGATATCTTCAGCAAAGTAAAGGCGCCGCTTGGTGTTTTCTCTACTTTAGGAAACCATGATTATGGTGATTATGCCGACTGGGCATCATTATCAGCCAAAAAGAAAAACCTTTCCGACCTGATAACCACCCACAAAAATATGGGTTGGGACCTACTGCTTAATGAAAACCACCGCCTTAAAGTTAATGGCGAAGAAATAGGTATTTTAGGTTGCGAAAACTGGGGCGAGTTAACCAGGTTCCCTAAATATGGTAAAATGGAACCCACGCTAAAAGGCACAGAGGACCTCCCGGTTAAACTTCTTTTATCGCACGACCCCTCGCACTGGCGGGCGCAGATATTGCCGCATTATCCGCAGATAGATGTTATGTTCTCTGGCCATACACATGGCATGCAGTTTGGTGTGCGTACAGAGCATTTTCAATGGAGCCCGGTAAAGTATGTTTACAAAGAATGGGCAGGCCTTTACCACCAAGGAAATCAGCAACTATATGTAAATGTAGGCTACGGATTTTTAGGTTTCCCCGGCAGGGTTGGAATATTGCCGGAGATTACGATATTTACATTAAGATCCGCCCACAATCCGTTAGCTAAAAAAGTTTAAGGTTTGCTGGCGGGCTCTCATCATAAATGAAAAAACTATTTAAACCTGTTTTTGATTTTTTTCTGTTTAGTAATGTATTCATGGCCCTATGCGCGGTTACACAGGCGATGGTTACTTTTCATTTAATAGGCTGCCGGCCGCTCTATACTGTACTTGCATTATTATTTACCTCTACAATTGGCATTTATAATTTCTCTATCCTTTTAACCAAGCCTAAAGAACCTCAAAAATCAGTATACATACGTGTGCGCTGGTTCTTTTCGCATCATAGGCTGATGGTTACTTTTACCATTGTATCTATTCTTTCACTGGTTCCTTTATTCTTTTTGGTATCTACAGAAGCAAGGCTATTACTTGTTTTCCTCGCTATTATATCTTTTGCATACAGCCTGCCGCTATTTTCATTGGGCGATCAAAAATTTGGTTTACGCAACATTCCCGGGCTAAAGCAATTTTTAATAACCACGGTTTGGACATTAAGCACTGTGTTGCTACCCATTTTAGAGGCGCAGGACATGCACCTAACCAATATATCAATGCGTGACACCACTATACTCCTTGCTAAACGGTTTTTATTGATAGGCGCGTTAACTGTTCCTTTTGATATCCGTGACCTGTTTGAGGACCGTAAATCAGGCTTAAAAACCATCCCGGTAGTATTAGGCGAAAAACGGGCCTATTTGTTTTGCCAGGTACTTTTAGCCGGATATGTTGTACTGTTGTTCCTCTTTAAAAACAACAGCTTTAACAATGATTTTTGGGCGCTTACCCTTACCGCCATATTAGCAGGCTGGCTCATCTTCAAATCCGAATGGAAAAAAGATGAATATTACTACTTCTTTTACCTTGACGGCGTATTAATATTGCAATACGTAGTACTGGTTCTGTTTAGCAAATTCGCCTAAACTTTAAAGGTGCCCGGTTACTATCACTTTGTCAAGATTTTTCACGCATTACTCCTAACAAGTTTGCTTGAACTATGTGGCTGAGGTGTCATTAGAAGGCTCTCGAAGCGTAAGCGCAAAGGCCATCCCGCGTATCCTTCGACTGGCTTAGGATGTCAGCGCTCTTGTATCACTTCCCATTCAGCATCCCCGGATTTTATAATTCAGGATAACAAAAGAATTTACTCCACCACGGGCAATACAATACTGCTGGAGTGAAATATTTTTTGTGTTGCCTTTTGATAATCGCTTTCCTTCGCATCAAAAATATTCCGAATATACTTTTGCGGGTTACGGTCAATTATAGGGAACCACGTGCTTTGCACCTGCACCATTATTTTATGCCCCTTTTTAAATACGTGGTCTGCCGCATGTAAACCAATAGTATATTCTTCAACTTTACCAGGTGTAATTGGCTCAGGATTAGTAAAGCTCTTCCTGAACCTGCCGCGGAAAACATCATCAACTATCATCAATTCATAACCGGCCATTTTTGGCTCTTTTTTATATTCCTGCGGATATACATCTATCAGCTTCACAACCCAATCTGCATCAGTGCCTGATGTTGCCGCATACAGTTTAGCAGCAACATTGCCGGTTATAGTTATATCTTCTTTAAGCGTATCGGTCTGCCAGGTTAATATGTCGGGGCGGTTATCAACAAACCGCTGATCATCCGTCAACCAAAAGAACCAACGTGAGCCCGGGCCGTAAGTTTCTTCAATCGGCCTTGCGCGGTAAGGCACCGGCTTAGCGGGATCAGACACATAGCTATCAAAAGTTTTAGCTTCGGTAGCTGATGGTTTCTCGAAAGACAACTTGCCATTAGCATGAAAATAGATATTCTTTTCTACAGCCTCTTTAGGCGGCCACGTAGCATAGCTCTTCCATTTATCAGAGCCGGTTTGGAATGATATGGCTTCGGCAAACTTGCCCTCGCCTTTGCCTTTTAAATACCATGCAAACCACTTGGCCTGTATCTCTTTTCTGAAATAAGCCGCGGTAGGCTGGCTACTAAAGGTAATATTACCTAAGCTTGTGCCCTCCCCCCTGCTCCAACCGCCATGTCTCCACGGGCCCATTACTATAAAGTTATTGTTGTTTGTATCGCGTTTTTCTAAAAATTTATATACATCCTGCGGGCCCACCATATCCTCCTGGTCCCACCAGCCGCTAACGTGCTGTATGGCTAAACGCGGGTAATCAAGCCGGGCGGTTACCGCTTGTTTTTTCCAGTAATCATCGTAATCAGGATGTTTTGTATAGGCGTTCCAACTTGGTAAAATTCCATGCATATACTTTTTGTTAATATTTGATAATGGGCCCAGTTTTAAATACCAATCATACGTATCATAATTGCCAAACTGGTAAAGCGAGTCGGTCTTTGATATCTCTTCCATAAAGGCATATTCGAAAGCATAACTTAAACGAAAAGCGCCGTTATGGTGCAGGTCATCATTCATAAACATATCAGACGGAGTAGCCTGTTCAGACACAGCTTTTAAAGCCGGATGCGGATCGGCTGCCGCTATTATGCTTGTCCAGCCATCGTATGATATGCCGTACATCCCTGCTTTGCCATTATTCTCGGGTATGTTTTTAAGCAGCCAGTCTATGGTATCATAAGTATCGCTGGCTTCGTCAATAGATTTGGTATCTTTTTTATTCCTGCTAAAACGCTGCATTTCGTATTTTCCATCAGAAAGATATCTGCCCCTAATATCCTGGTATACAAATATATATTCATCTTCAGCCATATCTTTTACATATTCTGATTTTTCGGGGCTTGGATATTTGTTCACACCATAGGGTGTCCTCAACATCAGGAAAGGCAGCTTTTCTGATTGCTTTTTCGGCGTGAATACTACGGTATGCAGTTTAATTCCGTCGCGCATGGGTATCATTACTTCCTTTCGGTTATATTTATCATCCGGACTTACACGTTGTGCAAACAGGTTAGCTGTAGCTAATGTTAAAGTTGCAATGATGGAGATCTTGGTAAAGAGAATTTTCATATTTGCTGTGAGTTTTATGATATCCGCTTAAATATAAGCATTATACAGCAAAATATTAATTTGAATAAATTTGCATGGCCGCTAATTATAATAATTCCGCCTGGTTCTATGATCGTTTATCGCGCCTGATTTATGGGCGGGCATTGATAAACGCCCAGGTTTATTTGCTGCAATTTATCCCGCCAAATTCAAATCTATTAATTGTGGGTGGTGGTACCGGTTGGATACTGGAAGAATTAACCCGCGTTTACCCTGCCGGATTAAAGATCACCTATGTAGAAGTGGCTGCAAATATGATGACGCTCTCTAAAAAAAGGAACTGGGGCAATAACGAAGTAACCTTTATAAATGCTGCCGCAGAAGATACATTACTGCCCGGCGATTTTGATGTGATCATTACCCCGTTCCTGTTTGATAACTTTACCGAACAAACCCTGCAAAAAGTATTTGATTATTTGCACCCGCAACTTAAAACAGGTGGCTTATGGTTAAATACTGATTTTCAGCTAACCGGAAAATGGTGGCAAAATATATTACTAAATACGATGTTTGTGTTTTTCAAAATACTATGCGGCATAGAAGCTTCGGCTTTACCTGCTATTGAAAAACAGTTTAGCCAAACCAAGTATATCACTATTGCTGAAAAAACTTTCTTTGGTGGGTTCATTGCTTCAAGAGCCTATCAAAAGTAGTTTCAAACTGTCCCAGGGACACCTAAATACACCTGGGACAACATGGGACACTTTTGAGACACTATAGTTTATTGTAGCTACTTTCAACTACTGCACATAAGCAAACTTATACCCAATGCCCCTAACGGTTTGTAAAAATTGCGGGTAATCAGGGTTAGTTTCTATTTTTTTGCGAAGCCTTACAATGTGCATATCTAATGTGCGCGTATTTACATCGGCGTTATAGCCCCATACTTCCATCATTAACTCCTCGCGGTTAATTACCTTGTTCTTGTTTTTAAGGAAGTATAATAATATGCGGTTTTCTAATATCGTCAACTCAATTTTTTTACCATCACGTATCAGCAAATGCGTGTTTGGATGGTGCTCCATATTAGCAAAATGATACGTTTCAGATTTATCACTATTTAATGAAAATTTGATCTTATTATCTATCAGCGCTACCAGCACATCCATATTAAACGGTTTGGTCACATAATCAGACACGCCAAAGCCATAGGCCGATATTTTATCAATATCCTGCTGTTTAGCGGTTGTCATTATTACTACGCCATCAAATCCTTTAGCACGAATGTTACTACAAACTTCTGCACCCTGTTTACCGGGCAGCATCCAGTCTAACAATACAATATCAGGCTGCTCGGCCAGTATCATTGTTTCGGCTTCATCGCCATTACCGGCTTCTAAAACCTTATATCCTTCTGATTGTAAACGTTCGGCAACCAGGAAACGAAGGTTTTCATCGTCTTCAACCAGTACTATCTTTATTTCTTTATTCATAATCTAATTTTCGTATGGAAGTGTAACAATAAATTCTGATCCCTGGTCAACTTTACTTCGTACGGTTATATCGCCACCCATAAAATTAACCAGTTCTTTGCAAAATGCCAGGCCAAGCCCTACGCTTCCGTTTTGGTTATATTGGTTTTCTAATCTATAAAATTTCCTGAATATATTGTTCAATTCGTTTTTGGGTATGCCAATTCCTTTATCAATAAAAGAAAATATAATATTACGTTTTTCGAGCGTAATATTTATAAAAAGCTCTCTTTTTTCGGGGTGTGAGTATTTATAGGCATTTTCTATAAGGTTTTGAAATACACTGCCAAGCAATACCGTATCTGTATAGAATATATTCGCTTCGCTTATATTATAATTCAGTTTAAAATCAGGATATTTTATTTTAAAGGTATCAATATATCCTTTCACAAAGCTTTCAATTTTGATCTTATCTTTCTTTATGGTGATAGATTTGTTTTCTAACTGTGTGAATGATAATAGTTTGTTCATTAATTCATTCAGCTTATCGGCTTCTTCATCTAAAATCTTGCCATAATGCTTACGCTGGCGGTCTGTAAGCTCATTATCGCCTTTTAGGTTTGAGCCTGCAATTTTTATTACACTTACCGGTGTTTTAAACTCGTGCGTAAAGTTGTTTATAAAATCATATTGCAGTTTAAACAGCTTAAGGTTAACAGCCAGATTGCGGTAAATTAACCAGCCTATTAATACAAAAAAGAAATAGATCAAAAATATAATACCTCCAACGGGCATAAAACGGTGATCGATTTCAGGGATAAGAAAATCCCTGGGCGACCTAAAATATAATTTATAGTTAGCAAAGGCCCCTATAAGAGCAACCTCGCCCGTAATTGTGTTGGCACGGTCAATATCAGTAGGATCATAAATTATTTGCCTCAGCAATATGCTTTGGTATAGTTCGGGATGGGTATTTTTAATATTGAGCCTATGCGGATCAACATAAAAAACCATCATATTTTGCTGCTTGTAAAATGATTTGGTATGACCCGCTCTTAAAAGATCATGGTAAGTTTTTAACACCTCGGGGGTGGGTTCATTTAAAAAAATAATTTTACCGGGCCTTGCGTCATAAAATGTTTCGAAAGATACATCAGCCCGAGGGCCCTTCAAAGAATCGTACCCGGCAATATAATCGCTAAATTTATCAGCCATTTGCCTGAAATCGTTTTGATTGATCTCATCTTCGTTCTTCTGCCTCCTCGGCTTACCGTCTTTTGGGTAATATTGGTAAATTGATTTAAGAGATATGTTTAGGTTTTTCTTGTCAGCAAGCGCGCTATTTTGATTACCAACTACTATTTGATAAAAAACTATTTTGCTTACAAAATTAAAATTGTGAAAAACCGAATCGGTATAGTTGGCCGCCAATGCCGAATCAAGCAATCCGGAGTAAACGTTTATATCCTGTATCTTATTTGAAAAATCGGTATAAGAATTAATGATCTGGTCGGCAACGTTATTTTTTTTTGCCAAAAAATCATTCTCGACGGTTTGAGCCGTAAACTTGTAGGCCACTATTAATCCTATAATAAGGGTTAGTGTTACCAATATTAAAAAAGCAACAATAAGCGAAAAGTTTTTGCGGTATACGGTTTTAGAGCCCTTCATCACCTGTAGGGATTAAGGTTTAACCCGTATATTATTATCCAGGAACTTTTCAATATCAGCGTAGTTTTGCATTCGCCATTTTTCATTACCAACTGATCCGCGTTCGTTTTTATTTACAGAATATTTAACCTGTACGTTACGCTTTTGCAATTTACTAACATAATGGTTCATATCGTCCAAATTTGCACGCGGGTCTTTTGCATCCTGTGAAATAAAAAGTGGAACTACCGGTTTTTCGGGATGAAATGCCGGTGATATAGCCATTAATTGCGCGGCATCCTTTTCAGGATCGCCGATGGTTGCATACATTTTTTGCAAAAATGGCTTATAATAAGCCGGCGCGGTTTGTATATAAGTAAAAAAGCTTATCAACCCATTTTGCACCACTGCACAACTATATAAATGCGGATGAAAAGAAACGCCGTACAAGGCCGAAAAACCACCAAAGCCACGCCCGTATATAGCTATTTTTTTAGGGTTAGCTATTTTATTGGCAATGAGCCAATTTACACCATCAGTTATATCCTGCTGTATTTTACCGCCAATTTCTTTAAATCCGGCGCTATAAAAAGCTTTTCCATAACCTGATGAGCCCCGGTAATTAACTTGTAAAACCGCAAAACCACGATTGGCTAAAAACTGCACTTCGGGTTTATATTCCCATGAGTTACGCGCGCCAAAAGGCCCGTCGTGCGGCATAACCACTACCGGCAAATTAGTTTTATTATCGCCCAGCGGTAGTGTAAGATAACCGTTTATTATCAAGCCATCACTCGCTTTATAATGTATAGGTTGCATGGTACATAATTCATCGGGATTAATGTCCGAATTATCAGCCAATTTGATTAATTTATCAGTTACCCGCTCATATAGGTAAACCGAACCACGGCTACGATCTGTATAAGTTGTAACAATAAATTTTTTCTCTGCCGTGTCCCGGTCGGTAATATTTATTTCGCTTTCACCAAGTTGTTTAGACAGGTTATCGTATATGGTTTTAATATCCGCATTTAAAAAATGTTTCTTCGGTTTTGCTTCTTCCCATGCAGCTAATTCGAGGCGGTGTTTGCTCTTCGAATAATCTACCCGTTGTATATCTGACGTACCGCTTGAATAAATTACCCGTTCTTCTTTTCCATTTTCTGCATTTATCTCTACAAAAGCTGTTTTATCGCGCCCCACGTTTGATAATGCATAGAAATAATTTTTCACCCCTGTAAAAGCTATAGGTTTTACAGAGTTTTTGAAATTGTTTTTTATAATGGGATTAAACGGTGCATTATCATTAGCGCGGTATAATATAGTTTCATCAACACCATCTGATGCTTTTGCCAGTCGTATCCGGCCATCAGCATCCATTACCCATTCTGTTATGTTCCCGGGGTTCACCAGGTAGGGTTTCAACTCTCCATTTGTAACGTTCAGCCGGTACACATCAAAATTAGCCGAGTCTCGCTTATTCATTGAAATAGTTATAATATCAGGCGTAAGCTTATTTCTGCCTACCATCCTTACATTAACTTTTTCTTCAGACAGCAAGGGCCTTTTTTGCAAAGTATTAACATCCAATGCAAACATTAAATATACATTATGGGGTGTACCATCCAGGCTAAAAACAATCTGGTTATCAAATGTCCAGCTATAATCACCACGTACGGCAAAGTCGCTAAATGAGGTTGCCGCACGCTCTTTTCCATCAACAAGCGATTGGATAAAAAGATTTTGCTTAAGTTTATAATTCTTTAAATACGATATGTATTTTCCGTCCGGAGATATTTTAAAATTGGTTTTTTCGGGAGTTTTAAAAAATTCAACAATAGGAATTTCCTGAACTTTATTGCCCTGGCATGAGTATAAAGCAGCTATTAAAAAAAATAAAGATAAAACTCGCAGATTTCTTAACATAGATATCAAACTCCGGCTTATAATCAGGTAAATTATACATTTTACTTAGGCTTTTCAAAATGTCACTACAATTTTACCCTACTTAAGCGTTATATAAATAATCGTCAAAAATATACATCGGGTTTAATTTTTAAATAATTATTTTTAACCAATGAAACGGATATTGGTATTAGTTTTTTTTGCCATACTTAGCTGCACTAAGCTGTTTGCTCAAAGCGATGAGTTAGAGTTAGCAAAGCAGTATTATGCTAATGGTGAGCACGAAAAGGCACTTACTATATATCAAAAACTGTATAAGCAGGATAATGATGCCTATTACAATAGTTATGTTACTACATTGAGGGCGCTTAAAAAGTTTGATGAAGCAGAAGCCGCCACCAAAAAAATAATACGTAAGCACCCTAATGCTACAGAGTACACCATTACTTTAGGCTCCATTTATATCCAGCGCGGCGATACTGAAAAAGCTAACGCTTTATATGATGGTTTAATTAAAAGCCTTCCGGCCGACCAAAATGTTATTGCATCGCTTGCGGCTAAGTTTTACCAGGGCACTAATGCAGATTTTGCTATAAAAACATTTCAACAGGGGCGCAAGCTGTTGCATAATGATGATCTGTTTACGTATGAGCTGATAACGCTTTATCGCTTTAAAAGAAACAAACCAGAGCTTACCGAGGAGTATTTAAATATTTTGCCTAAAAATCCGCTTTTCCTTAGCCAGGCAGAAAATACATTTTCTACTTTATTTGAGGGCGAGGCTGATTATGATATGCTCAGGATAGCTTTGTTAAAACGGATACAAAAAGATCCGCAGCAAACCGTTTTTGTTAATTTGCTTACCTGGCAATTTTTACAACAAAAAGATTTTGGCCAGGCATTAAACCAGGCGCTGGCATTAAGCCGCAGAACAAATAGCGATGGCAGTGATGTATTTGATCTGTGCCGCACGCTGATAGCGAATGAAGCTTATGACGAAGCCATAAGGGGTTATGAGTATTTGATTGGCATGGGTAAAGACAAACCACTATATGCTGATGCGAGAATTGAGTTAATAAATACTAAAAACCTAAAGGTAACAGCGGGTAAATATGTACAAGGTGACCTGGTTGATCTTGAAAAAGATTATATAAACCTTATAACCGAGTTTGGCCGCAACAATATAACCGCTTTTGCCATGCAAAAACTGGCTAACCTGCAGGTATTTAAACTGCATAAGCTAAACGAGGCGCAAAAAGTACTGGAAGATGCTATAAATATTACCGAAATAAGGCCCAATTTACGTGCAGCCTGCAAGCTTGATCTTGGCGATATTTATTTGTTAAACAATCAGCCATGGGAGGCTACGCTGTTATATAGCCAGGTGGAAAAAGAATACCCTAACACTGCAATAGGCCAGGATGCTAAATTCAGGAATGCTAAGTTTGCTTATTATACCGGCGATTTTACCTGGGCAAAAGGGCAGTTGGATGTTTTAAAAGCAGCAACATCACAACTCATAGCTAACGATGCCCTTAACCTGTCGCTTTTAATTGCTGATAATATAGCAGTTGATACCAGCGGCAAGGCATTGCAAATGTATGCCCATGCTGATCTGCAAATATTTGCCGAACAACAGGATAAAGCCATAAAAATATTGGATAGTATAAATATTAAATATCCAAACAATGCTTTGAGCGATGATATATTAATGGCGAAGGCGCGTATTGCACTTCAGCAAAAAAACTATGCTGATGCAGCGGCTGATCTGAAAAAAATTATAGCCGAACATCCTACTGATCTTTGGGCAGATGATGCGGTTTTTATGCTGGGCGATATTTATGAAAACCAGCTTACCGACAAGGAACAGGCAAAAAATTATTATCAAAAAATTATAACTGATTATGGCGGCAGCCTTTTTATAAACGAGGCACGTAAACGTTTCAGGAAACTGCGGGGCGATAAGCCCGATGGTTTATAATTAAAAACTGTTAAGCCATATCAAGCCTTAATTTGTATTTTTGCACATGATCATATACAATGAAACCATTATTGTGGACGAAGCCATACATAAGCAATGGCTAAGCTGGATGCAAAACGAATACATCCCCATGGTAATGAAAAGCGGCCATTTTAAATCTTATAAAATATTGAATGTACTTGATTCGCCAAATGAAGGGGTTACTTATTGCATTCAGTATTTAACTGATAAACTGGAGCATTACAATAATTTTAACAAAAAACATTTACAAGATCTTCAAGCTATACATCAGCAAAAATTCGAGAACCAATTTGTGCTGTTTAATACTTTAATGCAAACAGTAGACTAAAAAATGAAAATTACAGAAACAAGTATTAAAGGATTAATGATAATTGAACCGCAGGTATTTAATGATGGCCGCGGATATTTTTTTGAAAGCTACAGCAAAACAAAGTTTGCCGCTGCCGGAATAACTACTGATTTTGTACAGGATAACCAATCTTTTTCGCATAAAGGTGCCATAAGAGGGTTACATGCACAATCTGCCCCGCATGCACAAGCCAAATTAGTGCGGGTGATACAGGGCCGGGTTTTGGATGTGGTTGTAGATGCCCGCAAAGACTCGCCCACTTATGGTAAATATGAAACCATTGAGTTAAGCGGTGATAACCAATTACAGTTTTTAATTCCCGAAGGATTTTTACATGGGTTTGCTACGCTGGAGGATAATACTATTTTTACCTATAAGGTGAATGACTATTATAGCAAAGAATGCGAGGTTGGTGTAAAATGGAACGACCCTACCCTTGCCATAAACTGGGGCATTGCAGAGCAGGATGCATTGATATCACCAAAGGATGCGGTATTGCCGGAGTTTGCGGGGTTTGTGAGCCCATTTTAGCCCCCTCTAAATGGCGTAGCCTTTATGAATGCCCTGAATAAAAAAATTAAATTTTGCTAAAGTCTCCCCTATCGGGGAGACTTTAGCAAAATTTTTAAAGCCCTCCCCTTCCGGGGAGGGTTGGGTGGAGCTTACTTCTTTATCAAATTATATAGCTCATCCAATTTAGGGCTAAGTACAATCTCTATTCTTCTATTTTTTGTACGGGCATCATTACTATCAGCCGGATCAATTGGCTGGTATTCGCTTTTACCTGTTGCGGTTAACCTGTGCGGATCTATCTTTTCAACCTCAGTTAAATAACGGGTAACAGATGTTGCACGCAGTACGCTCAAATCCCAGTTATCTTTTATCTGGCCAAGGTTAATTACTTTTTTATCATCGGTATGGCCTTCAACAGCCATATTAATATCCGGTTCTTTATTTAATACCGCGGCCAATTGTTTCAATGCCGCTTTACCTCGCTCATCTATCACAATACTACCCGATGGGAAAAGCAATTTATCAGTCAACGAAACATAAACCTTACCGTTCCTGATATCAACCGTTAAACCATTTTGCTGGAAACCCAGTAAAGCTTTTTGCAGCTTATCTTTTAAAGCATTGGTTGCCTCATCGCGTTTGCGCAATATATCTTCTACCTCTCTTAAGCGCTTCTCGCGTTTTTGCAGATCGCTTGATAATTGACTTACTTTAGATGATGCTGACCCATAGTTAGTATTCAATGCATCATAATTGCCTTTTAATGTAGTATAGCCGGCTTGTTGGTCTGCAAGGTCATGCCTTAACCCTGCCAATTCACGGTGTAGCCGTGCAGTATCGCTCTGTAGCTTTGCTAATTCTTCCTCTAAATTAGCCGAACGGCTAAACAACGAATCGCGTTGAGACAGCATTGCTTTATACTTTTTTGTGGATAATACCACGCACGAATGCAAGGTTATACTTAAAAACAGGGCGAATAAAAAATATTTTATTTTCATAGTATCGGGGGATTATAGGTTAAACAATTGCATTTCGTAAAAAAACATTAAGCGGGTATAGTTTGCTGCATATAGTGGCTACTTTCTCTGCACCGCCGTCACTCAACAGGTCCTTATCTTTTAGCGGGCAGCTAACAATAAAGCTTTTTAGTTTAAGTAATTCAATATTCTCATTATCGGCAGTATAATCACGCGGTAAGGTTTTCAGTTTATCCTGGTTTCTAAAATCGCCAAATAGTTTTACAAATTCCGGATCATTAATGATTGATAGCAGGTCATGAGCGTTATAATCAATTTCCTGACGTATAGCTTTTAAGTGTGCCGCTTCGGGCATCCAATATCCACCTGCTATAAATGATTTACCGGGTTGTACATGGAAATAATACTCGGCCCCGCCTAATTTAGTGCCTGAGGTTGGAATACTTACCCCAAAGTTATTTTTATAGGGCGTTTTATTTTTACTGAACCTGATGTCGCGGTAAATGCGCATAACACATTTTTTAGGATCAAGCTCTTCTGATACCGCCGGATCAAATTTATGGAGCAATTTAATAAGCCGGCCCGTAAAATCGATCATGTTTTCGCGGGCGGTATCATAGCGTTCTTTATTGGCCATGAACCACTCGCGGTTATTATTTTCAACAAGCTCTTTTAAAAAATCAAGTGTTTGCTGTTGTATCATCTACATCTAAATAAGGTTGATAATGTATTTTGGGCGATAACCAGTACAAAAGTAATACCCTCGAAGTTCTGAAAATTATAGGAGCCAATAAAAAGCATCCCCCAATAATAACCCCCGTGTATAACCATGGCGAAGTGGTATTGCCTGTAATAATATAGGTAAGCATGGCAATGGTAAATGATGTACCCACATTCAAGGCATAACTTACATACATAGCCGCGTAAAAGTAGCCGGGCTCAATTTCAAAGTGCATGCCGCAGCGCGGGCAATCAATATTAATACGGTTGCTGGTTAAACTATATATCCTGCCGCTAAACATATCTCCACGGCGGCAACGGGGGCATTTGGCATGTAACATTGCCCATGTTTTGGATGTTGTAGCCATGATATATTTAAGCCGGAGACAGGCTTTTTACCTGATTAGTTTAAATGAAGTTTTTCGTCGCGCATGTTAAGATCAACATTTTTACGGCGATATTTTTTATACCATATATAACCTACTATAGCAACCGCCAAATACGGGGCAGCCAGCAAATACATAATACCATGGTTCAATCCATTAGCTGTTGTACTGCCGCTTTTTGCGTTTGATTCGACCGAGGCTGTACACATGGCACATTGCGCGTTTACTGCTTCAACACTGCAAATCAGCATTCCTGCAACAAAAAGGATCAATAATATTCTATAGGCTTTCATTAGTACAAAATTAATCAATAATATCTGTCATTTCGAACGATAACTGCTATTTAGAAATGGTAATAAGGCGATATCAATATATATACAATTACCCCGGTAACAGTTACATATAACCATATAGGGAACGCCCATCTTACCAGTTTTTTATGCTTCGCTACCCGCATTTGCAAGCCATAGTAGAAGCTCAATAATATTAACGGCAATACCCCTGCCGCCAGTATAATGTGCGATGTTAAAATAGTTAGATAAATGGTACGCAGGTTACCAACGGCAGCAAGTTCCATTGGTGATAAAATTCCATCACCATCCAAATCGCCATATTTTGTATCCACTTTCATTAAATAATGAAACAAGATGTATGAAACCAGGAACAAAGATGACAAGCAAAAGGCCAGGATATTAATACGCTTATGCCAGGTAATATTTCCGTGAGTAATCAGGTATAATGATATAACCAGCAGCACGCTGCAGGTACCATTTAATAAAGCATTAAGCTTAGGTAAATACGGGGTAAATGATGGCAAAACTGCCGGGGTGGGCAATATTTTCATGCTGAGGATCAACACTACTGCAAATACAAACACAGACACTGCAGCTACAAAACGGAATATAATTTTATCAGTCATAATTTTTTGTCTGAACCGCTGATTCGTATGATTAGCGGATTAATATGATTTTTTATTATTTGCTTAACATTTGTCTCACCACTCAATAAAGCGGTTTATCGTTCTTGCGCAGCTCTTCGGCTATCAGTACTTTAATTTCATCATTAAGCTTGGTAAGGTCATTGTTTGATGTGCCTGAATAATAGCCCCTGATGCGTTTTTCTTTATCAATTAATATCAACTTATCACTATATATAAAATCATCGTTACCGGCCTTTATAGCATTAACCAAAAAACCTTTACGGGCCAACGGATATATTACTGAGGTATCGCCGGTTAAAAACAACCACTTTATACCCGGCGGGTTATATTGTGCCGAATATTTTTTTAACACCGCTACCGAGTCCCTTTGCGGATCGACCGTAATAGAGGCAAAACAAACCATGTTGTTCTTGGCATAATCTGATAGTAACGCGTTAACATTTTTATTTATGGTATTACAAACCGACGGACAGTGTGTATAAAAAAAGCTGGCTACAAATATTTTATCGTCAAAACTTTTAGCGGTTACTATATTGCCGTTTTGGTCATATAATTTAAAATCAGGTAATTGATGATATATTGTATCAGGAATAACCTTACCATGAAATTTATGACTGGTTTTGGCCAGCTGCTTTGGCCCGAAAAACGGAAGCGGCTTATAGCGGTTCTTACCTTCGGCGGTTAGCAAATAATATAAAAATCCCGGTAATGCTAATATCATTACCAGGATTATAATTTTTTTTACTGTGCTTAAATTACCCATTACAACCTCAGATCAATCCAGTGGTGACTTTCGTTCGTCAATACCAGGATCAAACCGATGATGAAAAGAATAGGCACCAATATGGCGTAAACCAGGCCTACTCTTTCAAACTTTAGGTGCATAAAATAAGCAACAATATAAAATGCTTTTAACAACGTTAAAACAATATATACCGGGTTTGCAACATTGCCGGGAATGATACCCTTAGGCACCATATATAATGCAATTATAAATTCAATTGTAGTAATGCCCAGCAACACAAAAAATACGTTCCATATTTTTTTGCGGGTCATTGTATCGTGTTCACCATGTTCTTCGTGATGAACTTCTGTAGGTTCTGATGACATATATAATATGTTAAGATGTTGTTTTAAACTAAATAAAAGAAAGTAAATACAAATACCCATACAAGGTCTACAAAGTGCCAGTAAAGGCCAACTTTTTCTATCATTAAATAGCTGCCGCGTTTTTCGTACGTGCCAACCAATACATTAATGGTGATAATGATGTTAATGATAACCCCGCTAAATACGTGGAAACCGTGAAAACCTGTTATAGTAAAGAATAAATTAGCAAACTGGTGTGCAGATGTTTGTTGTGCTGCTAATGTACCACCGGTAAAAAACTCTTTTAAAGTTTCTGTATTAGTTGGTATGCTTGACCACCAAAAACCTTCGCTGTGTAAGTGGTTCCACTCTAATGCCTGGCAACCCAAAAACATAAACCCACCAATAATAGTAAATATCATCCACATGATAACTTCCTTCTTTGAGTTACGGTGGCCGGCCTCAACAGCCAATACCATAGTAACAGAGCTCATGATAAGGATAAAGGTCATTAATCCTACAAACACTAATGGAGCGCCATGCTCAACTAACCCGGGGATTGACTGAAATATTTTATCAGCGCCCGGCCAGGTACTTGCGCTAAAGCGTAAGGCTCCGTAAGAGATCAATAATGAAGAAAAGGTAAATGCATCCGAAAGGAGGAAAAACCACATCATCATTTTACCATACTCAACATTAAACGGAGATCTTCCTCCCGACCATGGTGTTGTTTTTATTTCATCAATTTGTGATACTGTTGCGCTCATTTGTAATTAGTATAGCGTTATTAAATTATTGGTTCAAAAGTAAAAAAACATACAGATAAATCCATATAATATCTAGAAAATGCCAAAAAATAGATGTCATTTCCATTCTATATAAATTTTTAACCTGTGGTATACGTTTAATACTGCCTTTTAGCGCGCTTATTAACCATATAAGGCCGCCAATAACATGCAGTAAATGTGTAAATGTCATTACATAAACAAATGACCGTGTTGCATTTGGATCTACCAGGTATATTTGCATTTTGTAGGCCAATATATACCAGCCATATACCTGTAATAATAAAAAGCCTACACCCAGGCCTATGGTTATCCACAATAGCATTTGTTGTTTTTCAAATTCTAATCGCTTTGCGGCCCTTGATGCAAAAAATAAGGTAACACTGCTTGCTATCAATACTATGGTGCTATACCTGAATGAACTTGGCAATATCACACTAAGCCCATGGCCGCTCCCTCCGCTATAAACTATAAACCCGCTGGTAAGAGCCGCAAAAAGCATAAATGATGTGAATATAAAAATCCACATTACAAATTTTTTGGCATTTAAGTTTATCCTATCTTCTTGTTGTATTTGAGCCATCATCTCACTTTCCTATAAAATCAAATAAAAACATTAATTGCACTACCGGCAAATAAAAAAACGAACCGAACATTAACTTACGTGCCGATTCTATTTGCAGCGTACGTAATAACATTGCTGCCTGGTATAAAAATATAAGGCTGCACACTAAAGATACAGCGCCCACATAATAACCGCCATAGCCGTAAATGGTTGGTAGTAAACTTACCGGTAACAATATCAGTGTAAATATAAAAGTAATTACAGCGCTGGCACGGTCTCTTTTTTGAGTTGGCAGTAGCCTAAAGCCTGCCAGCTTATAATCATCATCCAACACCCAGGCAATTGCCCAAAAATGCGGGAACTGCCATACAAACTGTATCCCAAACAATATTAAAGCTATACTATCTATTTTACCATGTGCGGCAACGTAACCAATAAGCGGTGGCAACGCGCCCGGGATAGCGCCCACAAACACCGCAATTGGCGATTTTTGTTTTAACGGCGTATAAGCAAAGGCGTATAATATAATAGAGAATACGGATAGCAACCCGGTTAAAATATTAAGCCCGCCCAGTAAATAAGTACCGGCCATAGCCATGCCTAAACCTAACACCAGGGCTTGTCCGGTGTTCATACGGCCCGCGGGTATTGGGCGATCCATGGTGCGTTTCATTAACTTATCAAGGTCCTTCTCAATAATCTCATTAAAACAGTTAGCTGCTGATGTTACCAAAAAGCCGCCGATGATGAGTTTTACCCAATCGGCCCAAATAATTATACCGTTTTCTTTACTGCCGATAAGGAATGATATGGAAGCAGAAAATACCACTAAAAAGGTTAACCTTAATTTTATCAGTTTTGAAAAATCACTCCACTTCATTTGCGCCCCCCTTGTAAATTAACTGATTGATATAAATTCAACATCAAATAAAACTGGGCGCCAAATACCAAGCTTGCCAATAAAATGTGTGCAGCCTGCGCAACCGGAGGCAATGCAAAATAAGACAACATTATACCCGTTACAATTTGTAAGGCAATCATTAAAAAGGTAAAACTCATTATTTGCTGCTGTAACGAATGCCTGTTAAAGGTACGACGTATCAACGCGTATAATACTACGTTAATAAACAGCACTAATACAGCTACGTCTCTATGCTGCGCAAAGATATCGCCGGCATCCTTGATCCAGTCAGACCGGTAGCCGTTCTGCAGCCTTGTTGATACCGCGTCAATTCTCTCTCGTACCTGGGCACCAAAAGTTATTTGCAATATGCTTATTATCAAGGCAAACAAAGTAACAATATGCGTTATTGGGTTTACCTGCAATTTCGGCCGGCCGTAAACTCTTGCTAAATGGTAGGTAGTAATGCTTATAGCTAATATGGCTAATGCCAGCAATAAGTGCACGGTTATTATCCAGGCCACTAAATTGGTTGATACTACAATAGAGCCCAGCCATGCCTGGAAACCTATCAGCACTAAATTAAAAACAGATAAAAAAGGTATTAGCTTATTGGTATCGCTATAGCTGAATGAATAGATAGTGGCCAATAATAAAAATATGCCTGATACAGCGCCAATTAAACGATTAATATATTCCGTCCAGGTTTTAGCTACGTTAAATTCTTCAGGAATTAGTATGGATTTATCTTCGCGCAAGCGGCGGGCCAAATCACTGTAACCAAATACATCAAGCGTTTTGGCAAAGCGTTGGTTCTTAGCCAAACGGCCGGCAACATATTTCTCTTTATAATTAGCCGGAAGATCTGATGCGGTAACAGGTGGTATATATCCGCCGAAGCATTTGGGCCAGTCTGGGCAACCCATGCCAGAGCCGGTACTGCGTACTACCCCGCCTGCTAATATTAATACAAAAAGCAGAACAACACTTAAAAAGTTAATTTTTTGAAATCTGATTTTTGATGCGGCTCTGTTCATCTAAATATTTCTAACAAATTAGGGTAGCTGTAGCCTTAAGTCCAAAGTCTGCAGTCTTGAGTCTGAAGTAAGTCAAAACTTATTGACTAAAGACTTATGACTTAAAACTTAGGACTTAAAAAAGGTACAGATACCCTAAAAGATCAGATCGGTAAAGTGTTATATTATTTTACTTCTTCGTTAGCTTTTTGTGTACTTGTCCACTTGTTAAGCTCATCCATTCCTGCAGGGTTATCTTCAAAATCATGCGGCAGGTTTGAGCTCATTGTTTGTGAAAAAGGAGTTGTTTGTAGTATAAAGTCTTCTTCTGCTCCTGGTTTGCTATAATCATACGGCCAACGGTAAACAGTTGGTATTTCGCCCGGCCAGTTGCCATGTATATGCTCAACAGGTGTTGTCCATTCCAATGTATTTGCCTGCCATGGGTTTTGAATAGCTTTTTTACCCCAGAAAATAGAATGTATAAAGTTGTATAAGAATGCAACCTGCGCACAGGCCGACATAATTGCCGCCCATGTAATAAACATATTTACTGATAACCAGCGCTGCATTGAAGCAAACTCGGTAAAGGCATAGTAACGGCGTGGCACGCCATCAAGGCCCATAAAGTGCATTGGGAAGAATACAAGGTAAGCACCTATAAAGGTTAACCAAAAGTGCAGGTAGCCTAATTTCTCGTCCATCATTTTACCAAACATTTTAGGGAACCAGTGATATACACCGGCAAGCATCCCGAAAATAGCTGCCGACCCCATTACCAGGTGGAAGTGGGCAACAACAAAGTAAGTATCGTGCAGGTTAATATCTAAAGCGGCGTTACCTAAAAATATACCGGTTAAACCACCTGATATAAAGAAAGACACCATGCCAATAGCGAATAACATAGCAGGTGTGAACCTGATATTTCCGCGCCAAAGGGTAGCCAGCCAGTTAAAGGTTTTTACTGCTGATGGTACCGCGATGATTAATGTAGTGATCATGAACACACCACCCAAAAACGGATTCATACCGGTGATGAACATATGGTGACCCCATACGATGAAAGATAGTACAGTTATACCAATTAATGAATAAACCATCGCGTGGTAACCAAAAATAGGTTTACGTGAATTTACAGACATAATCTCGGACGAGATACCCATTGCCGGCATAATTACGATATATACTTCCGGGTGGCCCAGGAACCAGAATAAGTGCTGAAACAATATTGGGCTACCGCCTTCAAAAGGCATTACCTGTCCATTAACAACAATGTCTGATAAATAAAAGCTTGTGCCAAAGCTACGGTCGAATATTAACAATACTACACCTGCAACTAATACAGGGAATGATAATACACCAAGAATAGCTGTTAAGAAAAACGCCCATATAGTTAAAGGCATTTTCCAAAGGTCCATACCTTTTGTACGCATGTTTAATACGGTACTTACATAGTTTATACCACCCATTAGGGATGATGCCACAAAGCATACCATACTAATTAACCACAACGTCATACCCATGCCCGAACCCTTCATAGCAGTAGGCAAGGCAGATAGCGGCGGATAAATGGTCCATCCCGGTCCTGCCGGGCCCTTTTGTATAAAGAATGATGACAGCATGATAACGCATGCAGTTAAGAAAAACCAGTAAGACAACATATTAATGAATGGCGAAGCCATATCACGTGCGCCTACCTGTAACGGTATTAATAAGTTACTGAAAGTACCGCTTAAGCCGGCAGTTAATACAAAGAACACCATGATAGTACCATGTATGGTAACTAACGACAGGTAAAACTCGGGGTCCAAACGTCCCTCAGGAGCGAAACGGCCCAATAATGTTTCTAATAATGGAAATGCTTTATCAGGATATGCTAATTGTATCCTGAATAAGATAGACAATAGCATGGCAATAACGGCCATAGTAATACCTGTTATCAGGAATTGCTTGGCAATCATCTTGTGATCCTGGCTAAAAACGTATTTAGTAAGGAAAGTATCGTGGTGATGCTCGTGACCCTCTTCGTGGTGTACTACTCCGTGATCGTGAACTGATAATGTTGACATAATCGCTAATTAATTGTTTAACGCTAACCTATTTTGTGAAATGTTTTTATTCTGACCTGCTTGCGCGAGCTTTAGTTCCTTCATTAACGGATAAGTTAAATAAGGCTTTTGCTTGGCTATCCATTGGCGGTATTCGCCTTCGGTAACCACACGCACTACTTTTTGCATGTTGTAATGGCTTCCACCGCATATTTTGTTGCAATAAAGCAGGTATTCAAATTTAGGGTCGTCTACCTTTCTGCGCATTTCTGCTGTAGTAATGGTAGGTATAAATTTGAAGTAGGTTGGTAAGCCCGGCACCGCGTTTTGCTGTACCCTGAAGTGCGGCAAATAAACGCTATGTATCACGTCCTGAGAAAATATGTTTAAGCGTACTGTTTTATTTACCGGCAATACTAAAGTATCTGCCTGTAAATCATCAAAGCTGTGTTTATCTTTATAATCAATACCTAATTTGTTGCTGCCAACAATAAGCCTGAAATTTTTCTTTCCTAATATACCATCAGTACCCGGGTAACGTATTTCCCATGCAAACTGGTGGCCGGTAATATCAATGTTTATTGAGGCTGGCCCACCCTTTAGGTCAGAGCTGTTTTCAACTTCCTGCCAGGTAAAGAAACCGAAGATAACCAACACCGTTAACACAACAGCCGGAACAATTGTCCAAATTTTTTCGATGGTGTTATTGTGAGGTAAAAAGTAAGCCCTGCGTTTTGCAGAATGCCTGTACCTAAACAGAAACGTAAATAACAATATCTGGGTAATAACAAATACTATCATGGTGATGATAGTGGTTGTTAAAAACATGCTATCTATTTTTATACCGTGTTTTGAAGCAGCTTCGGGTAATGACATGCTACCCTGTACGGTAAATTCCCAATAAGCACCAATCATTCCTGCTATCAGGAATATGATACAAATTATACCCATTACATTGTTCCAATGGATACCTTTTTTGCCTTGTATCTGCTGGCTAAGGTCATAAACCTTTAATATTTTACCTACAACAGCTATTGATATTGCCAGTAAAAAGAAAAGCAGTACATAATAACCTACACTTAACCAGTCAACACCGGGTTTATCGGCGGTAGTAGCAGAAGCAGTTTCGGTTTGTGCCATTAACACGTTTGTGCCCAAAAGCATAAACATCGCTAAAAGCGCAAATAACTTCTTAGAATTTTTCACGAGTGGTTTGCTCTCAGAGGTGTTCAAGAGGGCTCCGCCGTTTATTAGTTGTTTGAATGCCATTGTATTGGTTGTTTGGTATTCTTTATTTTGTTGCAAATTTAACAATTATTATATGTGATGATGTAAGCTCTCCTGCAGGAAAGGATGATTTTTAGGCACAAGCGATTTGAACTTGCTTAACGCGTTGAAAAGCAAGAAGGTAAATAATCCGGCAAATCCAATAAAAATTCCAATCTCTTCTACACCTAAACCACGGCCCTCTGCACCTACAGTAGCAGGCATTATCATCATGTAGTAATCAAGCCAGTGACCCAGTATTAAAATAATACAGGCTGCTTTTAGCACACCTACGGCACGTTTTGAATCGCGGGCCATTAATACTAAGAACGGTGCTAAAAAATTCACTACTATATTTAACCAGAACCATGGTTGAAACTCAGGTTCCCATCTCTTATAAAAATAAGCGGCTTCTTCAGGTATATTGGCGTAATAGATCAACAGGAACTGTGCAAACCACAAATAGGTCCAGAATATAGAGAAACCAAACATCAGCTGGCCCAGATTATGCAAATGATCTACAGTGATCCAGGTAAAATACCCTTGTTTCCTCAGGTAAATAATAACCAGCGTAATTACTGCTAAACCACTTACCCACATAGCTGCAAAGTTATACCAGCCAAACATGGTAGAGAACCAATGCGCGTCTAAAGACATGATCGTATCAAACGCGAATAACGGTACAGTAAAACCAAATACTACCAGGAATGCACAAGCTACATTAAAGCTCTTTTTGTAATTGAACATACCGCCCAATTCATCCTCATTGTTTGAGTATTTTACCAGCAACAAGCCTAATATGCTATAAGCAAGCAGATAAAACGCTAAACGGATAAAGAAGAAAGGAATATTTAAGTAGTCTGATTTACCTGCAATTACAGCATCATAAGTTTCGCTGCCCTTTATTGTAATACCTTTTAATGCCCATTCTTTATATAAGTAAGGGGCGGTTACATGTTGATGAGCCTCTTCGGTAATTACCGGGTGCGTAAAGTATAAGCCTGCGCCAATAATTAACAGTAATATAACTGCGGCATAAGGTAATACTTTTACAAATGCCTGCGGTACACGTAATAATGAAGCAGACCAACCGGCCTGTGCAGCATATTGTAATGCACAAAAGAATATGCCGGCAATACAAACACAGGTAAAGTAATAACCCATTAGCAACAAGTTTGCAAATGTGCGTTCACCATGATTAGTAAGGAATCCGAACGCTATGGCAATAATGCCTACAACTACAGCTATCAGGCTCCATGTTTTTGCCTTACCGTTAAATTCAAATTGTTCGTTAAAACTATTATGAGTTTCCATTAAATTCAATTCTTATAAAGTTTGTAAATGGTGAACATACAGTACTACTTTCCAACGCTCTTCAGGTGACAATTGCGAAGCATATGAGCCCATAGCGTTCAAACCATAAGTAATAGTATGATATATTTTACCATCAGTTAGATCTTTCATAGCACCCCCACGTGATGATTGGCCCTTTGAGTATGACGGCGGTGGCGGAAAGCCATGCGTTGTCACTATACCATCACCCTGCCCGGTTACTCCATGGCATGGTGAGCAAAAGGTTATAAACAATGCCTTACCATCTTCCATGTTTTTGGCAGTTGGCTGTAACAAGTTTTTAACCTCTAAGCTTGCCGCTGCATAACCCTCGGTAGTGTTAGGATAATCAAATCTTGTAAAACCAATTGGCGTAGTGCCTGCCGGTGGTAACTGTGCTGTTTTACCATCCTTAAAATTCGGATTCTTCTGATCCGGATCATAAGCAATGTGTTCATACATATTGGGGGCATATTCCCAACCGGTACTTCTCTTACTATCGCATGATGTAACTACAATCGATGCAGTAATAGTGATAACCGCTAAACCCAATATTCTAAATTTATTCATAGCTAACATATTTTCTGTCGTTATGCTTAACTTCAACTGCTCCCGCTTCTTTTAGTAAATTAGTGATGTCCTCATGAGGAGTATTACCTTTTGCATCAATGGCTATAACAAACCTGTCATTAGTTGCTCTCAGGTCCATAACCCTTGGCGCGCGGCCCGGGAAAAGGTGTGTAGCATAAAAGAAGGTAAAGGTCATACCAAAAGCGGCAAATAATACAGACCACTCAAATGTAACCGGGATAAAATCCGGAACGGCAAAGTGTGGCTTACCACCAATATTCATAGGCCAGTCATGCGCCAGGAAGTAATAAACCAGGCTTAATATGGTTGTACCGCCTACACAGCCAAACATAAAAGCTGCATAACCTAAGCGTGAATCTTTTATCCCTAATTTTGCCTCAATACCGTGTATTGGCATTGGGGTATACACATCATAAATAGGGATGCTGTTTTTTTGTAGTTTGTCGATCCCGTGCATCATTTCATCGGGATCATCAAAAAGGCCTAAAATAAATTTCGTGCTGCTCATAGTTTATGCGTTTTCGTATTCTGATACATCAACACTATCAAATTTTATTAAATTTTCTTTGTAGAATTCTACCTGCGACGGATCAAGGTGTCCTTCTTCAATTTGTTTGCGTTTACCGTGCTCGCTTTGTTCTTTCAATAACAGTTTCACCTCGGCCATTGCTATAGCAGGCAATACACGGATAAATAACAGGAATAAGGTAAAAAATACACCTATCGATCCGATGAATACTGATACATCAATCCAGGTTGGGTAAAACATGGCCCAACTTGATGGTATATAATCGCGGTGTAATGAGGTTACGATGATAACAAAACGCTCGAACCACATACCTATGTTTACAATGATGGATAGTACCCATGACATTGCGATATTGGTACGTACCTTTTTAAACCACATTACCTGGGTCATTAATACGTTACAGCCATACATCATACAAGCTGCCCACCAGTACGGGCCAATAAACCTGTTAAGGAAGGTATATTGTTCATACTCGCCACCAGAGTAATAAGCGATAAAGAATTCTGTAATATAAGCCACACCTACTACCGAACCTGTTACAAGTATGATCTTGTTCATTGATTCAATATGGAACATGGTAATATAGTTCTCTAATCCTAATACTTTACGGGTAACTAATAATAAGGTTTGCACCATGGCAAAACCAGAGAAGATAGCTCCTGCAACGAAATATGGAGGGAAAATGGTAGTATGCCATCCCGGCTCTAATGATGTTGCAAAGTCCATTGATACAATGGTGTGAACCGATAGTACCAGCGGTGTAGATATACCTGCTAATATTAATGATACGGTTTCAAAACGCTGCCAGGTTTTTACTGAGCCCGTCCATCCGAAAGATAATACAGAATATATTCTGCGGTACCAGCCTGTTCCGCGGTCACGTATGGTAGCTATATCAGGCAATAAACCTGTGTACCAGAATACTAATGATACCGAGAAATAAGTTGAGATCGCGAATACGTCCCAAATCAGCGGCGAGTTAAAGTTAACCCATAACGAGCCGTATTGGTTAGGCAATGGTAAGCAATATAGTGCCATCCATGGGCGGCCCATGTGCGATACTACGTAAGTAGCAGCGCAAATTACCGCGAAGATGGTCATCGCTTCTGCCGAGCGGTTAATAGAGTTACGCCATTTTTGACGGAACAGTAATAATACTGCCGAGATCAATGTACCGGCGTGACCAATACCTACCCACCACACGAAACCGGTGATATCCCAGGCCCATCCTACTGTTTTGTTTAATCCCCACGAGCCTATACCGTACCAAAATGTCCAGCTTACAGCAAACACCCAAAGGCAAGCGCCTAATGATGCAACCGTAAAGCCTATCCACCAGGCTTTGTTGGGCTTATTTTCAACAGGGAACAAAACATCATCTGTAACTTTGGCATAGGTTATATCCTTGCCTGTAACCAGCGGTTCCCTTATAATTGATTCTTTATGAGATGCCATATTGTATAGCTATTGTATATATTAAGCTTCTAATTCAGTTGTGTTTCTAACCTTAACCTGGTAACCAATACCCGGCTGTACGTTTAATTCTTCCAGAACGTAATAAGTTCTTTCGCTCCTTAATGCTTTTGATACTTCTGAGTCCGGATCATTTCCATTACCAAAAACAATTGCATTTGCAGGGCATGTTTGCTGGCAAGCCACTTTGATATCGCCATCTTTAACAGGGCGTTTTTCAATTTTAGCTTTTAATTTGCCGGCCTGTATACGTTGTACACACATGGAGCATTTTTCCATCACCCCACGGAAACGTGTAGTTACATCAGGGTTTAATACTAATTGTGTATGCTCGTTGCTCAGGTAGTTATCAAAACGAGAATCGTTCCAGTAATTAAACCAGTTAAAACGACGAACTTTATATGGACAGTTGTTAGCGCAATAACGTGTACCTACGCAACGATTGTAAGCCATGTGGTTCAAACCTTCTGATGAGTGAACGGTAGCTAATACCGGGCAAACAGTTTCGCAAGGCGCATGGTCACAGTGCTGGCAAAGCATTGGCTGGTGAACAACCGATACATTGTTTAAGTTAGTTAGTTTATCTATCTCGTGCTCTTCGGTAATGCTTTCACCTTTTTCGTTAAAGCTGTAGTAACGGTCAATGCGTATCCAGTGCATTTCACGGCGGCGGCGAACCTCGTCACGACCAACAACCGGAACATTATTTTCGGCATTACAAGCTACCACACAAGCACCGCAACCGGTACAAGCGTTAAGGTCTATCGCCATTACCCAATTATAGGCAGTTGTTTTATACTCTGTATCGCTATAATCTTCCCACAAGCTCTTGTAATCTTTATGTGCGCCATCCTTACCGCTGTTTTTGTAAGGATTTTTCTTGTACTCTGTAAAGCTTGCTTCGCGGATAACGCTGCGGCCTTCGTATGAGTGGTGTGTTTGGGTTTGTGCTAATACAATGCTATCGCCGGTTGCAGATATAGCTGCAACACCGGTTGTTTGCAAAGTACCGTTACGGAAGCTATGCAGCGGGAAAGCGTTTTTACCCACGCCAGATTCTATTACAGCACCACCTTTAGTACGGCCATAACCAACAGCAACCGATAGGGTACCTTCTGCCTGGCCGGGTTGTAATAATACCGGTAAAGCAATTGATGAACCATTTACATCAACCGTAATAACATCACCTTCCTGCAGGTTTAGTTTTTTAAGATCGGTTAATGAAAGGGCTGCAAAGTTATCCCATGTTACTTTTGATACCGGATCAGGCAACTCCTGTAACCATGGATTGTTGGCACGTTTACCATCGCGCATTGCTACGGTTTGGTAAAGGTGTAATTCTAATTTTTTATCGCCTGATGCAGCTAATTGTGTGCTTTGAGTTAAGATAGTTTGCGCAACAGCATTCAAATCACGACTGAATGCATAAGAACCACCGTTTTTTGCAGCAGCGCTGATAAAGCCTGTTTGCAATAAAGTTTCCCAGCCTTTTTGACCGGATAAACCGCCTTGTGCCAATATGCCTTTATCCCAGTTGTTTCTTACATAAGTATAATAAACCTTAACCGGGTTATTACTCCATATTAATAAGCTTTCCTCGGCCTGACGGGTATTATACACCGGGTTGATAGTGGGCTGTAATATAGTGTAGTATCCTGCAATAGCATTGTCATCACCCCATGATTCTAAATAATGGTGGTTAGGTGCAACAACATTACAAATAGCAGCAGTTTCGTCAATATGGTCAGCAAAAGATACTTTCAAAGGCACTTTGCTAAGCGCGTCTGTCAATTCTTTTGTATTATAATAATCGTAAACAGGGTTAGCGTTCAGAAACAATACCGCGCCAACTTCGCCACGTTTAGCCTCGCCAATAAATTCAACCAGGTCAGCATCGTTGCCATTATATTGATTTGAGTTATTATCCAGATCAATAGTAGTTCCGTAGCTACCTAAAGCAGCATTGATAGCGTTAACCAATACTTGTGTGGCAACATCGTTTGATCCGGCTACAACCAGCGCTTTTCCTTTTGCTGCCTGTAATTCTTTAGCAGCGATAGTAATGGCATTATTAGTTGCGTTATCGCTTAATTTTTTTGAACCCGGTAAAGTAGCGCCTGTAATAGCGTTGTATAAATTAATTAACGCTATACCTTCTTCTGATGGTTTAAGCGGTATACGAACGTCGGCATTGGTACCGGCCAAACTCATACCAGTCTCAAACTGGATATGGCGCGACATTTTTTTGCTTTGCAGCGATTTGTTATTTCTATTCTTAACGTATTGCGCGGTAAATTCAACCGGAGATATCCATGAACCCAGAAAATCTGCACCGAAGCTTACAATAACGTCTGCTTTATCAAAATTGTAATGAGGCAATACGGCTTTACCAAAGCTGTTTTGGTTGGCCTGTATAATACCTGTGTAAGATACCGCGTCGTATGATACATGTTTAGCGGCAGGGAACTCGGTAATAAAATCAGCAATTACAGCCAGTGTTGACGGGCTATGGATAGATGATGATACAATACGTATTTTTTTGCCTGAATCCTTAAGTTTTGCAAGCTCTAATTTAACGTAGTCATCAAGGTCGCTCCACTCTAATTCTGATGTGCCTTGCACCGGGGCCTTAACGCGGTTAACGTCATACAGATCCAATACAGAAGCCTGCGCCTGCGCGCTTAAACCACCTTTTGCTAAAACATCATTAGGGTTACCTTCAATTTTGATTGGACGGCCCTCGCGGGTTTTAACCAAAATAGCATGGCCCTCATAAGTTGAAGAGTAATAATTTGCTACGCCCGGGGTAATTTCTTCCGGCTTAATTAAGTAAGGGATAGATTTATGTACAGGCACCTTTTGACAGGCAGCCAATGTAACAGCACCTACGCCAAAACCCACCGCTTTTAAAAAGTCGCGGCGAGGCGTTTTGCCTAATAAACCATCTCCGCTTAATACATCTTCAATAGGAATAGGTTCCGCGAATTCGTGTTTGTTTTTCTCAACAAATTCCGGTGTGTTGTTTAACTCTTCTAAACCTTTCCAGTATTTTTTATTGCTATCCATTTAAGCTTAATATAAACTGTAATGCTAAGTTCTTTTTTAATTAATAATGGCACTTACCGCACTCAATACCACCCAATTGCGCAGGTGTAACTTTCACGCCTTTTTTAATAAGATCGTGTACCTGTAACATGTTTTCGTAGTAAGCGTTGCCTTTCATGTTAATGTTTGTGCGTTTGTGGCATTGTATACACCATTTCATGGTAAGCGGCGAGTATTGGTAAACCTCTTTCATGGTCTCAACCGGGCCATGGCATTGCTGACATTTAATACCGCCAACTTTTACGTGTTGTGAGTGATTAAAGTAAGCCAAATCAGGCAGGTTGTGGATACGTATCCATTGAATAGGTTTAGCTTTTGTGCTATCGTATTTTGTGGTGTTTGGATCATAACCCAACGCGTCATATATCTTATGTATCTCCGGCGACTCGGTTTTAACAACCTTGTGGCAGTTCATACAAACATTTAATGATGGTATAGATGCGTTTTTTGATTTGAAAGCTCCCGAGTGGCAATACTGGCACTCAATTTTCATAATACCTGCATGCAGATCATGCGGAAACTTAATAGGCTGTACCGGCTGGTAACCCTGGTGAACGTTGGTGTTCCATAAAGCAACCCATGTCCAGCTGCCCATAGCAATTGTACCGCAAAACAGGATAAAGAATACCAGTTTTTTATTCTTAAGTACTTTCTTTAAGGTAGCGTACTTGTCGGCAGCAACAACTGTTTCATCGGTAGCCTCAGCTTCTTCAGGTAATAATCTTTTGCCGCTTAGCAAGCGCTCTAACGTAGCTATTACCTTGTTCAATACCAGTATGATAATGAAGGCAAGAATAATTACGCCTATTAAGCCAAAAACAATTAAGTTGCTCGGGCCTGATTCTGTAGCCACAGCTGCTGCCGGTGCTTTTGCTTTCGCGTCCTGGATAGTTTTCCAGTCGGCACGTACATAAGCTGCAATGTCGGCAATGTCACCGTCAGACAGACTTGGGAAAGCCGGCATTACAGATTGATTAAACTTCGTGAAAATTTCAACCGCTTTAGGGTCCTTTGCTGCTATTAAAGCCTGGCTGTTATGTATCCAGCTGGCTAACCATTTATCATCAGTTTCTGATGCAATGATTGGGCCTAATGCCGGGCCGGTCATACGTACGTCGATCTTATGACATCCGGTACAGCCAGCAGATTTAAATACGGCCTCGCCTTTTGCGGCGTCGCCCTGTGCCTTAGCAGAAAATCCCCAAACAGCAAAGCAAACAAGTAGTAAAACCGACCTTGAGAATTGTTTAAAAATCAATGAGATGCTTCTCATAAAGTTGTATTGATGCTAAATAGTTATTGTATTAGTATTTGAAACTGATAAAAGACGGAGCTTATATCGATTTTTTCAGCCACAAAAGTATAATTTATTAAATAATCGCTGACAAATAAATGACACCAATACTAATTTATAATCTTTCTAAATAAATAAAAAATACTTCAAATAGTCTCTCCTACCGGGGGAGATTATTCACATATATTTATAGTTATGGTGTTCATGAGGGCTGCGCCGTTTAGAGGGGGCTTATTGCCCTAACAACCAGGCAAATATAAGCGGAACTACAATGGTAGCGTCGGATTCGACGATGAACTTTGGCGTATGTATATCCAGTTTTCCCCAGGTTATCTTTTCGTTAGGCACCGCTCCCGAATAAGAACCGTAAGAAGTTGTAGAGTCTGATATCTGGCAAAAATAACTCCAGAACGGAATTTCGGGCATTTCCATATCCTGGTAAAGCATAGGTACAACACATATCGGGAAATCTCCGGCAATACCACCGCCTATCTGGAAGAACCCGATGCCTTTGCCCGATGAATTTTTAACATACCAATCTGCCAGCCAGGCCATATACTCAATACCACTTTTCATGGTAACAGCTTTGATCTGGTTTTTTATAACGTATGATGCAAAGATGTTGCCCATGGTAGAGTCTTCCCAACCCGGTACAACTATCGGTAAGTTCTTTTCGGCCGCGGCCAGCATCCATGAATTTTTAGGATCTATCTCATAATACTGCTCCAAATCTCCGCTCAACAGCATTTTATACATATACTCATGCGGAAAATAGCGTTCGCCGCTATCATCAGCATCCTTCCATATTTTATGAATATGCTTTTGCAACCTGCGGAAAGCTTCTTCTTCGGGTATGCAGGTATCAGTTACACGATTATAATGGTTCTCTAAAAGGTCCCACTCATCCTGCGGACTCAAATCACGATAGTTTGGCACACGCTTATAATGCGAATGCGCCACCAGGTTCATAATATCTTCTTCCAAATTGGCACCCGTGCATGATATAATAGCTATTTTATCCTGCCGTATCATTTCAGCAAGCGATATACCCAGCTCGGCTGTGCTCATGGCACCGGCCAATGTTACCATCATTTTACCGCCTTCCAGCAAATGGGTTTCATAGCCTTTTGCGGCATCCATTAACGCGGCAGCATTAAAATGCAGGTAATTTTTTTCAATAAATTGGGATACGGGTCCTTTTGTTGTGCTCATTTTGATAATAAATAGATCAGCCGCAAAAGTAGGTATTTTGATGAAAACAGAATTTTAATTTTGAAAATGTTGTTATACTAAGCATGCTGGCGATTACTCACCCGGTCTACGCTTCGCTGGACCACCCTCTCTTCGCCTTCGGCGGAAAGAGGGTTTTAGGGTGGGGCAACCCTCTTTCCCGCTTGCGGAAGAGAGGGTCGACGAGCAAAGCGATGTCGGGGTGAGTAACCGCCGCCACGCCAAAAAAAAAATATTTCTGCAAACTATTTCTTAAAATTTATCTTCGTACCCTTATATCACTCATGAGAAAACTTTTAGCGTTCCTTATTATAATTAGTATTACAGCAAGTTTTAGCCCGGTTTTCGGGCAAAATATTATACCCCGGTTTATCCGGCACATGTACTTTAATAAAGATACCAGTAAGCAGAGCAGCTTTATTATTATACCCGTTCTTACCTCATCGCCCGAAACTGGTATTGAAGCCGGGGGCGCCGGTTTATTTTCATTTTATACAGATACTGTTCATTTGGATACCCGCGTTTCAAGTATTTTTGGTTATGCTACCGCCACTACCAAGGGCCAAACCCGAACCAGTTTGAATATCAATTATTGGACATCTGAGAACAAATATCATTTTACAGCTTACGCGGGTTATACCCATTTTCCTTTTGATTTTTATGGCATAGGTAATAACACGGCTAAAGCCAATAGTGAGCATATAGACGAGAAAAGATATAAACTAACTTTTGGCGCCGAAAAGCGTGTGGGCAGTGACTTTTATATAGGCATTGTTGGCGGGGATGTAAATTTTAAATACAAGAACAATAACCCGGGCGGCATATTTGATACCGACCCGCAAATTGAGAACCGTACGGGCGGTGCCTTTATATACATTGGCCCAAGTTTTAATTACGATACCCGTAATAACAATACCTACACTACTAAAGGAATGACCGTAACCGCCTATTTCAATGCGATGCAGGGCATTTTTGGTAACAATAGTTACACAGGCGGGTTCTTAAATATAGAATACGCGCAGTTTTTCGCACTGAATAAACAACTGGTGTTGGGTGTTGATGTGCAGGAACAAAGCCTGACAGGCGGCAGGTCGCCATTTTATTTATTGCCGGCACTTGGCAGTGACGAAATGATGCGCGGCTATTATAACGGCCGTTACCGCGACCGTAATTTCATAGCCGGCCAAACCGAATTGCGATACCGTATCAACCAGCGTTTTGGGGTGGTTGGTTTTGTGGGTACCGGCGAAGTATTTCATACCATGTTTAGTGCCGCCCAGCTAAAGCCCAACTATGGCGGCGGCGCACGCTACTTTTTTGATATTGAAAAGGGCCTTAGCGTAAGGCTTGACTATGGCGTTGGCCAAAAACCAGTTGGCGAACAGCGCGAAAGCGGCTTTTATGTTGGTTTAGGGCAAGCATTTTGATGTGCATATCCGCACATAACTAAATTCGTATTAAAAAATCCTCCTTAACCTGTCCGCTTCTAAAAAATACCAATCCAATCCAAAACAAATCAATGGTTACAGTTACCCGCGGATGTGCTTTTATTTCGGCCCAGGCTTCTTTCATGCCTTCGCTCCAGTAAATATCGTCGAATATAAGCAGGGTATTTTCGTGCACTTTGGGCAGGCACCATTCAAAATATTTTAGGGTAGCGTCTTTTTGATGATTGCCATCAACAAATACAAAGTCAAGCTGGTTTAACCCGGCAATTACACCCGGCAGGGTATTATCAAAGTTGCCCGTTATCAGTTCAATATTATTTAGGTTGGTTTTTTTAAAGCTTTCTTTGGCGATGCTGGCAGTTTCGGGGCAGCCTTCTAACGTATAAACTTTTACATTTGGCGCGGCTTTTTGCAGGTACAATGTCGTAGTGCCTAAACAGGTGCCTAACTCAATTATATTGGTTGGTTGCAAATCGGCAACCAGGCGGTAAAGCAATTGCGCCAGCTTGGGTGGTTTAAGGGCGTTTTTGGCAATATCACCTACGCGTTTTTGGCGTTCGTTATTTACGTGCGAGCCTGCGCCTAAGTCGGTTACGGTGATAATTCTATCGTCATTTAATAAGCCTTCGCGTATGCTTTCTATTTCGGTATATACTTTTTTGGCACGAAAATCGTAAATTACTTTATCAATTAATTGGTATACAAAAGGGGAATGTAAACCATGCCTGTTTTTGGCCTTTAAGCGGTATAACAGATAGTCTTTGGCGAACCTTAAATTAAACATGGTTGTAAAATTATATAAACGTTAGTAATTTAGCGGTACAGAAATGATAAATCTAACAGAAGTTAATTCTTTGATACGCCTGCTGGACGACCCTGACCAAGAAATATACAATCTTGTGCACGCTAAATTATTGTCGTACGGCAGCGAGGCTATTGAGCATTTGGAATCGGCATTTGAGCAGGCTTTTGATGCTGTACAGCAAGAGCGCATTGCTAATTTGGTGCACGAGATACAATTTGGCATTGTAAAAAACGATTTAAAGCTTTGGTATCAGGGAGGCGCGTTCGATTTACTGCAAGGCATACTGATAATTAACCGCTACCAATACCCTGACCTTGACGAGCAGAAAATAATTAACCAAATAGAGGCCATTAAGCGCGATATATGGATACAAATGATGAACGAGGTCAGCCCTGTAGAGCAGGTAAAGCTTATCAATCATGTATTTTACCATATGTATGGGTTCAGCGGCAATACATCCAATCACCAGGACCCGCAGAACAGCTATTTGAGCCAGGTTATCGAAACCAAGAAGGGTAACCAGATACTTTTAGCCATTATTTATTCCATCATAGCGCAGAAGCTGGATATACCGGTACATGGGGTAAACCTGCCGCAGCATTTTATTTTGGCTTATTTAGATGAGAGCAAGGAAAGCGAATTTGAGAGCGGCATCCTGTTTTACATCAACGCGTTTAACAAGGGCTTTATATTTGGCCGCCGCGATGTGGACATGTTTTTAAAGCAATTGAACCTGAGCTTCGATAAGCAATTTTACGAGCCCTGCTCAAACACCGACATCATCAAACGTGTACTACGCAACCTCATCAGTTCGTACGAGCACTTGGGATCATCAGAGAAAGTGGCCGAGCTGAATGAACTGCTAACGATATTGGGTTAATTGTAGTTGTAGCCAACTACACTTATTGTCATCTAGAACATAGTGAGAGATCTGTACACGCGGATTATATTGTAACCAGGAATTTAAAGACTTTAAAGATGTAGGAGTTGCCGTGCTCCCGCCTGATGAATTACTGAGTTATTTATAGCATTCGCCTCACTTAATTACACTATTCAAGTGTCCATGTTTGCAACAAATAAACATTGTGCCCGCCCGTTCAAGTGTGGGCATTTAAACGGGCAGTGTTAACCAACTCCATTAACCCGCAGATCAATTACCTGTTGTGTGGTTAAATTGACATCTAATTGCCAGTAGTGGTCGCCACCGTCAAGTACCGTTTTATAATCGTCCTCATAGGTAATTGCATTATCCTGGTTATAGAGAAAGTTTATATGAAGCACTTTCTCGCCGCGCTCATTAATAAAACCAGCGAATTGCATGAAGTGCTTTCCTGAAGCTTTATACGGATAGTCTTTGTAATGGCCGATATGCGATCTACCGTGTCCGACAACTTGTTGAATAAAAATACTTTGAAATATTTCAATATCAGCTTTGGTGGGTGTAAATCTTTTGGCAAGGTTGATACCGGAGCCTTTTAATTTTTCGGTTGGGTAATCGGCTGTAAAGACTGTTCCTTTATGCCAGGCTATGGTAATACCCAGGTTGGTTGGCTTTTTTGTCGGGAAGATATCTATCGATGCTTTACAGCCACTCAACGCCGTAGTAAGCAAGAAACCGATAATTATTAGCTGCAATGATTTTATCATAAATTTATTTTTAGTTCGAGGCATGTCTTGCTTAACAATCCTAAAAGTATAAAATCATTTGTAATTCTGAGCATAGCGCAGAATCTTGTACGAGCGATATGTCGATATGTAAGGTATATACTATTTGGTGTATAAGATCCTTCGCTATGCTCAGGATGACAAAAGACGAAACAAAAAAGAGGCTGTCCACTTTGTTTCATCATGGTTCAACAACTCCAAAAATCTTGTTTCACCACTTTAAAAGTAGCTATTGGCAATTATTTGATAATCAGCATAATATTAAAAAATCATTCGTAAAAATCCTGACGAATAAGTTGTTTCATTTTGTTTCACCACTTTTTCACTATCACCTCATAAACAACACTTTAACTCAAAATCTTGTTTCACTTGTTTCATCTGTTTCACACTTGCGTGAAACAAGAGTTACTCTGCTTTAGACATTGACGGTGGTACCGCATCCGGCGAACTTCCCCATTGCTTGTTAGGCCTTGGCCCCATATTCAGTACAAGCACCCCGCCTTTAACCAGGGTTGCATGATCAAACCATGGTTTATTAAGCGGCTCGCCATTTAAAGTGGCCGATTGAACGTATTTGTTTTGTGCCGATACATTTTTCGCTTCAATCACAAAGGTTTTCTTATTACCCAAAGTAATGGTCGATTTTGAAAATATCGGGCTTCCTATAAGCCATATCGGGTAACTTGGGATCATAGGGTCAGAGTAAATGCCCATTGCACTGCTTACGTAAAAGTGAGATAGCAGGCCGGTGTCTTCATCCCCGCACATGCCCAACGGATTTGCACTATACCATACATCCATAATTTCGCGTACACGTTTTTGCGTTTTCCAGGGAGCACCCGAGTAGTTGTACAGGTAAGGTATATTCCGCGAGAATTCATTTCCGTGTGCATAATTTCCAATTAAACCTGTCATATCAGGGAACAGGTCAAGGAATTTATATTTTGATGTTTTATATTGTTCTACAAAAAGAGCGTCGAGTTTATTGTTAAAATTAGTTCTGCCGCCCATTAAATTGATCAGGCCCTGTACATCATGGCTGACATACCAGGTGTATATCCAACTGTTCATTTCAGCAAAATAATCCCTTCCACCTTGCCCGCCCCCTAATTTGGGATCAAAAGGGGTTACCCATTTACCATCCTCTGTTTTAGGCGACATGAAACCGGTTTCTTTATTAAACACGTTCTGATAATCATGAGCATGTTTCATAAAATACTCATAATCGTCCGTCTTGCCTAAGCCCTTTGCAACCTGTGCAATGCACCAGGCCTCGTAGGCGGCTTGTAGCGTAACGGTAACAGATTGTCGTTTTTCAGAGGGGTGCACTTCCTTGATCCACTCTTGTTGGCCGGGTGCCAATGACGGGAAAAATCCGTTTTTAACATAAAAGCTATCCAGGTGTGTAGCAGGCCCTTTCCGCCACGGCAATTTGGTCGATCCCAAAAAATCTTCCTTCATATTGGCGTAGGCCCTTTCCACATCAAAATTCCGGATACCATGCAGATACAGATCTGCTACATTAACCAAACTGGTATGTTGAAACATACCACCTTGCCCGATAACAGCCGGATATAGTTGACTTTTTTCTAAGGATGCATACCTTTGTGATCTTTCAGCTATTTTATCATCCCTGAGTTTCATCCGGCCCTCAAGGCTTTCGCCACCATTGTTAAAATATATGCCTGTGTAAAATATTTTACGCTGAGCTTCTGTACCGCCTTCAACTTTAAACAGATCCAACGATGCGGCCCATTTGCTTTTTGCGCTGTTCTTTACCGCTTCAAAGTTCCATGCAGGGATACCTTTTTCAAGGTTTTGCTTTGCCTGCTCGCTGCTTTCATTGGATACACCAACCTTTACCTCTATTTGTTCGCCTTTTGATGTGACATAGTTTGCATAAGCGCCTACGTTGGTACCGCTTTGCGTATTTGTTCCGGCAAACGCCTTATCACCACTCCATGAACCGAATGACTTGAACGGCTTGCTGAATTTTGCATAAAAATAATAACCGCGGTTCCCGGTCCCTTCCTGCCATTCAATGGTAGTTTCATCTACCACCTTAAATTGAGCATTACTGCCCAACAAAATGTGCGAATCTGAACTTTGAGGGAAGGTGAACTTAAAGTACGATGCCTGCTCGGCAACCGTATACTCAACATTTATATCATAATCTTCCAGCAAAAGTGAAGAATAATAAGGCGTTACTTTTTCAAAATCATGATCATAGTTAGACGCCATTTTAGCCGGGGTTACTTCAATATTCCCGGTAGTTGCCATGATCCATGAGGGAATTGTTTTTGTACCATACCTTACCTCATCTCTAAGCGAGAAGCTAAATACTTTGTCGGTAAGGTACCTGTCGTAGATCTCGGGCCAGGGGTTTGAGCATATTTTAAGCGACCCGGCACCAGGTAGTTGAACACTGGGATCTGTTGCTACCAACAGTTGACCTATACCCCCGATATTAGGATCCACATAATCTAATGCTGTTTTCTGTTTGGTTTGCGCAGACGCTTTTTTGGCTTGTGCAGGCGCTTTTTTAGTTTGTGCAGATGCACAGGCAGCAATAAAAAGACTCCCAATAAATAAATTAATAAAACCTGAAATTTTCATTTTTTCTGATGTTTAGGTTAAAAATATGGTTAAACTTTTTATCGTTTAGGCCGCTTTAATGTGCAAATGCAAACAAAAAGAGACTGTCTCTAAACAGCCCTCTTTAAATATAACTTTAATCCTAACTTTATACTAACGCTTCGGCCTCTACCCTGTCGCGCAATGCTTTTACGTAGCCTACACTAAACGGCCAGGCGTTGCCGCCTGCCATGCCGGGTACATGATCCGGAAACACTACGCCATCAAAATTAACCCGTTTAAGGGCCTTCATGATGGTGTACATATTGGTATAGCCGCTATCTACAAACGTCTCCACAAAATGCGGTATAGGGCGCTCAATATTACGGAAATGCACCTTGAATATCTTTTTCTGCGCACCAAAGTAATCTATCATCTCTACCGGCGATTTACCTGTGGTATTGCCACCTTCCATCCATGAACCTACACAAAGACATAGACCAACATTAGGGCTGTTGGCAATTTCCATTGCTTTCTTGTATCGCTCAAAATGACTAAAAATACGCGGAACACCGGCCAGTTTCGGTATTGGTGGGTCGTCTGGATGCACTCCTATCCGGACATTATTTTCCTCGGCAACCGGGGCCACCTGCCTGATAAAGTAGGTCCAGTTGTCCCATAATTCTTCTTCGCTATACTCCCTGCCGTGTGATAGCGGCGGGTAATATTTATTTTTATTCCACCGCCCGCTGTTTACGCCAAACTGGTCAAATGCCCGGGCAGAAGCACCGCCGCGTGTGGTTTCGCTTGGCGAGTCCCATATACCGTTACCCATGTGGGCATAAGTAGTATAGGTTATGCCGGCCGCGCCTAAGTTGCGCAAGTGTTTTTTATATTCTTCTACCTTGGCATCACGTCCGGGCAGGTTCAATACTATCTTGTCCTGGTTATGCACTGCACCGTTACCCAAGCCATATACGTTAATGCCTTGCTCGGCAAAATGCAGCCTGGTACCCTTGTAAAATTCGGCATTGTCATTTGGCGGATCGGTCCAAACCGTAACATCTTCCAGCCCCATTTGCTTGTACCAGGTCATGGTATTTACATTGGCGCGGGCATTGGGCTGCATCACTATGCGCATGGTTGATTTTTTGCCCGGCTGTGCCAGCAGGGTTTCCATCCTGTCCCTAAATTCGGCATCGCTTATCTCGGCTGATGCGGTGCCCAGTCCGGCTGCCGATACTGCTGCCAGCGCGATACTCTTCTTTATAAAGTCTCTGCGGTTATCGCTCATGATCTTTAATTTTTTCTCTTTTAATTTAATTCTTTAGGCAATAGCCGCTTCTTCTTCTACTCTGTCGCGCAGGCATTTGGTATAGCCTATGGTCCAGGCCAGGCTCGGGTCGTAAGCTTCATTGGTTCTTCCGCCCACCTGGGTTATCATCTGAGGAATATTATCGGCAATTAGTACACCATCAAAGTTTACTTTCTTTAGCGCTTTCATCACTTTATACATATCAATATTACCACTATCTACAAAAGTTTTGGTAAATGCCGCCGAACCATCAATATTGCTCACCCGCACTTTGAATAGTTTATTCTGTTTGCCAAAATAATCTATCATGCCTGCAGCATCCTTACCCAGGTTATTGCCGCCTTCGGCCCAGGTACCTACGCTAAGGCAAAGGCCCACGTTAGGGCTTTTAGCCAGATCGATAGCGTGTTTATAGCCATCAAAACTACTAAACAGGCGCGGTACACCCGCCAGTTTTGGCACCGGCGGATCATCTGGCAATATGCCTATCCTTACATTATTCTCTTTAGCTACAGGGGCAACCGCTTTAATAAAATGCTCAAAGTTTGCCCACATTTCCTTTTGGGTATATTCCCTGCCGTGCGATAGCGGGCCGGTATATTTCTTATCACCCCACTGCCCCCAGCTTTCACCACCGGGGTTATAGCTGCGTGCAACAGCGCCCGAGCGTGCAACGCCGTTGGCCGAGCTCCATACACCATTACCCATGTGGGCATAAGTAGTATAAGTAATGCCTGCCTTACCCAAAGCGCGCAGATGTTGCTTATACAGCTCTATCCTTTCATCACGACCGGGCATATTTAAAACTATCTTCTCATCATTAAGCAACGAGTTGTTGTTAAGGCCGTATACTTCTAATCCCGCGTCGCCAAAATACTTTTTGCGGTCGGTGTAGTAATCCGGCCCCTTGGTATCATCGGGCCATAGTATAATGTGCTTTACACCCATCTGTTTGTAAAAGCTTAGTTGTTGGGCGGTAGCTTCTGCAGGTGCCTGTACGGCTACCCTTATGGTCGACTTAGCCATCAGCTCCTGCAAGGCGTCGCCGCTTACATTTTTTCCGGGGGGAGCAACGGCAGGTGTAGCGGCCACAGCAACGCCAATACTGCCCATAGATACCGCTGCCACAGATACGCCGGCTTGTCTGATAAAATCTCTGCGATTCTCTTTCATGAAATGTATTATTATTAAGCTATAATTGGTCAATAACAGCACGAGGGCTCGTCGCCTCAAATACGTTGTTCAATATTAGGCAATAATCGATTGCAGAGGTATATATTTTCGGTAAATTGATTGTTACAAGCGTGGATCAGGATTTTTAGAATTGGAGGATGGCAGGATTAATACACTGCGTATCAAGTGTTCGCGAAAAAGCGACGGACTAAGAGAAGAGTTTAACGTGCACGTTCATCCCAATTTCCCGCACTTTTATCCCATTTATTTTAGTGGTTGATATCAGCGCGTTACCTTGCGGCATAATTAAACCTGGTACACATGAAAGATCTGTTAAAAAAGCCCGTAACATTTGAAAAAATTGAGTTCTGGGCAGCCACTGCCATTTATGTGTTTGCCATATTTACTTTGCTGGGTGCCTCGCACCTGGGTTGGGACCACTGGGACATACCATATGGTTACCTGTTTGAAAAATATAACGTACCGTTTTCGTATATTAAATATTATTTCATCCCCACACTATGCAGGTATACAACCTACTATTGCGCTTACCTTGCGTTAACTTTCATTATTGTAAAGCGCATTGCCAATAAACAAAATATTGTCTTAACTATAGGGCTTATTTTATGTATTTATATAATAGTAGTTGCCGTATTTGGCACTACCGGCACATGGCTGAGATCTTACTTATTTCATAACAAGTCAGAAGCCTATGTATATAACCTACTTTTTAAACAGCAGATAATTGATATACTTTGGTTATTGATCATTTTTGGTTTTTACACGCTTGCAAAATATGTCTTCATTATATTAACAGAAAATTTCGAGGCCAGGTTTGGGGGGCTTACACAAGTGACCAAGGATGCTGGTGTAGCCTTGGGTATATGGATACTAAGCGTATTTTTCTTTCTATTGAACTATATACATTGGTCGTATACAACTATTTGGTCTGAGGTTATATTGTTTGCTATCTGTTTATACTGGTATGCATCACATATTCTTATTCCAAAGATAATTGCCGAAAAAGGCGAATTGGGCACATTTTTAGCAAGGGTGTTAGTCCTATTATTCATTTCTATCTTCCCTGTCGCTATACTGATGTTTGTAATCTTTCACAGGGTGCAGGCACCTGTTATTGTTAACCTGATCAATATAGGGGTGAGTTTATTTATCATTTCTCCGCTTTCCTGGTTTTTATACCAGCACAGGCAGAATAAAAGTGCAGAATTGGTGGGCCTGAAAACCGCCCTGGGCCGCTCATCTGCCAATCTTGATTTTTTACGATCACAAATAAACCCGCACTTTTTATTTAATGCGCTCAATACCTTATATGCCACATCTATACAGGAAAAAGCCGACCGTACCGGCGAGGGCATTCAAAAGCTGGGCGATATGATGCGCTTTATGTTGCAGGAAAATGTACAGGAACATATATCATTAATGCGCGAGGTTGATTACCTGAATAATTACATCGACCTGCAAAAACTGCGCACACAAACATCGCCTGATATTGTGATAAATACAGAGATTGAGGAATCAATAAACGGCCTGCAAATAGCCCCGATGTTGTTGATACCTTTTGTAGAGAATGCCTTTAAACATGGTATCAGCCTGCGCGAGCCATCGCACATAAAAATCACCTTGCAAACCCGTGGCACACAACTGCTTTTTGATGTTTATAACAGCATTCACCCAAAATTAGATAACGACCCCGAAAAAAACAAAAGTGGCATAGGGCTTGCAAATGTAAAACAGCGGCTGCAACTGTTATATCCGCAACGGCATGAATTAGTTATCCGCGAAAACGCTAAAGAATTTTTTATACATCTTACAGTAAATTTGTAACCTTCTATGATATTGATTGTCTTATTGTTACTGCTTAATGTTGGATGAGAAAGTTAAAAAGATTAATAAGCATTCACCTTAAAATGAAACGTTATGGCATTAAAAGCAAAACCCGATATGCTCTTATCTACCAGAACCAACCTAACTGCAAATAACATGAGGGAGGCTATGGCAGAATTTACGGGCGTAAAAATAATTGAGGCCCTTGAGATTATTCTTAAAGACCTGCCGCCGCAGCAAAAAGCACAATTAATGGCTAATGTTGATGAGGTGATTGATTTGGTGTTGTGAGCACCGTATGTCATTATATAATATTTAGCTTATTTGGCAATTATTTACATGGTTGATTTTCAATACATTGCAATTTTAACTGTACCAAGGCGTACCAGGGTGTATCAACGTGTTCATGTACAGTACAGAACGGTATAGGTTTATTGCTGCATTTGCTTACTTCACGGGGGAAGTAATTTTTTATATCGAATTTAATTGCTAAACGCGTTAATTTTAATAATTATTATACATTTAACCATGCTTACGGCCATAGCCATTGATGATGAACCCTTAGCTTTAGAAGTTGTGCGATCGCACGCTGCTAAGGTGCCGTTTTTAAATTTAAGGGCCGGGTTTACCGATGCTTTTAAGGCGATGGAGTTTTTACAGCAGGAACCGATCGACCTGTTATTCCTGGATATTAAAATGCCTGATATCAGTGGTATCGACCTGTTAACCTGCCTCAGCAAAAAGCCGCTGGTAATTTTTACTACCGCTTACTCTGAACACGCGGTAGAAAGCTTTGAACTGGATGCTATTGATTACCTGTTAAAGCCCTTTGCCCTGGCACGTTTTATTAAAGCCTGCAATAAGGCTAACGAAATTTATACTTTACGAGGCAGCACAACCGACAAAAAGGATTACCTTTTTTTAAAAACAGGCTATGAGCAAATAAGGGTAAGCTTTGCTGATATTCACTACCTGGAGGCTACGGGCAATTATGTTAATTTTGTTTTGAGGGATAAAACTATCCTGTCGCGCTTAACCATAACCGAGGCTGAAGCATTGTTACCAACCGACCAATTTATCCGCATTCATCGCTCATTTATTGCTGCTAAAAACAAAATTGATAAGATAGAGCGGCACCAACTGCAAATAAATGGCGCGGTGTTGCCCGTTGGCAACTCGTATTATCAAAATATTAATTTGGTAAACAAAACAGATCATTAAGTTTGATTATCCGGGCTGATATCTAAGCAGAATAATATTTTGCAACCATCAAATAAAAGTAAATTCCTGTGGTTTTTTTGCTAAACACGCTGTAAATTAGGTAAATTGCACTTCCTGAATTACAAATAAGAAAAAGCCATGACAGAGACGCTGGACATCAAAATCACCAAATCAAGCAAATCCCGTTTAGCAGAAACGGATTTTAGCAACTTAGTTTTCGGCCGTACCTTTACCGACCATATGCTTGTGGCCGATTATGAAGACGGCGAATGGAAAAATTTCGAAATTCTTCCTTACGGTAATATTTTGGTCAGCCCGGCTATTTCATCACTGCATTATGGCCAATCATTTTTTGAAGGAATAAAAGCCTATAAGCATGCTGATGGCAAAGTATCTATATTTCGCCCGGATAAAAACGCGATCCGTTTTAATAAATCGGCCGAACGCTTGTGCATGCCTACTTTGCCCGAAGATATGTTTTTACAAAGCCTTGCCGCTGTTGTAGATATTGACCGCGACTGGATACCAACCGCTCCCGGTCATTCTTTATATATCAGGCCGTTTATGTTTGCTACAGATCAGTTTTTGGGTGTTACACCATCACAAACCTATAAATACATGGTTTTACTTTGCCCGGTTGGCCCATACTTTACAAAACCGTTAAGGGTTAAAATAGAAACCTACTATACCCGCTCTGCCGAAGGTGGCATGGGTTATGCAAAATCATCAGGCAACTACGGTGGTTCTATGCTGCCGGCTCGTAAAGCTACCGAGGAAGGTTTTGATCAATTAATATGGACCGATGCCAAAGAGCATAAATATGTTGAAGAAATGGGTGCCGCCAACGCCATGTTTGTATTGGATGGCAAACTGATAACTCCAATAGCACAGGATACCATATTAGATGGTGTAACCCGTGATACCGTTATTACATTGGCCCGCGACTGGGGTTTCCCGGTTGAAGAACGCAAGGTTGCCGTTGCAGAAATTATTGAGGGTGCTAAAACCGGTAAACTGACTGATGCATTTGGCGCAGGAACCGCGGCTACTATAGCACCGGTTGGCTCAATAAATTATAATGGCGAAGAGTATACATTGATAGACGCTAAAGAAAGAGAATTCTCTCAAAAAGTATTAAAAACCCTTGATGCTATACGGTACGGCAACGCGCCTGACACGCATGGGTGGAATTACTTTGTATAAAGAAGATTGATTATTGAAGATTAGAGATTGGGCCTGTCAATTAAATAAATACAAAAAAGGTTCCTGCAAATTAAATTTGCAGGAACCTTTTTTGTTGAACTATCCAACTAATCTTTAATCTTCAATAACCAACCTTTAAAAAGCTAATCCACACTAACAGTCAAGCCTTCTTGTTGTAAAATTTTTCGATATACTTCTACTTCGGTGAATGATCCTTCCAATACGGCGCATTTACCCTCGTTATGTACTTTCCAGGCTATTCTTTCGGCTTGGGTATCGGTATAATCAAGGTACTTTATCATGCAATGAATTACGTGGTCAAAAGTGTTATGGTCATCATTCCATAAAATAAGGCGATGCATCTCTTTAAATCCTGCCAGTACCTCTTCGAGTGTGAAAGTTTGTTCTTGTGTTTCTGTTGACATGTATAATGACAAAATTACTCAAAAACAATAATAAATAAACCAAAATATTGTTTTAAAGGTAATCTTCACAATAGCTGTTTAACATACAATAACCTACAACCCACTCAAATGAAAAAAAATTGCGCTTTCCTTATCCTCATTTTTGCTATTCAATTATTACATGCGAATCTTTGTAATGCTCAAATTACAACCCTCAATTTAAAACCCGCGCCTGAAAATGTTACTATTGACGGTAGTTTAAAAGAATGGGGCGATAGCCTTAGCTATTATAACAGCGAAACAGGGCTTAATTATGCACTTGCCAATGATAAAGACAACCTGTACCTGGTTTTAAAAACCAGTGATCCGGTAGAACAATCAAAAATTTTAACCTCAGGTATTACTTTAAGTATTGATACAAAAGGTAAAAAGAAATCAACCTATAGCGTTACTTTTCCTGTACAGGAAGGAATAGTCCCACCTTCTGTTGCCGGTAACACACTACAGGAAAAAAAGCTGGAAGCCGGTTTAGCCAAGTTAAAAAAAATAAAGGCTGATGGTTTTAAAGATGTTGAATATGATTTTATAACTCTTGAAAACACTTATGGCTTTAAAATAGCCATTAATTATGATGACCATGGATTTTTGGTATACGAAGAAGCTATCCCATTAACACTTTTTCATGCCGATGAATTGAAAAAGAATGAATGGATGTTTAATATTAAAATAAACGGATTTCAGAAACCTGAAAAAAAGGATGGTGACGACCAGGCAAACAACTCATCTATGGGTGGAGGTGGCCGTGGCGGCCGCGGTGGTGGCGGTGGTCGGGGTGGTGCAGGTGGTGGAGGCCGGGGTGGTGCAGGCGGTGGCAGTGGCGGCCATGGCCGGGGTGCTGCTAACGATGATGCTGCTTCCAATAACCCTGCATTTAAATCTGCTGATTTTTGGGGTAAATTTAATTTGGCAAAAACACTTTAGGCCGCATAATTTATGTGATAAAATAATATACATTTTTTTAATTATTAAAAATGTATATTTACTTAACATAAGCACCTGGCTTAAATTAAACCAATTTATTAAACCTAATCACTAAGCAATGAAAACCACTTGCTCTTACCTTATTTGCGCTGCAGCGGTGCAATTATTCACAATCAGTATATGCAATGCCCAAACACTGACCTTAAATTCTGCACCTGCCGGTGTAGTTATTGATGGCAATGGTAAAGAATGGGGCGATAAGATGGCTTATACGGATGCCAAAACAAAAATTGATTATACACTTACCAATGATAAAGATAATCTTTATCTGGTTGTAAGAACAAAAGACGCTACACAACAAAGCAGTATTTTAGGTGCAGGCATTACCTTAAGTATTGATACAAAAGGCAAAAAGAAATCTTCATATGTTGTTACATTTCCCTCAAGCCCGACAGACCGTGACCAATCAAGATATATGGATATGCCGCCGCCAAGGGTACAGGGAAATACTGAAATGTCGGCCAAATTTGGTAAAATACACGTAGAAGGCTTTAAAGACATTAGTGAAGAAGAGCTATTAGTAGTAAACCCATACAATATTTTAATTGCTATGGGTTATGATGCGGCCAGTGGTTACTTAACTTATGAAGAAGCTATACCATTAGCACTTTTTCATGCAGGCGACCTGGCAACCAAAGAATGGGCATTCAACATTAAATTAAATCCTGTACAAGGAAAAGAAAGACCGGCAGCAGCAGGTGCAAAACATTCAATTAGTGTAAAACCCAGTTCAGGTAAAGATGACGGGCGCTCTGAATTTACCGCTCAAGCTAATAAAAATGGCAGCCTTATAGATTTAACAGACGAAGCAGATTTTTGGGGTAAATTTATGTTAGCAAAATAACGCTAAAATTTATTCTTCCACATCATACTTTCAACAGGGCGCGTTGTCGGGTTATTATACTTGGCATCTCCCTTTGTGTTATATAGGGTTTCTATATCGCCTTCAACAGCAAAATATATTAGCTGGCCTATAGGCATGCCCGGGTAAATTTTTACCGGTTGCGCGCATGATATCTCCAAAGTCCAGGTATTGCAAAAGCCAACATCGCCTTTACCTGCTGTTGCATGTATATCAATACCTAAACGCCCGGTGCTTGATTTCCCTTCTAAAAATGGAACGTGTTTATGCGTTTCAGTATATTCTACCGTTACGCCCAGGTAAAGCGTACCGGGTTGTAAAACAAATCCTTCTTTGGGTATTTCAAAACTATCTATTTCATTGTGCAGCCTGGCATCCAGTACCCTATCGCGATAAGTAGCCAGGTGTTTACTTAAATGCACATCGTACGAGTTTGTTCCTAAACATTCACGGTTAAACGGCTCAATAATAATATGGCCCTTATCAATTTCTTCAAGTATGCGCTTATCTGATAATATCATAGACAGGAATGTTTATTTGGCTAAAAATAGAATTAATTGCCCTAAGTTTGCCATGCTTTTTGCAATTTTACTTTTATGGCTATAGCTTACAGGCAACGGGTTGATGAGGATACAGAATTTGCGCTCTGGAAAATAGAAGAACAGGCTGAGGATCTGTACAAACAATTACAGCTAAACGATGAAGAAAAGACCTTTGTTGAAAACATAAGCAACGGCAAACGACACCTGCATTGGTTAGGTACGCGTGTTTTGTTACGCAAAATGTTACGTACCGAAGAGTATATTGACTCCCGGGTTGACGAGCATGGCAAACCATATCTTGTATCCCTGCCCTATCATATTTCTTTAAGTCATTCGTTTGATTATGCCGCGGTAATGATCAGTAAAAAAAAACCGGTAGGAATTGATATTGAGCAGATAAAACAAAAGGTAGAACGTATTGCCTCCAGGTTTTTACGCCCCGCGGAACTCGCTTTTATTAATAATGAACATAAAATACAGCAACTATATGCCTGTTGGTGTGTTAAAGAAGCAGTATATAAATGCCATGGCCAAAAAGAAGTATCATTTATGGATGATATTTTGATAAGACCATTCAGTTTCACAGAGCAGGGTCAGGTAAATGCCATTTTAAACAAGGGCGACATTAATATTGATTATACCGTAGGATATTTGCAGTATGAAGATTATATGATAGGTTACGTAAAGGGGTAATGATGAAGAATAAAAAAGTAACAGTACAAGATTGGGGATTAATTGATTATAAAGAAGCCTGGGCCAAACAGGAAGCACTATTTGCCGATACTATCCAATTAAAAATGGAGATACGTAACAGGCTACTGGCTGTTGCCGGGGATAACCAGCCCGACGATATATTAACTCCTAATTACCTTGTTTTTTGTGAGCATCCGCATGTTTATACTTTGGGCAATAGCGGCAAGCCCGAACATTTGTTGCTTGACGAAAAGGGCCTGGAAGAAAACGATGCTGTTTATTATCATATTAACCGTGGCGGCGATATTACCTATCATGGCCCCGGGCAATTAGTAAGCTATCCTATTCTTGACCTTGATAATTTTTTTACTGATATACATTTATACTTACGCACCCTTGAAGAGGCTGTAATACTTACCCTGGCAGATTATGGCATAAAAGCCAGCCGTTACCCGGGCTACACCGGTGTTTGGCTTGATGCCGATAACGAGCGCGCCCGAAAAATAAGCGCGATGGGTGTACGCTGCAGCCGCTGGGTTACTATGCATGGCCTGGCATTTAACGTAAACAATGATCTTGGTTATTTTAAAAACATAATCCCCTGTGGTATTGATGATAAAGCTGTAACCTCTATGCAAAAAGAACTGGGCAAAGAAATTGATATAAAACAAGTACAAAAAATCCTTCAACACTATATTACTACATTATTTGAAATGGAGATAGTATAAGGTTAATTAAAACTAATTTTTAATAAAACTTGCTTATATTAGACATCTGTCGTAAATTTGATGACAAATGACAAATGACAAAGATATGAGCAAATCAAAAAAATATGCCCATCCCGGTGATGATACCTTTGATTTAACCAACATGGTTAGGGAAGGTGTTCCATTTCCGTATTTTACAAGACTTTCTAATCAAATTCACTTTGGCTTTGAAGACTGGTCGTCATACTTGCATCTTTCAGAGCGTACTATACAACGCTATAAAAAGGAAAATAAATCCTTCGATCCTTTATACTCAGAAAGGATATTACAAATTGAATTGCTTTACAAAAAGGGGGTTGAGGTTTTTGGCGTAGCCGATAACTTTTACACCTGGATGGATACCACCAGTGTTGCCCTGGGCGGTATAAAACCTAAAGATATGCTGGATACCTCTTTCGGCATTACCCATATTTATGATGAGTTGGGCCGTATAGAACATGGTATTTTTGCATGATCGTTTACCGGCTTAGCGGACAGGCATTTATCAATGACCTATCCGGCTACGGTGCAGAGAAAACCGGCGGCCGGTGGAACAGTAAAGGAACCCCTGTTTTATATACTTCGGCATCGCGGGCATTGGCAGTAGTTGAGGTAGCGGTACACGTTCCGTTAGGTATTATCCCTACTAATTATTACATGGCAGTTATTGAGGTGCCGGATAACAGCATTCTACAACTTGATGTAACCGACCTTCCCACTAACTGGAACAGGAACCCGTTTGTAAAAGCCACGCAGTTTGCCGGTGATAGATTTATAAAAGATAGCAAACATTTGATGTTACAAGTGCCTTCGGCAACAGTTATTGGCGATCTTAATTATCTGATCAATCCAAGGCATCCCGATTTTAAAAAGGTGAAAGTAAAAAGCGTAGATCCTTTTGTGTTTGATTCGCGGTTGTTTAAGAAGTAAATACCACCATTGTCTGTGTCTTCACGTTGTCTTCACAGACAATTTGAAGACAGCTATCTACTTGTTCGGAAGAAATTAAAATGTGGCCAAGTGCGATTCCCTCCCCTGGGAGGGGCAGGGAGGGGTTTAGCGCATAACCCCTCCCTGCCAATTCACAGCCAGCCGCACCCCTCCCCTGGGAGGGAATTATAATCTTCTGAACACTTGTAATGAGGAACACAGACAGCGCAAATAAGGTTTAACACTCCGGCAAGCTTAGCGGGATATTGATAGCGAGGCCACCATCTGCTGTTTCTTTATATTTTGAATTCATATCCTGCGCGGTTTGCCACATGGTTCTAACTACGGCATCTAAACTTACTTTGGCGTTATCAGGATTGGTTTGCAGTGCTAACTGCGAGGCTGTAATAGCTTTAATGGCGCCCATGGTATTACGCTCTATACAGGGCACTTGTACCAGGCCCCCTATCGGGTCGCAGGTTAGGCCCAGGTGATGTTCCATAGCAATCTCTGCCGCCATCATTACCTGTCGCTGTGAGCCGCCTAAACACTCGGTAAGTGCAGCTGCAGCCATGGCTGATGATACACCTATTTCTGCCTGGCAACCACCCATAGCTGCCGATATGGTAGCACCTTTTTTAAAGATACACCCTATCTCTGATGCAGTTAGTAAAAACTGGATAATGCGTTTCTCATTATATCCATCACAAAAAACCAGATAATATTGCAATACCGCGGGTATAACTCCTGCGGCGCCATTGGTTGGGGCGGTAACCACCCTGCCAAAAGAGGCATTCTCTTCATTTACAGCCAGCGCGAAACAGCTTACCCAATCTAATATATTTTGAAAGCTATTGCCGGTTTGCCTTATGGCGGTAATCCATTCATCAAAATTAGTATAGGTGTTATTACCAATGAGCCTTTTGTTTAAATTTGCTGCCCGCCGTTCTACATTCAATCCCCCGGGTAATTTTCCACCGGTATGACTGCCGCGGTACATACACGCTGCCATCGCATTAAAAATATTTAGTACGCCGGTGCGGGTTTCCTGCTCACTGCGCCATGCCTGCTCGTTTTCCAATACCACTTCGGATATTTTGAGCCCAGTTTTAATGCACCAATGTAGCAGGTCTCCGGCGGTATCAATAGGGAAAGGCAGATCAACCTCGGCTTTACCCCGGCTTTGCCCGCCCTCTTTCACAACAAACCCGCCGCCTATTGAATAATAGGTTTCTGATGTGGCTTTGCCATTATTTAAAAACGCCTGGAAGGTTACCGCATTAGGATGATAAGGCAGGCTTTCATTAAACAGGAACAGTAAGTCGGTATCGGCATCAAAACTAATTTCATGCTTGCCGCTTAATGTTAATTTATGAGATTTTTTGATCTGATGTATTTTAGGCACTACTTCATCAACCGCAAACGTAACCGGGTCATCTCCGCTTAAACCTAATAGTATGGCTATGTCTGTACCATGGCCCCTGCCGGTTTTAGCCAACGAGCCATAAAGCAATATTTTTATTTCTGTTACTAATGGCAATGCTTCGCGCTGTTCTAATACCTGCACAAATTGCTGGGCAGCGCGCCAGGGGCCAAGTGTATGTGAGCTTGACGGGCCTATGCCTATCTTAAACATATCAAATACAGAAAGTTGTTCGCGTTGCATTATATTATTTAAACTTTTACGGCAAATTTAGGTCCCAAGTAATTTAACACCTGCGGCTTTTAGGTCTTTAATTATTTTTTCCTGCAGCGCTATTTTAACATTTAAAAAGTCGGCAGGGCTTACCCAAACATTTACCGTGAAACGTATACAATCTACCTCAAATGCTATTATGCCTACCCGTATCGCGAGGTCAGTCAACACATTGGGTACAGACGCTATAGCCGTGGTCATTATTTGTTTTACCTGATCCACATCTATACTGTAACCAAGCTTCACCTCAAAATCAAGCCGCCTTTTGCCTTCGCGAGTAACGTTAACTATTACCTCGTTAAATAATTTACCATTGGGAATAATGATGGTTTTATTATCGGGGGTGCGTAATACGGTATAAAATATTTGTATGGATACTACTATACCATCCTGTCCCTGGGCTATAATATTATCGTCAAGTTCAAAAGGCTTTAATAAAAGTATAAGCACACCACCGGCAAAGTTTTGGAACGTGCCCGATAGCGCCAAACCAACGGCTACCGAAAAACCGCCTAACACAGCGCTGAATGCGGTAACATTAATATCATTTATAGCGGCTACGCCAATAATAAGGAATATGTATAAAGCGGTTAAAGTAAGACTGAGAAAAAATGGTTGTAACGAGGAATGGACTTTTCTTTTACTCATGCGGCCACGTAACCGTGTGCCGATAAATTTTATTACTCTTAACCCAATTAATAGTACTATTATTGATATTACCAGAGTTAACCCATGTAATAAAAGCCAGGAATAGGCTGTGTTGTAAAACGCGTGTAAATTAGAATCTTGTAACTTCATAATTAAGTTACGAAGTTAATAATTTTTTATCTTCCGTATATAGATACAAAAAGTGTAGGGCCTTTGTAAAATACCCACTCAATTATTGTTGTGCGGATGTGAATTGTGGTTTCTGTTAGATGTTTCATATATAATTGTATTCAATTGTTGTGCCTGATATTAATTTAACTGACTTTGAGTACAAATTTAAGTTTAATTGTAGCTGCAATATTACTTAATCAATCATTTGATTAACAAATGACCATCCGTTTACTTTTTAATGACTTTGGATAGTGTATGAAACACAAAACCCCTGTATGCTTTTGCATACAGGGGTTTTTGTAAATATTTAAACTCGCCCTTTAGGGGGCCGGGGGCTTACATCATTCCACCCATGCCGCCGCCGCCCATTGGCGGGCCACCGGCAGATGCTTCTTCAGGATCATCAGCCAACACGCATTCTGTTGTTAACAACATGGATGCAATTGATGCTGCATTCTCTAAAGCTACACGGCTTACTTTAGTTGGATCAATAACACCTGCGCCAATTAAGTTTTCAAACTTATCTGTACGGGCATTGTAACCAAAATCGCCTTTACCTTCTTTTACTTTTTGTACGATGATTGAACCTTCAATACCTGCGTTTTCGCAAATTTGACGTAATGGCTCTTCAATAGCACGACGGATGATCTGGATACCAGTATTTTCATCTTCGTTTTCACCTTTCAGATCGGCTAAAGCACCAACCGCGCGGATGAAGGCTACACCACCACCTGCAACTATACCTTCTTCAACAGCCGCACGGGTTGCATGTAAAGCATCGTCAACACGATCTTTCTTTTCTTTCATTTCAATTTCAGAAGCTGCACCAATATATAATACCGCTACACCACCTGATAATTTAGCTAAACGCTCTTGCAGTTTTTCTTTATCATAATCAGATGTAGTTGCTTCCATTTGAGTTTTGATCTCATTAACACGGCCCTGTATGGCAGCTTTTTCGCCATTACCGTTAATGATAGTAGTATTGTCTTTATCAATAGTGATCTTTTCGGCAATACCTAAGTGAGAAAGCTCTGCGTTCTCTAATTTATAGCCTCTTTCTTCGGATATTACAGTACCACCTGTTAAGATAGCAATGTCTTCTAAAATAGCTTTACGGCGATCGCCAAAGCCTGGTGCCTTAACAGCAGCAACTTTTAGTGAACCGCGAATTTTATTTACTACTAAAGTTGATAACGCTTCGCCATCCAGATCCTCAGCAATAATTAATAATGGTTTGCCTGTTTGTACTTGTTTTTCCAATATCGGCAACAATTCTTTCATTGAAGATATCTTCTTGTCATAGATCAGGATGTATGGATTCTCCAACTCTGCTTCCATTTTATCAGTATTGGTAACAAAATAGGCAGAAAGGTAACCACGGTCAAACTGCATACCTTCAACAGTTTTAACTTCTGTTTCTGTACCTTTTGCTTCTTCAACAGTGATAACGCCACCTGTACCAACTTTTTGCATCGCATCAGCAATCATTTCGCCAATTACATCATCATTGTTAGCTGATATAGAAGCTACTTGTTTAATCTTGCTGAAATCATCGCCAACATCTTGTTTTTGAGCTTTTAAGCTCTCTACAACAACTTTAACCGCTTTATCAATACCACGTTTCAAATCCATTGGGTTTGCACCGGCAGCCACGTTTTTAATACCTGCAGTAACAATAGCTTGTGCCAAAACAGTTGCAGTGGTAGTACCGTCACCTGCTATATCAGCAGTTTTTGATGCAACTTCTTTCAGCATTTGGGCACCCATGTTTTCAATAGGATCTTTTAATTCTATTTCTTTTGCTACGGTAACACCATCTTTAGTTATAACAGGCGAACCGAATTTTTTATCAATAATTACGTGGCGACCTTTTGGACCTAACGTTACTTTAACCGCGTTGGCTAAAGTATCAACGCCTCTTTTAAGGGCGTCTCTTGCTTCAACATTGTATTTAACTTGCTTTGCCATTTGTTTAATTTTAGAATTAATGATTTGTTGAATTATCGATTGTTATTGATTGGGATGTAAATTCAATAATTCACTCCCTCAATAATTCAATAATTATAATACTATATAAATATCAGACTCTCTCATGATAAGGTAATCCTTACCTTCAATTGTAACTTCTTGACCAGCAAATTTTCCATACAGAACTTTATCGCCGGCTTTTACTGATAAGGGAATTAAGTTACCTGTTTGCTCAGCAAATCTGCCCGGACCAACAGCTACAACTTTTCCGTGTTGTGGTTTTTCCTGCGCAGTTTCAGGTATATAAATACCTGAAGCGGTTTTTGTTTCGGCCGGAGCAGCTTCAACTACTACCCTGTCTCCGATAGGTTTAATGTTTAATGACATACTATATTATTTTTTGGGTTATAAAAGTTATCTGTTATTGCACTTACACATCAATTATGCCAAGCAAACAAAATTTACCAATTGACATGTATTTACTGTTGTATTGTCAGATTTATGTAACAGCTGAATTATTAGCTTAATATTAAATACATTTACCAATGCCATGATGACAGTAGCATTTCATAAAAAAAGCCCCCGTGTATCGGGAGCTTTTCCATTTATATTTTTATAAATTATTTTTTTGCCGGAGCCGGAGCCTGTCCTGGCGTAGTAGCCGGAGCAGTTGGGAATGCAGCAGGCGCGTTAGCCGGTGCTTTTAATGATTTTTGAATTTGCTCGTTATATTGTGAATCGGCTTTTGTTACGCCACCCTTGGTTGCAATGTTAATTGCCAAAGCTAAAACCATTAAGATTATTGCCAATACCCAGGTGCCTTTTTCTAAAAAATCGCCGGTTTTTTGTACGCCCATTAACTGTGATGAGCTTGAAAAATTTGATGATAAACCACCACCTTTAGGGTTTTGTATTAATACAATAAGGCCCAAAAGCGTGCACACTATAACCACTAAGATCACTAATACTAAATACATTTCTTTATATTAATTTATTTTACTTTCTAACTGTTCAATTTGACTTGCAAAGTAAAGGCTTTTTTCCGGGAATTTCAACATCAATTTTTTATACGTTAATATAGCTTTATGATAAAGCATTTGCTCGGTATAAATACGGGCCAGCGTTTCGGTTACCAGCTCATCTTTATCTTCAGAGCTTTTCTTCGCTTTATTTTCATTATCCAGCTTAATACCGCTTGGATGTTTAATTTGCGGCTCCTCTTGTATAAAGCGCTCTATTATCTTGTCTTCTTTACGCCCGGGGTTTGCTATTGTTTTCGAAGGCGCCTGATCCAGTTCATTCATTGAGCTTATGCTTACAATATTTTCGTAATACTGTTGCTGCAATTCGTCAACTACTCCCCTCTTTTTAGGGGCGGCAGGTGTTGTATTACTGGTGTAAGGCTGGTATATGCCGGCATGGTCTTTACGGGTTTTATCCAACCACCACATAAAGGTATAAGGCATCTTTTCGTCATTGTACCTTGATATGTCACTATTTGTCCCTCCCTGCCGGGTGGTCTCAGCTAATACGGTTTGGTTATAGTCAACCTCTTTAGTATTGATCTTTTCGGTTAAAGCAGGTTCAAAAACAAAAAAGCTATTTTTCGGTGTTTCTTCGGTTACAGGTTCGTTTTTTGCTCTTTCACCGGCTTCCTTGTTCAGAATGGCTAACTGCTCAAGGCCTATATCTTCAATACTTACTATCTCATCGTAAATTTCATCATCAATATCCTGATGAAAATATTCAACATTATCATTAAAGCTATAAACAGGTTCTGTTGATTCAATATTATTTTTAGCCTGGTAGTCGTTATATTCTTTAGCAAGCGAGTTTTCTTCTTCAACAGAAGCTTCTACTATTTTCTCTCCGGCAGATAATTCGGTCGTTAATGGCGCCGGGGCATCATTAACAATTTCCGGTTGGTTAGCAACTGCATTTTCCTGTTCAGGGTAATTCTCCGTTACATTTTCCCGGTATGCGTTATTTATAGTTTCATATTCAGCAAACGTATTATATTGTTCATCATGCGGCGTAAAGGCCGGAGTAGGTTTCCACTCGGCAAAAGTATTATCGGCTGGCATGGCTTCCGCCCGGGCCTCCGGTGTAGTACGTTCTACGGCAACCGCTTCTTCCTCCCGGGCATATTCAGCAAAGGGCTCTGTCACCGGAACCGTAAAATAAACGTCACTTTGTACAATCTGTTCGTCTGTAACTACCGGCAAACTATTAGGCGCCGTAGCCAATTTATATAATATACCCGGATTAAAATAGGCCGCCGCATGCTTTAAATTCCGCTTCTCGCCGTTAGGCATAAGCAGGGCATGCAATATTCCGCTATGCGGATAATCATTAACTAACGATTGTAAATTGAATATATGCGAATGATTATTATCGGCAGGATTTGCCAATAATTTCCATAAAAACTCGTATTCTATATTATCCACTTGTTGGTTCACGATGTTGAAACTATGAAATACTTACCAATTATTAAAGGCTTTGTTAAAAATATCATCAATTAACTGCTTCTCTATTGTTAATATCAGGGTTTGTTCTTGTGTAGCGATGTCGCCCGTATAATCTGCATACCGGGTAAAGTCTTGTTCAAAACTATACTTTTTTTCGGCATCATAAACAAACTTAACATGAACAGTTATTGATAAACGCTGAGCGCCGGCAATTGGCGCAACATTATTATTGGTTGCCTGCACAGAGATAGGCTCAAAATGATAACCGGTTATAGCACCGCTCATATTCGCGTTACCTTCGCCTGCAACTATGCTCAGGCGTGTGGTTGAACGTACCCTCTCTTTTAAAGCCTCTGTAAAGGTTTGGCTTAAATTGCCTACAACCAGTTGGGCATTGTTTTCAAAGAAGCCAATATTTATATACTTCATCTCTATGGGAATGGCCGTGCTTTTTAGCGTGTAGCAGCCCGAAGAAATAAACGCCAAAGAACCTATAGTTAAAAAAATTCCCAATAACCTTTTCATCAACCTTATAAATTTAATTCCTTTATTTTCCTGTACAATGTTCTTTCTGATATTCCCAGTTCGTTTGCAGCCAGCTTACGTTTGCCTTTATGCTTTTTCAACGCCTTACGTATCAGGTCTGATTCTTTTTCTATCAGCGACAATGATTCTTCCACTTCTTCAGCCTCATGGGTTATATTATAACCATCATTGTTATTAACGGGTTGTTGTATGGTAAATTGCGAGTCGGGGTTGCCCGGCAGTTCAATATCGCGGTATAATTGGTTTATAGCTTGTGATTGATTTGCAAAATTTGGTGTAACACCTCCATGTTCTATAATTTCGGCAACTAATTTTTTAAGCTCAACCATATCGCGCTTCATATCAAATAATACTTTGTACAAAATATCGCGTTCAGAAAAATCTTCTTTGCCCTGGTTACCTATGCGCATTGGTAAGTTTTTACCATTTGCTTCCTGCGGAATGTAGGTTAATAAAGTTTGGGCGGTAATTACATGGTCGCGCTCTAATACAGCCAATTGCTCGGCCATGTTTTTTAGCTGGCGCACATTACCCGGCCACGAATAGTTTATTAATACCTGCTGCGCTTCTTCATCTAACTGTATGGGCGGCGTGCGGTATTTATCAGTAAAATCTGATGTAAACTTTCTAAAAAGCAGGTAAATATCTTCTTTCCTGTCGCGCAGGGGTGGTATACGCAATGGCACCGTATTTAAACGATAATAAAGATCTTCTCTGAATTTGCCATTTTTAACCGCGTCATATACATCAACATTGGTTGCTGCAATAACCCGCACATTGGTTTTCTCTACTTTTGATGAGCCTACCTTTATATACTGACCAGACTCAAGCACACGCAGCAAACGTGCTTGTGTGCCCAGGGGCATTTCGGCAATTTCATCTAAAAATATTGTGCCGCCGTTTACGGTTTCAAAATACCCTTTACGCTCGCCAACGGCACCTGTGTAGGCGCCTTTTTCGTGGCCGAATAATTCAGAATCAATAGTGCCCTCTGGTATGGCGCCGCAGTTAACCGCAATAAACGGCCCATGCTTGCGCGGGCTCATTTGGTGTATAATGTGCGAGAATACCTCTTTACCGCTACCGCTTTCTCCTGTAATTAAAACAGAAATATCAGTAGGCGATACCTGGTTGGCAATATTTATAGCCCGGTTCAATAATGGCGAATTACCTATTATGCCGTAGCGTTGTTTAATTTCTTGTATTTCCATGTTATTAGAATCAAGAGTTAAGAATCAAGATTCAAGATGTTGTTTTATCATTTATTATATAATCTCTAAACGAGAAAATCATTCTCTCCATTTCCGATGCAAGAGATAAACACTCGTTTAGTTTATTAGCATTACCATATTTTCTTCTTTCACATATTAACAACTGAGTTTCTAATTCAAATGTTGACGTTAAGGCTGTAGACAAAAACTCGGCAAAGTGAATATTAGTTCTTTTTCCATTGACCGTTGCCATATCTTTAAGTCCTTAAAATTATGCTTCATGCTAAAATCTTAATTCTTGGCTCTTGATTCTTGACTCTAACCTACTATTGTCCCCATCAACGTAGCCGTAGTACTGCGTTCTGCAAGTACATTCACATACATCCCCGGTTTATATCTTTCATCTACCGGGAAAACCATCATTGCATTTTGATCGGTCCGGCCGCAGTAGTCGTTTTTTGATTTTTTTGAAAAACCTTCTATCAGCACCTTTTGTACTTTACCAATTTGGGCCTGCAAGCGCACCAGCGAGTATTTTTGCTGTAACGCTACTATCTCTGTTAACCTCGCGGCTTTTACGGTTTCGGGTATATCATCAGCATAACGCTTGGCGGCTAATGTTCCCGGGCGCTCAGAGTACATGAACATATAGGCAAAATCATACTGTACATACTCCATCATGCTTACTGTTTCTTTATGCTCCTCGTCGGTTTCTGTACAAAAGCCGGTAATTACATCTGTTGATATGGCACACCCGGGTATAATACGGCGTATAGCGTCTATGCGGTTAATGTACCACTCGCGGTCATAAGTGCGGTTCATCAGTTCCAGCACACGGCTGTTACCAGATTGTACCGGAAGGTGTATATAGTTACAAATGTTATCGTATCTGGCGATGGTATATAAAACCTCGTCTGTAATGTCTTTTGGATGCGAGGTTGAAAAACGCACGCGCAGATCAGGGTTAATTTGTGCGACTAACTCCAATAAGTTTGCAAAGTTAACTGTCTCACCAGCCCCCTCTAAATCTCCCCCGGTTGGGGAGACTTGCCCCTCGCCCGAAGCCTTTTCAACGCCCTCTCTGCCGGGGAGGGTTGGATGCGGCTGCCACTTATACGAATCTACATTCTGGCCCAATAAAGTAACTTCGCGGTATCCTTTCTCAAACAAGTCTGTACATTCATTTACTATTGATATGGCATCACGGCTGCGCTCGCGCCCACGGGTAAAAGGTACCACGCAGAAAGAGCACATATTATCGCAACCACGCATAATAGATACAAAAGCGTTAATGCCATTGCTGTTTAAACGTACCGGGCTAATATCCGCGTAAGTTTCCTCGCGGGATAACAATACGTTAACAGCCTTTTGCCCGCTATCAACCTGGTCTATCAAATTAGGCAGATCGCGGTAAGCATCCGGACCAACCACTACATCAACCAGTTTTTCTTCTTCTAAAAATTTTGCTTTTAAACGCTCGGCCATACAGCCCAATACGCCAACCACCATTCCGGGGTTTTTAGATTTTGCAACCTTAAATTCTTTCAGGCGGTTACGAACCCGTGTTTCGGCATTTTCACGGATTGAGCAGGTATTGATAAAAATAACATCGGCATTGGTATAATCCGTTGTTGTTTCAAATCCTTTCTCTGATAAAATAGAAGCAACAATCTCACTGTCTGAAAAATTCATGGCACAGCCATAACTTTCAATATATAGCTTGCGCCCGTTATTTTTGCCGGCAACAGGTTCTAATAATAAAGCCTCGCCCTGCCTGCTCTCGTCATGTACTTTATCCGATATAACCAAATCCATCATTGTTATAAAAAATTGAACAGCAAAAATACACAAAATTTAAATATTAGATGACAGATTGGCAGAATTAACAAAATCAATATTTTGTTGTTATATTAACTCAGGATCAAAGAATTGATGACACAACACGAAACTGCTACAAAAAAAACTATCCGCACGTGGCCTATTGTTGTATTAATAATAATTTTGTTATTATCATCGGTAGTATGGTATTTTTACAGGCATTATTTGGCTGATAACCGCTGGAAACCCCTGTTACAGGCGCAGTTAAAAGAACTGGTACTCAGAGCGAGCGATAGCTTGTACCATATTGAGTATTCTGATTTCGACCTGAATATTACCTCGGGCAATGCTACACTTTCTGATTTTAAACTGGTGCCTGATACACTTGTTTATCAAAAACTGGTGGCCGCTAAAAAAGCGCCCGATAATCTTTTTATTCTCAGCGTAAAAAAATTAAGCATTAAAAACGTGGGCGCCCGCAAAGCTTACCAGGAAAAAATATTAAATATCAATAATATTTCTATTGATAACCCCAGTCTTACTATTATAAATAAGCGTTATGATTTTAACGATACCGTAAAAATTGGTAAGCCAAAAACGCCTTACCAGTTAGTTAAAAAAATATTCAAGCAGTTACGCATAGACTCTATTTCGCTGAAAGACATCAGCGTAAATTACATTAACCAAAGCAACCCTGTAACCAAACAAACCGCGCTAAAGCATTTGGATATTAATATATCTAATGTGATGATTGATTCCTTGTCGGCCCTGGATAGTACCCGCTTTTACTATACCAAAGGCGTTGAAGTTATACTGCATAATTATAAAATAGCTACGCCGGATAGCCTATACAATGCCGAGTTAAAGCAAATCTATTTTTCGACCGCTAAACGCGAGATCATACTGGATCAGGTAACCTTTTTGCCAAGATATAACCGTAACGAGTTTTATCGCCAGATGGGTACATCAGGCGATATATTTACATTAAAGTTTAAGAAGATAACTATTACCTATATTGACCTGCAACGTTTTCTGCGCGACCAGAAGCTATATGCGGGTATAATGAATGTCTCTAACGCTGATGTGCAGATATATAGCAATAATGCTTATAAAGGCAAAAAATCAATAAAAATTGGGCACGACCCGCACCAATCATTGCAACGGGTTGCGCTGGATATGAAGCTGAGCCGTTTAAATATCGCGCATACAGATATTATATATTCTGAAACGGATGCCATCACAGAACAAACCGGCGTAATTACTTTTAATAATACCAGCGGCGCTATTGTAAATGTTACCAATGATGCCCGCGCTAAAAAGAAAAATCCTTTTATGGTAGCCCGCATAAAAACTCATTTTATGAAAACGGCGCCATTACAGGTAAATTTTAAATTTAATCTGAATGCTAAAAACGGAGCATTTAACTATTCGGGTACGTTAGGTAAATTTGATGGCCGTATATTAAATAAGCTGGTAAAACCCTTAGCATTAGTACAGGTACAATCTGCCGATGTGGAACGGTTAGATTTTAATGTTGATGCTAATAATTACAATAGCAAAGGGCACTTAGAATTTTACTATAAAAACCTTAATGTACAATTGCTTAAAAAGGTAAACGGCCGTGCCGGGCTGCAAACGCAGGGCTTTATATCAAAAGTTGCGAACGCGCTTATTATTGAAAAAGATAACCCCAATAAAAAAGGCGTTTTTAGGCCAGGCCCAATTAATTTGAAACGCGAACCAACGGCATCGTTTTTTAGTTTTCTTTACAAAGGCTTGCTTGATGGGTTAAAACCCAGTGTTGGTTTTGACAAAAAAACAGAAAACAAGGTTAATAAAATAGTTGCTAAAGTAAGTACCGTGGTAGACAAGTTCAATAAATTTAAAGTCGGCCGTAAACAACGAAAAGTGGAACGACAGGCAAGGCGCCAGGCAAAAAAAGACTCGATAAACCGTATTAAACAAAAGCAGAGCTTATAAATTATGGCGTTTAAATTATTAAAGCAAAAGCGGCACAGAGTTACAATTATTGTTTTTGCATCACTTACTGTAGTGATTTTATTTTTAGCCTTCCTGGTTAATAGGTACTGGTCGCCAATTTTAGCTGATAAATTAAAAAGCGGCGTATTAAACAGCACTGGTGGTTTATATACGGTTGATTTTTCTGATGCTAAACTAAAGGTGCTGGAAGGAAAACTAATTTTTTACAATATCACTTTTAAGCCCGATACTGCCGTTTACAATAAACGCAACCAACAGCATACGGCACCCAATACTTTATTTGAATTTCATGCCAAACGGCTCATCCTCTCACACATCCACCCTTTAAGGCTTTATTTTAAGCATATATTAAATATTGGGCAAATGAGCCTAAATGCTCCGGAAATAAAGATCAGTTACCTGCTAAACCAAAATAAAGATACCGTTATAATAGATCACAAAACCATTTGGCAAAAGATCAAACCAAACCTTAAATCAATTCATATCGGCAATATATTTTTAAGCAATGTTAATTTTAAATATTATGATCATACTAACAGCAAGGTACTTTTAACCGAACTAAAGGAAATGAACCTGCATGGCAATGACCTGCTGATAGATTCGGCTACACAAACGGACAAATCGCGGTTATTCTATTTTAAGGATATTGTGGCCGATCTGAACAATTTTAAAGGCAAATCGGCCAGCGGATTATATACCTATACTATTAAAAAGCTTAAAATTTCAACACGGACCTCCCAATTAAATGCCCAGGGGTTAACGTGGGAACCTGTTAAAACGGGATTATTTTTTAACAGTACCCGTAAAGACAAATTTACCCTAAAGCTCGATTCGCTACAGTTAAATAATTTTGATTTTTTATCCTATCATAAATTCCGCACGTTAAGCAGCTCAAGCATGATATTAACCAAGGGCGATTTTGAAGTATTTAATAACCCTAATAAACCACAAACATTCAATAACAAAGTATCCAGTTTTCCAAATGTTGCTATTCATAATTTAAAAACCGAAGTAAAGATAGATACCGTTATTGTTAAACATATTAACGTTATCTACAGCGAACTCAATAAAAAATCGCAACAGGTTGGCACTATATCTTTTAATAACACCAGCGGCAAAATATTAAACTTTACCAATAACAAAGCTGCCCTGCAAAAAAACAATATCAGTAAAATACAGCTTACCAGCTATTTTATGGAGCATGGCAAGCTTGATGTAAGCTTTACCTTTAATTTAACTGATAAAGATGTATCTTATAGCTATAAAGGTACGCTGGGCCCAATGGGGCTGCAGGCAGTTAATCCAGCTACCATGCCGTTAGCTATGGTTAAAATTACATCAGGAACACTTAAAAGCTTTAATTTTGATATCAAAGGCGACAGCAAAGTATCTAAAGGAAGGGTCACTGTTTTATATAATGACCTTAAGGTTAATATTTTAAGAGCCGATACTGCTAATGCTGCACTTAAACAAAAAATCGTAGCAAGCCTGTTTACCAATATTTTTATATTAAAGCATAATAACCCGGATAAGGAGGGTGAAGTAGCCCGATCATTTAATGTGGTGTATAAGCGCCCTATAAACTCGCCTTTTTTTAAAACAGCATGGCAAACTTTACTTATAGGCATAAAACCGGCAGTTGGTTATGATACAAAAACCCAACAGATGGCCACGGCCCGCATGACACAGGGCGAGCGGAATAAGCAAAATAGAAAAATTAAAAAGGACCAGAGAATAAAGAAACGCACGGAACGAAAATTGAAAAGAGAAATAAAACGGCAACAAAAAGAAGCAGAGAAAAGTGTGGCGAGTACCAGGTAATGTTTAACTTGCTGCTTAACTTTCAATCGCTAAACACGTTAATTTAGTAGTTAGTTTATTTTAAATCATTTAATACAATGATTTTCAGTACATTACAACTTTTTGTATACCAGGGTATACCAAGGTGTATCAACGTGTACGTGGTACAGTACAGTAATAACATTTAACTGGTATATTGTAATTATTTATTGTAGTAACAACTTCAAATTAACCCCAAAATTAGTAAACGAGGTATTAAATGCCTGCGAGGTAAATGGTTTGGTGAGGTTGGAGTCGTAAAATAAACTCAAATTAAATCGCTGGCTGATGCTGTAATCAATAGATGGGCGGTAAGTAATATTTTGCGCTCCCGAGGATATCTGTGCCACCTTAACATCAGCCTGGTATATTAATGTTTTATTGTCGCGTAAAGCAAAGTCAAGCTTAAATTTTATATCGTTTTTAAGTATGAAATTACTAAACAATCCAAAAGGGAACCGGAAATCTTTAGTATTATAGCCAAAGCCAAATGTTATTACGTTTTCGTTTTGCTGGGTAAGCTGGCTGTTTAATAAGCTCAGGCTTAATGCACGGCTTTTCCTGTACTCTAAGCTGGTGGTCACGTTATTTTTAAAGCGGATATCAAGACCTACCAATGGCACAAACTGCTCAAAAATAGTTATCTGCGAAAACTGGTATAGCGGCAGGAAATCATTATTAACATCCCTTGCACTTGCAACGCCATTAGTTTCCTGGTATTGCAATAAGGTATTATACCCGTTTACTGTATAGGTAGACTGGTAGCCGTTACGCACATCAAATGAATCAAATAACTCCTCGAATACCGCCATGTGGCCAAAACCGCTATAGGTTAATTGCCAATTAGGTATAGGTATGTTAGGGAACTGGTTAAGGCTTGATCCCGAAGCATTTTTGCCCGTATAAGCTGCCAGGAAAGCCGGCACCAGCACATTCTGAGAGTTTGGCCCGTAACCATCTGCAAAACCGGTGGTTCCAACAAACGAGTTTGGATTGGTGCTGCCCAGCCTTCTGGAAATAGTGATCCGGTTATCTAAAAACTTTTGGAACGGTGCCGAGGTATTATCCACACCACTCTCTTTTGAAAATGCCGTAGCCAGCGAAAAATAAGAAATACTATAATCGCCTGATGTTATAGGCGACAGGTTTTGGAATGTACCGGTAGTGCTTAAAAATTTGAAATTGGTTTGATAAGTCTGATCCTGGGTTTTAAAAGCTGTTAACTGTATACGCAGATCATGTATAGGTTCAACACTTGCTTTTAAGTGCAAATCTGTACTAAATGTTTTTACATACAACTGGTTTTGCAGCGTATCTGATGATATCCATCCACGGCTGATCGCCTTGTTTCGTATATCGGCCTGGCTGCCTAATAAAAACCCTATACCGGGTGCATCATAATTCAGGTCCTCGCCAAATAAATTTGATTGCGGCAAATAACCGGGTAAAAACGTACCATCTGTACGCGTATAAGAACCGCTTATGTTTTTTATACTGGTTAACAATCCAACCAAAACCCGCGTAATTACGGGCGCTTTTTCATTACCGCCCTGCTTTAAAAATGCTATTTTATTGTATAGCATAGTTAAATTAAGAGCAGGATCTAATTGTATTTTACGCCCGTTTTGTATGCTGTTGCCTACGTTAAACGCCGGGTTACCAATTGCGAATTCAGGTGCGGCCTGCCAATTAAAGTTGGTGCTGTAATGCGCCGTTAGCGATGCCCAATCAAACCCCGGGATTTTATTTAATGGCACTATATAATTTACATTAAATGCATGGTTATAATTAGTGGTACGGCCAAGCTTGCGTATATTTTGCCATAACGTATCAATTTTTAAACCATCAAGCTTGCCATAAGGCTCATCAACTACCGATAAATTGGTAGCATCAATATCCATGGTTAATGATTTAGTCAGGTTCCAGCCCAAGCCGTATACCCGTCTTATATTAAAAGATTTGTTATAGGTTGTTGGTATAAACACCGGGTTGTTTGGATCATTATTTCGCAATATGTTTTCAGAATAAAAGCGGTCAAAATCAATACTAAAGTTTAAACGGGTGGGTGCCAGGCTAAAATTAATATCCTTTATCAACGTAAGCATATTGTTTTTGATGATCTTTTCAAACGGACTAATATACTTAGGCCTGTTAACATAATTATAAGCTAACGATACGTGATAGGTTTTCTCCAGGTCGCTCTGTGTGGTAAAATCATGGTGTATGTATTCTGTAAAGGCATACGTGGCATTAAAATTTTCAACATCATATACATGTACCGGTGCCGACGCATTTACCCTGTCTTTATGCATATTGGTAAAGTTTATGCTTTTGCGCATGGTATAATCTTCGGCAGCATTTTTTATTGAGTCGCGCTGTTGTGATGATGTTGCGCCGTTAAGCGTTTGTTTTAACAAAATATCAGGCTGCGCGGGGTCATATTGGGGTGTAGCTACCTGTTGCGAAACATTGATATAGGTAGGAATTTTCACACCGCTTTTAGCTGGTAAAAACTTACCGAGATCCATATTGGCAGATATATCATAAGCTTGATTATCGCTTAATGACCTGTCTTCCATTTTAGAATCAAGCGTACCAAAGCCTGCTGTACTTTTACTGCCCGATACGGTAATATCGGCAAAATCGGCCAGTTTAAAATTGGCTCGCGCCACAGCGGCCCAACCACCTTTGTTATCAAAATCGGTAAGCCGCAACTCATCAAACCATACAATTGCCGATTTTGCTAATCCGTCATCAACCCCTGCAGGTGCATTATTTCTGTACGGATTGCGCACCCCCAGCATTATCGTTCGTAACCGGCTCAGATCAGGGGTACCCATAATAGTGATCTTATTATTTCCGCTCAGGTAAGTAAACGGCATGTTTATGGGCCACGGCCTGCCCTGGTATTTGGCATTGTTGCGGGCCACCTTGGCATCCGTTAAAAGTGATAATTCAATATCCAGCGCATTTGATGCGGGCCATATAGCATCGGCATTAGTTGTATTAGGCTGGGTAACCGCTAATGGTATTTCGTACTCGTAATAGTTATCCTGGTAATCTGCACCTAAACGGATAAAGGCATTAACATCATTATCTTTCAACGAGGTTTGGTTCGCTTCGGCATGGATAAACATTTGTAGGTGCTTATACTTGCGCAGGTCATTATTAAAAGTTTTAAATGCTGCTCTTGAATAACCATCAGTAAGATTAGTTATGTTTAGTGATAATGACTGTTCATTTAACTGTGAATTGGTTTGCAGGTTATTATAATCGCGCTGGCGCGTTATGCCGGGAGGCACCATATATGGTATAGGTACCCTTTTACCATTTTCTTCAATATTTACAGTTTCTACATTAATAGCCGAGTTGTCCAGCGGCGGATTAATAATTGCAGGGTCGGCAATAACATTTAAAGGATTGTTTTCTGTATTATATGCCCGCCAATCGCCACGCACTAATTGTAAAGTAGCAAAACGCAATACAGCAGTATCGGCAAAATTGGTCATGAACATCCGCATAAAACGGATAGCTTTAAAATCCTGTATACCACCCACTGCCGATTGATATGCTGTAATAGGTACCCTAAACTGGTACCAGGTAACAGATTGCGTACTACCATCAGCCAGCTTAACTTGTGAGGTTACTTTATCATTTACAAAGTTTTGACCCACAACCAGGTCTTTTGGGCGCATGGATACCTTGTATTGAAAATACTGATCATCCTGGCTCATGTTGTTATCATGGTCAATATCTTCCCCATCGGGCAGGGATGTTGATGCCGATGTTTGCAAACCCAGCAACGCAAGCGATTGTTCGGCAGTTTTTGAGTTACTTTCATTACCATTATACTTGGCATAACGCTGTAAAATACTTGCTTTGGCGCCATCCTGATCTGCACCCAGGTAATACTGATAATCATCAGATGATGGGTCATTAACAAAAGCATTAGCGGCTTGTTGGGTAACCTTGGTTTTAACAGATTGAATTACCGGTGCAAATTTGGCTTGCTCATCGGCATCACTTAAACCATCCAAACCCACATCCTGCAGCTGGCGCGATGAAGGGTTGCTATCAAAAGCATTTACAACAGGCTGTCCTTTCGGCACACGGCCCCATGCGGTGGTATCAATTGTGCTCAGATCGCCGTTAACGGGCAAGCCATTCTCTAAACTTTTGCGCCCATCTTTCAGCACGTCTTCTGATATGCTGCCCAGGTTAAAATACACATCACCACCTAATGATGCCGGTTTATAAATAAACGGATCAAGCACCCAAAATTCAATATACTCCACATTTAATGCCTGGAAATCGTTGGTAGAAATACCCCGGTAAATACCACCCCAGCGCGATGCAGGGTTTTGTAATGAACCATCAGCATTAATGCCATTTGTAGTATAGTTATACGGACCACGAACTGTAGGATAAAAAGCCAGGTCGAGCGTTGATAAAGCCAATGGCTGCCCGGTTACAGATTGTTTATAAGGAAATACTTCTGTTTGCAACACCTGCCTTGCATAATGGTTTGATAGCTGTGCCCTCGTAACCGAGGTTGAACTGGTATTGGTATAAAATATAGGATCGATATTATAAAAAGCTAAACGGGCACGGTTAAAACCATAGCTAAGGTTATTAAACAAAGCAGCCTCAGGGAAAAGCTGCGGCGTACCCGAAATTTGCCAGGTGTTAGCACTCTTTACATCAATTATAGATTGACTGTTCTCAAAATCGTCCAGGTATGAAGTGCCATTTTTTGACCCCGCATAATTTAGTACACTGGGGCTACCCGGTAACAGCTGTGCAAACTCGCCGCTAAAGTTTACTGACGATGGTGCTTTGGTATGTATAAATGGTATTTTATCTACCATCCTTGTTAATAAACGCGAGTTTGATGAGTAATTACCATCAAGCCCCCATATGGTATTTGATATAGACTCCTGCCCTATCGCTTCATTTTGCGATATAGGCTGTTCTGTTAAGTGCATAATAGTGGCTCCCAAAGCCAGGTTAGGGTTCAGCTTATAGTCAAACCGCGAGCCGTATAATGATTTTTGCTGAACGCCAAAAAGTTCATTATTTTCTAAATTTACAGTAATGGGCTGGCCCGATGAGAGTATGGCTGTATTAATTACATTTAAACGGCCCACGCTGTAATCAATGGTATAATCTGTACCCTCAACTAATTTTGACGCGCCGGCAGATACAATTACAGAGCCCTGCGGAATGTTGGTTGCATTAAGCTGGTAAACACCACCGCCGCCTTGCGCGCTATAGGTCCCCTTAATAGCGTACCGGTTTAGCTGTGGAAAAAATTGCTGCGCGACAGTTTTGGTAGAATCATATAATTGCTGATAGGTATATCGTTTGATCAAATCCGTTTCGCCGGGATTGAATTGTTTGGACAAGTCATTCCCAAAAGGCTCTATCACCGGGAACATAATGCGCCCGTTTTGCGAATCAATAGTTATCCCCTCTAAAAAGTCGAAGTAACCGTCTGGTTGCTTTTCATTTTGCTGGTTTAGGTTATCCAGGCTGGTTAACTGCAGCCAGAGCTTGCTTTTGGTATTTTGCCCTTCCTCCATTATGGGCTTTTCAATGCCCGATTTATCGTCAAGCCGGGCTATGCTCAATTTAAAACCGGTAGGGCTAACCTGATATGCATTAAGCGAATAAATATTCTTCATCATTAGCTTCCAGGTAGGGAGGTTGGTTTTTAATAAAGTATTTTTAAGTAGTTTCAAATAAAGCACTTTAGGCGCGGTAGGATCCACGGGGATATCGCTCGAAAATTCACCAACCTGGTATTGCTTGCCATTATAAGAATATTGATAAGCCACCGCAAGCACCTCATCATTATTTAAAGGATAGTTAAGCGATATATAGCCCAATTGCGGATGCAGCGTATATTCTTTTGGGGTAAGCTTTTGGGCATAAGTTAGCTTGGCATAATTATCAGTACCGCCACGGGGGGCAAAATAGCTTATCAGCGAGTTTGACGGATCATTAGTTAAACGTGCGCCCGCGGGCAGGTTATTTAACAGCGAGTTTGACTGATCCGGAAAGCCCGGGCCCTTAAATCCTGCAGGCAGGCCAGAAAAACCCGCGCCGCCTTGTATTTGGGTTGTATTGTAAGGCGCGTTTTCACCCAGGTCCAAAAACCCAACCACGTCGCGCGAGTCGGTAGTTGAGTTTTTGCGGTTGGTTACCCAAACCTCAATTTTTGTAATGTTAATATTTGAGTTGATGATGGGGATATTAGCCAGCGCCTTATTATAGTTATTACGGAAGTATTGCGACAGGAAATAGTGTTTGTTGGCCTCATAATCAGAAGCCATTGCTGCAAAATTACCCTGCTGCCCCTGGTTGTTTATGGTAATGGTTTTTGATTGCGACCGTTGCTGCGATAAAATAGAGGTTACGTTTAGCTTACCAAACTTTAATTTGGTTTTTACACCAAACAGTTGCTGTGTACCGGTAATAAGCGATGTGTTTAACGGCATGCTTACGGTACCCGCCTGTATTTCCTGTATAATCTCGTCAGGATGGCCCAAATAATCAAGCTTTACCTGGTTATCAAACTGAAACTGGGCATCGGTATTATAGTTAGTGGCTATCTTTAATTTATCGCCAATATTACCAGTTACATTCAGTTGAATGTGCTGATCGAAGTTAAAGTTAAATTGCGTGCGTTGACTGGCATTAAACAACGGGTTTTCATTATGGTTTATTTGCCCGGTCATAACAGCCTCGGCCGAACCTTGCGGCCTTATATCAATAACAGAACTGCCAAATATCCTTTCAAAAGTTTGGCTATGCACGTTTATCTGCGGTATAAAACCGGGTTGTTGCTGTTGGTAGGCATAATTATCTGCCAGCTTTTTAAAATAATCGCGTTTTTGTTCGGTTTGTTTTAAGCGTATATATTCATCGAAAGTGAGGTATACCGGCGGGCGGTACAGCAAATTCCCTATACGTTCATAAAGCACATATTTATTGGTGATAGCGTCATACTCAATGGTACGCGTTACACCAAAAGGCACTGTATCAAAAATACCCTTTCGTGCTAATGCATTTTTTGATTCGGTATACTTAAAAGGGGCTTTAACTGTAAGCGAATCTTTTTTAGGTGCAGCTATTGGCTTTTGTTGAGCAAAAGTATTTTTAAATCCGCAAAATGCAGCTATAAAGAGTACGCCAATAAGAAATTTATGAGTAAAATTTCTCGCCACAGATACGGTTTAAAATAGACGTAATTATAAGTTTTTTAAGGCGAACTTAATTAGCTGTTCAACAGTTAATATGCCGCTATTTTTATTTATTTCCTGCTCAAGTACTTTTTCGGCTACGTTACGTGCAAAGCCAAGCATTACTAATGCTGCAAGAGCCTCGTCTTTAACGGTTTTAACAACAGGAGTTGTACTTAATGTGTCAGGACCTTCTTTTTTCAATTTATCCTGCAGCTCCAATATAACCCGCTGTGCAGATTTTGGCCCGATACCCTTTATACGCTGTATTAAAGCAACATTACCATTAATAATAGCTGTTTGTATTTCAACAGGAGTAATAGACGATAACATCATCCGGCCCGTATTTGGGCCGATACCCGATATGGATATCAGGTGCAAAAACAACCTGCGCTCCCCCTCATCTGCAAACCCGTATAAAGTATGTGCATCCTCTTTTACGTGCAGCCATGTAAATAGTTTACATCTTTCAGCATCAGCCAATAAAGAATACGTGTTTAATGAAATATTGATGTGATACCCCACACCACCGGCATCAATCACCACATATGCGGGGCTTTTAAAAACTAAACGGCCATCAATATAAGCGTACATTTTTTTGAGGTTAAAGGTAAAGGGCGAAAGGTTAAAAGGTAAAAAAGTTGATATTAATAAATTATAACGTTAAACACTAATCTCTAATCTTTGTTCACTAATTTCTATTTATCTGCCTTTTCCTGTGCATCAACAACAGCAATAGTTACCATATTCACAATTTCGCGTACGGAGCTATCTAACTGTAATACGTGCACCGGCTTTTTTAGGCCCAATAATATTGGGCCCACAGCTTCGGCGCTGCCAATTTCCTGCAACAGCTTGTAGGCTATATTACCCGATTCAAGATTTGGGAATATAAGCGTGTTTGCCGCCCTGCCTTTTAGGGTTGAAAAAGGAAAGTTATCTGCAAGTAATCCGGCATTTAAAGCAAAGTTGGCCTGCATATCACCATCAACTATCATGTCAGGATATTTTTCATGCAATATTTGTACAGCTTCTCTTGTTTTTTCGGGGATAGGGCCGGCGTTAGACCCAAAGTTAGAATAGGATAAAATAGCAACCCGTGGATTGATGTTAAATTGTTTTACCGAACGCTCTATTAATACCGTAATATCAACCAGTTCTTCAACCGTGGGGTTAACATTTACCGTAGTATCACCAAAAAACACAGGACCTTTTTGGGTAATCATCATATACATACCAGCTACGCGGCTTACCCCTTTTTCTGTACCGATGATTTGCAATGCAGGTTTAACGGTATCAGCATAGTTTTTACTTAGGCCCGATATTAAGGCATCGGCGGCACCAAACTGCACCATACAGGCGCCATAATAGTTAGAATCTGTCATTACCTGCCTCGCTTCAAACAAGGTTACCCCCCTGCGCTGGCGTTTTTTAAAGTAAAATTGTGCATATTCTTCAGATTTTTTGGTGCCTAAATGTGGATCGATGATCTCTACCTCGCCAAACTCCAGCTCGGTTTCTTTTATTATCTGTTTTATCTTTTCTACATCCCCAAGCAATATGGGGGTAGCTATACCCTCGTCTTTTACAATTTGGGCGGCACGCAAAATTTTATAATTATCAGCATCAGCAAAAACCACCCGTTTAGGGTTGTTCTTAGCCGTGTTGGTAATGTTACGCAGCAGCTTATCGTCGGGCCCTATTTTAGAGCGCAGTTCTTCTGTATAAGCGTCCCAATCCGTTATTATCAGTCGTGCCACACCAGAATCGATCGCAGCTTTTGCAACTGCCGATGAAACTTCGGTAATTAACCGCTGATCCATTGGTTTTGGGATGATATAATCGCGGCCAAACTTTAGGTTACGGGCATTATAGGCCAGGTTAACGGCTTCGGGCACCGGTTTTTTAGCTATTCCGGCTATCGCGTGGATAGCAGCCAGCTTCATTTCTTCGTTTATGGCACTTGCCCTAACATCCAATGCGCCCCTAAAAATATAAGGAAAACCTAATACATTATTTACCTGGTTAGGAAAATCAGAGCGCCCTGTAGCAATAATCAAATCTTTACGCGAGGTTACGGCTAAATCATAAGCTATTTCAGGCTCGGGGTTAGCCATGGCAAACACAATAGGGTTTTTAGCCATAACCCGCAGCATATCAGGCGTAACCACATTGCCTGCTGACAGGCCAATGAAAACATCGGCACCCTTCATGGCATCTGACAGTGTTTCTATGTCCTTGCGCTCGGTAGCAAATTGCAGGCGCATTTCGTCAAGATCCGTACGGTGCGGGGTTATTAATCCGTTGATGTCAAACATCACGAGGTTTTCTTTTTTAACCCCCAGCGCCAAATATATTTTTGAGCAGGATACCGCGGCGGCGCCTGCACCATTAATAACCATTTTTATTTTCTCCAGCTTTTTGCCCTGTATCTCGCAGGCATTCATTAAAGCCGCCCCCGATATAATTGCTGTACCGTGCTGGTCGTCATGCATTACGGGTATTTTCATTTCGGCCTTTAGTCTGCGTTCGATCTCGAAACAGGTAGGTGCCGATATATCTTCCAGGTTTATGCCGCCAAAAGTAGGCTCAAGCGCTTTTACAATAGTTACAAACTCATCAACTGTTTTGGCGTTTATTTCCAGGTCAAAAACATCAATATCTGCGTATATCTTAAATAACAAACCCTTGCCTTCCATAACCGGCTTGCTTGCTTCCGGGCCAATATTGCCCAGGCCCAATACCGCGGTGCCATTACTTATAACGGCTACCAGGTTACCTTTTGCTGTGTATTTATATACATCGTCAACATTATCAGCAATGCGTAAACATGGCTCTGCAACACCCGGCGAATAGGCCATTGTTAAGTCGCGTTGCGAATTTGTAGGTTTGGTTGGTACTACCTGTATTTTCCCCGGGCGCCCTTTCGAGTGGTAGTTAAGTGCGTCTTGTTTACGGTTAGGTTTATCCATGTTCTAAATTAAGGCCTAAAGTTAACTTTTTTTGACCCGGTATTATAAAAAAAGCCCGGTTTTGAAGTCAAAACCGGGCTTTTTTTATAATTTTTTTTATCCTCTGCTGATCTTAGCGAAAGGATTTAACTTTAATTTTTTGCCAACTATAGCTTTATTGCTTTGCAAATGGTTCCAGGCTTTTATTTCGCGTATATCAAGACCGTAATCAGCAGCTATGTTTTCTAAAGTCTCGCCTTCTTTAATAGTGTAATAATCAGGCGGTTTTGTTCCTGCCGGTTTAATTGTACTAACAGGATCAACAAAACTAACCGCGCGTGCCGCAGGCGCTATTTGTGGTTCAGGCTGTAATACAGCAGATGTGGGCGTGTTATTTAACACATCATACAATGCATTATAATTTCTTTTTTCTGCATAAGGGATAACCAATCTGCGTGGCAAAGCTGTGGTACCATTTACAATTTGCCGTTTATATGACGGGTTTAAAAGGGCCAGATCGGTTAAATCGACATTTAATGCTCTGGCCACATTGCTTAAAGCAATAAACTTATCTACCATAACGGTATCTGTACGCGCAGAAAAATTCCAGTTTTGGGTTATAATGTTATGCTTACCAGCATAATTCATAACATAGGATACTGCAATATAGGCAGGTACATAGTTCCTCGTTTCGGGCGGTAAATATTGACGAATGGACCAAAAATCCATAGCTCCGGCTTTTTCAACAGCTCGTTCCACATTGCTTTTACCGCAATTATATGATGCTATGGCCAACAGCCAATCGCCAAACTCCTGATAAGCATCCTTTAAATAGGCTGCTGCCGCGTAGCTGGCCTGTATTGGGTCGCGGCGCTCATCAACATAGCTATCCATATTTAAACCATACATTTTGGCTGTAGTTGCCATAAATTGCCATGGCCCGGTTGCGCCAACTCTTGATACCGCGTTAGGATCAAGCTTTGATTCAACTATAGATAAATATTTAATTTCAACCGGGATACCCGCTTCGCGAAATATCTTTTCATAAATAGGAAAATAGTATTTGGACAGCCCCATAACCCGACCCATTTCTTCTTTATGCCGGGTATACAGGTCGATGTAATTTTGAACGTATTCATTATAATCCAACTGCACATCCTTTTGGATAGAATCTAACCGAAGCTTAAATATAGAAGTTGAATAAATACCAAGCGGAAGGGCTAAAGCTGTATCCTGTGAAATTTTTTGCGAGTAATTGCCACGCGCCACCCGAAGTGATGAATCTGTAGCCGGCAAGGAATGAGCTTTTACTATTTGCAGTGATAAAAGGCAGGCAGCAAAAATTAATAATCTCTTCATTCTTTTTCGTTGGGAATAAGCGTATACGCATTTCAAGCGCAAAAGTTTTACCAATACATTAATTTATTATAGCTCCAGGAAATATTTAGAGAAATTTAACAATTCCTGTTCGCCAAAATGTTTAGTTAATAACTGTAATCCTAACGGTAATCCCTTGGTATTATTGCCAGCCGGTAATGAAATTGCCGGCGTACCGGTTAATGAAGCCTGTACAGTAAAAATATCTGCCAGATAATTTACAACCGGGTCTGTTACTTTTCTGCCGATATCAAACGCAGGTTCGGGTGCGGTTGGCATCAGCATAAAATCGTATTCTTCAAATATTTTATTGGTTTTTTCCTGAATCAACCGGCGTACTTTTTGCGCTTTGGCGTAGTACGCATCATAATAGCCGGCACTTAATACAAACGTACCCATCATAATGCGGCGCTTAACCTCTTTGCCAAACCCTTCAGACCGTGACTTTTTATAAGTCGACACCAGATCGGTGGCTGCTTTGCTCCTGTAGCCATAATGCACCCCATCAAACCGGGCCAGGTTTGATGAAGCTTCGGCCATAACTAAAATATAATAAGCCGGAACAAGGTAGTCCAGGTATTCAAAAGCGATGGGTTTAACTGTATGCCCTGCAGCGCGTAATTTTTCTATGGAGTTGATAAGCGCACTTTTTACTTCATCATTTACAGCCGGGCTTGATAACGATTCCTGCAAATAGGCTATTTTCTTTTTATCTGTTGATTTTTTCAGATCGGTAGCGTAAGCTGGTACGGCTTTACTTGATGTGGTACTATCATACTCATCGGCGCCAGCCATAATTTCTAATAAAAGTGCTGCATCTTCAACAGAACGGGTTATGGTGCCGGCCTGGTCAAATGATGAAGCGTAGGCAATTAAACCATGCCTTGAAACATGCCCGTAGGTTGGTTTTAAGCCAATTAAACCACAAAAGGATGCAGGTTGCCTTACCGAGCCGCCGGTATCTGTACCAATTGCCGCGTGGCACATATTTGCCTGAACCGCAACGGCCGAGCCACCTGACGAGCCGCCCGATACCTTGGCAGGGTCCGCATAGTTTTTTACCGGGCCAAAATAAGATGACTCGTTTGATGCGCCCATGGCAAATTCGTCGCAGTTACAGCGGCCAATGATGATAGCATCTTCGGCCAATAAACGCTCAACTACAGTAGATGAATAAACAGATTGAAAACCTGTTAATATTTTAGATGAGGCGCTTACTTTATGCCCCTTATAACAGATATTATCTTTAATGGCAATAACCATACCGGCCAGTTTACCGGCAATGCCTTGCTTTAGGCGCTCATCAATATCCTTTGCACGCTGCAATGCCTCCTTATCAAATACTTCGTTAAAAGCATTTAAACCGGCATTAATTTCTATTTGACTTAGATAGTTCTTTACCAGTCCTTCAACAGTAGTTTTACCGTTTTGTAACCCACTCTTTATTTCACTTAAAGAGGAATAAAATTTAGTCATGGGCCGAAAATAAAAAACTTATCTGTTGAAATCATAAATATTTTCAACAGATAAGTAGTATTAGTAACAAGCTGTAACAAATTAATCTTGAAACGAAGGCTAAACCTTTGGTTTATCTTCTTCGTTAGGATTGTTTTGCGCGTCTTTAAATTCTTTTACGCCTTTACCTAAACCTTTCATTAATTCAGGTATTTTTTTACCTCCAAATAGTAACAATACTATTATTAGAATGACAAAAATTGCCGGACCATCTAATCCCATGATAATTGAGTTTTATATAATTGATAAATATTATTCGTGTTTTGTGTTTTCATGCTCAGGTATTTGAGTCTCACCCGTATGGTGTTCCTTTGCGGGAGTTTCGATCGCTACCTTATCTGTACCCGTCACCTGGCTTTCGCCTACAGGCATTGTGTTAACTACATGGCTATCAGGCGCGGCATTATCAATATTATCTGTTGAGTGCTCTGCAACTAAAGGAGTTTCTTCAACCGCCGGTGCAGCAGGTTCTTCCTTCTTTTTGTTTTCGTAGTTATCAATTTGGTTATTTATTTCGCGCTTAACACCCTCTGATGCATCCTTAAATTCACGAATACCTTTACCCAAACCTTTTGCCAGGCCGGGAAGTTTATCGCCGCCAAAAAGCAATAATGTCACAAACAATATGAGCATTATTTCTGGTGCGCTGAATTCAAAAAATAAAAAAACTGAACTAAACATAATCTTTTATTAAAGTTACAAATATAAACAATTAATGTATTACAAATTTAATCTACCTGCCGGCTAACCAAATTTTAGGATCAACAGGTGTTCCGGCTTTGTACAATTCAAAGTGCACTTGCGTTTCGCCGGTTATCGCGTCTGTTGCTGCCGTACCCAATATTTGCTTGGTAGTTACCTTTTGCCCCGCCGATACATTTACAGATTTAAGGTTTGAATATGCTGTTAAATACTCGCCATGCCTCATAATTATTAACCACGTGCCCAATACATTCTGCACCTTTGATACATTGCCTTCAAATACCGCTCTTACCGATGCCCCGGTATTTGCACGGATATCTAAACCCGTACTTTCACTTTTTATGCCCTCTGTATAATAATTTCCAAATCCCTGGGTAATTTCGCCGTTGGCTACCGGCCATGGTAACCTGCCACGGTTACCTAAAAAGTCATTTGATAGTTTGGCTGCCTCAGGAGTAGCATTTAATATCTCGCTATTGGTTTTACGTACGGCAGGTTTTGCAGCAACAACAGGGGCATCTTTATTTGTCGCCGCTGCTGCTGCTTTAGCTTTCGCAGCCGCTATTCTTGCTTCCTCTTCGGCCTTGCGCCTTTCTTCTTCAGCTAACGCCCTGGCATATTGCCTGATAATTCTTGATACTTCTCTTTGTTTAGCCTGATATTCGCTGACTAATTGCTTTTCCTGCTTAGAAAGATCTTTTACTACAGATAATTGATTATTCTTCTCTTTACCCAGTGATTCTTTTTCCTTCTCCCTATCTACTAATAACGTATGTTTTTCGTCTTTGGTTTTATCCAGCTCAACTATCTTTACATGCAGATCTTTTTGCGTGGCCTCTATATGTGTAGCCTGGCGTTCACGGTAAGTAGCAAATTGCTGCAAGTATTTTAAACGTTTATAAGCCTGGTTAAAATCCTTCGCAGCAAAAATAAACATCAGCTTATTATAAGCGCTTTGGTTACGATAAGCAAAAAGCACCATTGCCGCATATTCTTTTTTTAATTGGTCTAACTGGCTTTGTAAGCTATGTACGGTATTTGTATTTTCTGATATCTGATTATCCAGGTTCCGCACCTCTGAATTTATTACAACTATCTTTTCTTCCTGCAGGTTTATTTTGGCCTTTAACAGATTTACCTGTTTTAACGTGGCCTTTTTATTGCTCTGCGTTTCCTGCAACTCGCGATTTAGCTGATCTAACTGGTCAGTTATTTTATCGCGTTGTTTTTTTAAATCGGCACTGCTTTGTGCATGTACACTTATCGCTGCAAAAAAACAGATCAAGAAGAATAGTACTTTTAAAAATTTCATCCGGTCAAAAATATTAATTTTAATTGGCCGGAGCATATCTTTCGGGAATATTGAATGGAAATTCTAATTGCTGGTCAAAATCTACCTTAGTATAATGCAAATTAGCCAGTATTTTTTTGTCTTTTATAATTGATGAAATATCTATCTGCGAAGGTATTATACGATTAGCAGCCTGGATAAAATTAGTATTATTTACCTGCAAAGATTGCCCCGCGCTTTGATTGGCTAAATTAAATTGAGAAACCTTCATATCCGGGCCCAACATTAATTTATAAATAAGGTCCTGCAAATTACCTGATAGTGTAATGTTGCCGTTATCGGTTTGCAGGCTGGTATTTTCATTTAGTAACTCGGGCATGGCATTACCTACCAGTAATGATTCGAGCGTTTTATAATTAACCTGTTTACTGGCATAATCATAAATATAGCTAAAAGGTTTTATGGTATATAAACCCTGTAACTTATTTACAATTTTTATACTATCCGGCGTAATTACCGCGCGTGCAACCTCTATACCTAATAAAGCGGTAATAGAAACCCAAATTTCCTTGTCGCGGCTTATACGGATGTTTAAGGTAACATCATTGCTATCGCCATTAATATTAAGTTTAGTATTTGCCCGGCCAGAAAACGTATTAAAAACAATCTGTCTTCCTTTTATTGCCGCCAATTGGTTTCTTAGTAAATTTTCATCTGGTGTTGTAGTCGGCGTAATTATAGTATTAGTTACCTGTGGTGCGGCAACTATTTGCTTATGCGCTTTACAACTTATTATTGTCAATATGCAGCATATCAGCAATAAATTATTCAATATATTTCTTTTCATCTATTTTCCGATCTAAAACCGGCGAATGTGCGCCGTACTCCTTAGCCTTTTTCCAATATTGTACTGCGGCCGCGGCATCTCCTAAACAAAACAATATATCGCCATAATGTTCTGTTTGTACCGCGCTTTTACTCTTGCCATGGGCAAGAGCCTTCTCCATCCACACTTTGGCTTCTTTATAATTTTTTTGTTTAAACAATATCCACGCATAAGTATCTTCAAATGCGGCATTATTAAGCTCAAGCTCATTGGCATGTTTAGCCATCCGGGCGGCTTTATCTAACTGCTCACCCCTTATTGATAAATAATAAGCATAGTTATTTAACGTATATTTATTATCAGCATTATAACTTAGCGATTTATCATAGGCATCATCAGAGCTTTTAATGCTCTGCGTTTCATGGTAATAATCGCCCAATGCCGAGTAGCTTAATGAAAGCAATTCTTTATCCTGGAACTCTACCGCTGCAACATTCTTTAAATATCCTGATGCTTTTTTATATTCCTTTTTTTGCAGCCAGGCCAATCCTACAAAATAATTCATCCAACCCTGGTTAGGGAAAAAGGACAGCGCGGTTTCGCCATCTTTTATAACATTGTCAATTTCGCCATTGCTTAGTTCAAGGCGAACCAACTGCTCGCGTACTTCATATATCTGGCCGTTTAGCTCAACAGATCGTTTGTAATTAGTTTTGGCTTCATTATATTTTTCATTTTGCAACAGCATATCGCCATACAGTGCATAGGCTTTAGCATCATTTGGATGCGCGGTTACAATTATCCGGCTTAATTCAAGCGCGCTGGCTTTGGCGCTCACATCCGGGAACTTTGGTAAATAACCCATTACAATTCTTATTTCCTGGTCAATACTCAGATCAGGCAAGGCAAAGGCCAGTTGCAACTCTTTAAAACTGGCATCAATATTTTTTTTCTCGCGATAATTATCAGCCAATGCCAGATGAATAAGCGGATTATTGGGGTCTATGCTTTTTGCCTTATCCAAAATCTTAAAAGCCTTATCATTGGCGTTGTTTGATGTATAAATTTCTGATAGCAGCAAATAATATTTTACCTGGTTTGGATTAGCGGCTATCATTTGCTCAAGTCCTTCGGCCGCCTTGTCAACCTTCCCTTGTTTCAGATAAATTTTTTGCTTGTTTATAATTAGTTCCTCGCTTGGGCCGGTTATTTGTTCTATCTGGTCATAAACCTTTAACGCCGCATCATACTTGCTTTCTAAAGCATACGTGTTGGCTTTATCGTAATAATATTCAATCTTATCCGGGTTGATTCTTATCAATTGATTAAATACATTTTCAAGCTTAGTAATATCATTGTTTTTTTCGTAAATATCAGCTAATGATGACCAATACCATTCATTGTTGGGGTTAATGGTTACCGCCTTTTCAAGCAATGGCTGCGCCTCTGTAAATTTATTTTGCTGCTTTTTAATGTTTGCCAGTTCATACATGGAGACATCGTTTGATGCATCAATGGCCAATATCTGGTTAAACATTTCTATAGCCTGGGTATTTCTTTCGGCGGTTTTTTCTAACAGCGCGTTATAAAACAGTCTTTTAATCGCGTCGCTATCTACTCCGCCGCTATTTTTTGGTACTTTAGGCGTTTGCGCGCTGGCAGGATTAGAAAGCAGGAAACAAGAAACCAGCAGCAAGGCGGATACCAGCTTCCAACTCTTAATTTTTAATTGATCTGTATTATTTATCACTTTCTCAAAAACTATTGTTTCTTGATATTTAACTCTTGACTATAAAAAGCAGCTAACGTTTAATAAATATAGCTTTTAAATTTTTCCACTCAAAATACAATGCTGTAGCAGCAAATAATATCAGCAAGCCATTACCTATAAATATATTACGGTTAAATACATAGAATGATAAATAAACGAGTATTATTGAAGAAATAATATAAGCCAGGTTCTTTTTTAGGTTATATGGTATTGGATAATTTTTTTGCCCCCATAGGTATGATAGTACCATCATTACGGCGTATGATATTAATGACACCCATGCCGAGGCCATGTAGCTGTATTTAGGTATAAAAATTATGTTAAGCACAATAGTTAAGATAGCGCCCACGCCCGATATATAAAACCCATAACGGGTTTGGTCTGACAGCTTGTACCATACCGAAAGGTTCATATATATACCCAAACTTATATAGCCGAATAATAATAACGGTATTACGTTTAAACCTACCCAGTAACTGCTGCCAATAAAATATTTTAACAGGCTAATATTAGCTACAATACCTAAAAAAGCAACACAAATGGCTATTACAAAATAATCCATAATGCGCGCGTAGGTAGTACCTGAGTTTTTATTTTTTGCATGGCTGAAAAAGAAGGGCTCTGCACCTAATCTAAAGGCCTGCACAAAAATGCTCAGGAAGATGGCTATTTTGGCACAAGCGGTATAAATACCCACCTGCTCGCTGCTTATAGTATCAGGCAGCATTTTACCTAACAGCATTTTATCAAGGTTTTCATTAATGATGAATGAAAAATTAGCAACCAATATAGGCAAGCTATAAACAAACATATTTTTAAACATGTCTGTACTAAAGCTAAAAGTTAGCTTTAGTACCTCCGGCAGTAAAAGTACCAACGTTAAACTGCTTGAAATAAGGTTAGCTAAAAATATATAACCCAGCCATCTCGGCCTAAACCATGTTTTTATCCAGGCTGCACCAACATAATTATGGCTGATGATGAAAGGCAAAACATAAATAACAATAAGGTTCAATCCAATAAATGAAAGCACATTAGCCAGTTTTATAAAGCCATACCGGCCTGGCCTGCCATCGGCACGTACTTTGGCAAAGGGCACAACGCACCATGCATCAATAACCAGGAATGATATAAAGAACACCACATACAACCGGTAATCCTGGAAAGAAGTAGTTTTTTCAATTTTAAGCCACTGCGTAATAGGGTTTAAAAATGGCAGAGTTGATGCCAAAAATATCATGGTAACTACAAAGACAGCAGCGAAAGAGTTATTATAAACCTGTTGCTTTTTACCTTCATACTTATTTATATACCTAAAAAAGGTTGTTTCCATGCCAAAAGCCAGTAAAGCCTGCAGCATAGAAGCATAAGAAAACATATTACCAAAAATGCCGTAAATATTTTTGCTGTAGGTACGCGTGTAAGCTGATGTAAGGAAAAAGCTTAATGTACGGCTGGCTATAGTGCTTAACCCATACACCGCAGTTTGCCCGGCAAATTTTTTAGCTGTTGACAATAGTTAGGCAATTAAGTGACAGGGATTATTTAAACAATCCCCTTTTTAATACTTCAAAATTACGATAGTTTTTTAATTCGCCCTCATTACTTTCAACTGTGGTAACTTCGGCGCCTTGAGGGCCCTCACGGCACCACTCTAAAAACATTTCTATCATAGCGGGTTCACCTTCGGCTTCGATAACTACATCACCGTTTGCTTCATTTTTTATAGTGCCCCTCACACCCAATTGATCGGCAACGGCTTTGGTTGATGCGCGATAAAAAACACCTTGTACTTTGCCCTTAACTGTAATATCGAAATGCTTCATGTTAAGGCAAAAGTAAAAATTAAAAAGTCAAAAAAATATTAACCAAACGTGTTTAGCGATTATGATGCTAAAACTTTTGAAGGATTGCGAATAAGAATTATGGCTAAAGTGGCCGCTGTGACCGTCATTCAATAATATTACCATTTACACGGCAAACTCCTTAACCATACTAAACATGCGCTTGCTGCTTAATTTTCAATCGCTAAACGCGTTAATTTAATAGTTAGTTTATTTGTCAATGAGTTAACATGATTGATTTTCAGTCAATTGTGATTTTTAGTGTACCAAGGTGCACCCAGGTGTATCAATGTGTTCGTGGTACAGTACAGTGACAATATTTAACTGGTATAGGTTTATTGCTGCATTTGCTTACTTCACGGGCGAACTAATTTTCATATCGAATTTAATCACTAAACGCGTTAACCAACCATTAAAGTCACCTTTTAACTTATATAAAGTGTATAGATTTCTCTCATTGGTGGCAATGACAATGGGGTTAAATTAACCGCTTAACTTTTGTATCAGCAGTTATCTTTAAATCGTCAAGCCCCGTAATGAGGTTTAGTCCGGGAGTTTTTCCGGCTTCTATAGTTCCTTTTTCTTTACCAATACCTAAATAGTTTGCGCCATTTATGGTGGCCCATTGTAGCATCCTTTCTATACTTAATGCCGGGAACTTTTGCTGCAGCGTAAACATTTCACTTAAAATACAAAGTTTACTGTTTGATGCCAGGCTATCTGTACCCAGGGTTATATTAAACCCCTGGTCTAAAAACAGATCAACCTTAGGCAAGCTACCTTCAATATATAAATTTGCATTGGGGCAAAAGCACCAGTGTATTTTACGGTCGAACCGTTTTATAAAGTAAATATCTTTTAAATTAGTGCAGGTATTATGCACCATCAAAATATCCTGCCTGCTGCTTAGCAAGGGTATTACCGATTGTAACGAATTGCGCGCCTGTGGCTTAAAATAACTTATATCAATGCCAAAATGCTTGTACAGGTCATTAAAACCACCCAGCTTGTAACGGTAAAACTTATTCTCATCTTCGCATTCCTGATTATGTATGCTGATGAGGTTTTTAGCATGGGTATCGCAGTACTTTTTTATCAGCTTAAATAATTCTTTTGATACCGAATAAGGCGCGTGCGGCGTAATAGAGCATGATTGCGGCTTAAATTCTTTTAACAGCGCTAATCCATTATTAAAAACCTCTTCGGCTTTATTGGGTAAAAAGCCAAAGGTTTCAACAAAAGTATGGTAGTATAATTTACTCCCGGCTTTAATAGCCACGGTGGCGTTGCTGTTTGATATATCGCCAACAGCAACAATACCATTCCTGTACATATCATTATCGGCCTTAGCAGCCGCGGCCTCTATTTCTTTGCTATCAGTGTTCCGGTATTGCTGAACATCTTTAATAAAATTTATCAAACCATTATTCGGGGAAATTTTACCCTGAAGGTGTGATAGCTCAACGTGGCAGTGAGCGTTAACAAATCCGGGACAAATAATACCACTTAATTGCTCTACAGGTACATTTTCTGCACCAAGAGGTATTTGGTCTGTTACAGAAATAATTTTACCATTATCATCAACAGTAACAACACCATTCTTAATCGGATCGGCACAAATAGGAAAAACGTAATCGGCTTTAAAAATTTTCATTAAATATAACTTAGCGAGTTACCCCCTCGTTTGTTAATCCAATAGATAAATACAATTAACTTTAAATTATTGTTTTTAATCTAATGAATTTTAAAAGAAAGATAGATTTTTTAAAATTTGTACTTTTGCAACGTGATTGCTGAAAAACAAAAAATTGATATCCGTAGCTTGAACTTGGAAAGCCTTCAGAAACATTTTATCCGGATGGACGAAAAGAGTTTCCGTGCTAAACAGGTTTATGAATGGCTATGGAAAAAATCATGCTTTTCGTTCGACGAGATGAGCAATATTTCAAAAGAACTTCGTACCAAACTGGATGAGAATTTTGCCATTAATAATGTACAAATTAGCAACTCACAGTTTAGTACTGATAAAACTATAAAAAATTCTTTCATTTTACACGATAAGCACCTAATTGAAGGCGTTTTAATTCCAACTCCGGGCAGAATGACCGCCTGCGTATCCTCGCAAGTAGGTTGCAGCCTCACCTGTAAATTTTGTGCTACGGGATATATGGAGCGAAAACGTAACCTAAACCCTGATGAAATTTATGACCAGGTGGTGCTTATTGATAAACAGGCCCGCGAAAATTATGGCATAGCATTAAGTAACATAGTTTACATGGGTATGGGCGAACCTTTACTGAATTATAAGAATGTTTTAGATTCGATTGAAAAAATAACATCCGAAGATGGCTTGAATATGGCTGCTAAACGCATCACCGTATCAACCGCGGGTATAGCTAAAATGATAAAAAAGCTGGGCGATGATGGTGTAAAATTTAACCTTGCCCTATCGCTGCATGCCGCTAATGATGAAAAACGTAATACCATTATGCCCATCAATGAGCAAAACACATTAAAAGCTTTGGCCGAAGCGTTAAAATATTACTACGCCAAAACTAAAAACCCGGTACCTTACGAGTATATTATTTTTGATGGTTTTAATGATACTATACAGGATGCTGCCGAGCTGGTCCAGTTTTGCAAGCATTTGCCATGCAAAGTAAATATTATTGAATATAACCCAATATCATTTGCCGCATTCATTAATGCCGGCGAAGACAAAGTAGAAGCCTTTGCCGACCATTTGCGCAAAAATGGCGTTAACACTCACCTGCGCCGCAGCCGCGGTAAAGATATTGATGCCGCTTGCGGGCAGCTGGCTATCAAAGAGGGGCAGTAATTAGACGATATGTTTAAAAAGATTTGACAACTTTTAAAAGTGTCAAATCTGAATGAAAGCCATCAATATAAGACGTTACCCTCGGCCGGGTTTTTCGGGTTTAGTAAAGGGACTCACCAGTTTCTACATCGAAAATCTGGTAGTGATAGATACCAAAGGCCGAATAAGAGGCATATATAACGGATCTTTGCTGCCGAAGAGTGAAAATTGACGTGATGATTTCATTTTAAAAAGAAACGTGCTATATTAATACCATGAAATTGCAAAGTGGTTACCTGTCCAATTTTATTTCCTTACTGTTTCCCCAACTTTGCCCCGCCTGCGGCACAGATCTGATGGCGAATGAAAAAATAATTTGTACAGATTGCCTTTACAACTTACCCCTTACCAATTTTCATTTACAGCCCGATAATATAGTTGCCCAACAGTTTTGGGGCAAAATAAATTTAGAAGCCTCCTACGCATTATATTATTTTACCAAAGGCGGTAAGGTGCAAAACTTAATGCATCATTTTAAATATAGGGGGATGCACCAAATTGGCAATTTGTTAGGCAGCATTGCCGGCGACCAGCTTAGCAAAAACGAAAAGTTTACTACTGTTGATTATATTATACCTGTACCCTTGCATAAAAGCAGGCTCAAAGAAAGAGGTTACAACCAAAGCGCCTGCTTTGCCAATGGCCTGGCCAATAAATTAAACGCGGTGGTTGAGGATGCCAATCTGGTACGTGTAAAAGCTACCGAAACACAAACCCATAGATCGCGCTTTGCAAGATTTGAAAATATGCAGGAAGTTTTTGTGGTAAAGGATATAGAAAGATTAAGAAACAAGCATGTATTGCTGGTAGATGACATAGTAACCACCGGCTCAACACTCGAAGCGTGTGGCATACAACTACTAAATATCCCGGGATTAAAATTAAGTATTGCTACTATAGCGTATGCGGAATAAAGAGATTAGTTAATTGGAGATCAGAGATTAGTTGGAATCGGTTAACTAATCTCTAATTAACTAAACTCTGATCACTAACTTACTGCTTCTGATACCTGCTTAACTTTTCGAGCAACATTTTAGGCTCGAAAGGTTTTAATATATAATCGTTCATGCCGGCACCACTTATCTGGTCAATCTGACTATTTAACATGGATGCGGTTAATGCTATTATGGGTAATTGTTTAAAGTAAGGTTCGTGTTTACTGCGGATGATCTGCGATGCTTCTAAACCGCCCATTTCGGGCATGTGGATGTCCATTAATACAACATCGAATTTGTTATTTTCAACTTTATTAACGGCCTGAAGGCCGTTTTCAGCAAAATCAATAGTAGCTCCCCATTTGGTCAATATCTTATTTATTAATAATCTATTGATCTGGTTATCATCCACCACAAGCACATGTATACTTAATCCTGTTTCCACTTTATTATTATTGTTATTATTATTGCTGCTGTTTGCCTTGCTAAATGTTATTGTAAACCAAAATGTCGAGCCTTTTCCGGGTTCGCTATCAACGTTTATTCGGGAGTCATGCAACTCTATCAGGCTCTTGCTAATTGCCAATCCTAAACCTGTACCACCATATTTACGCGTAGTATCGGCCTCGGCCTGTTTAAACGATTCAAATATCGTACTTAACTTATCATTTGCTATACCAATACCGGTATCTGTAACAGAAAAACGTATACGTACATTTTTATTGTTATCATCTATTACCTTAAGCTCAACAATTACGCCGCCCTTATCAGTAAATTTAACCGCATTACTTACCAAATTTAATAATATTTGTGATAACCTGGTACTGTCGCCTATAACGTGTGCAGGTACGGCGGGATCGATCCGGGCATTAAGATAAATATTTTTCTCTTTAGTTCTATATTGCATCGAACCTGTAATACTTTGAACAGTTTTGCGCAAATCAAACTTTGCTTTTTCAAGTTCAATATTTCCGGTTTCAATTTTTGTAAAATCAAGTACATCATTAATAAGCTTTAACAAATTATCGGCAGAAAATTTAAGCAGATTTAAATTTTCTTTTTGTGATTCCTGCAAATTTTCTTCTAAAAGTAAATGCGACATACCAATAACCGCGTTAAGCGGCGTGCGTATTTCATGGCTCATTACTGAGATGAACATATCTTTAGCTTTGTTAAGCTGCAATGCTTCTTCTTTGGCTTGCATAAGTTCCAGTTCAACCTTCTTTTTAGAACTTATATCAATAACTACTTCAATATATTTATCAACGTCCCCGTCTTTATTCAGGATGACCGAATTAATAACCGTAATCCATATTGGGTTACCATCTTTACGATAACCAAGCAGGTCAAGTTCAAATGATTGTTTATTTTTAGAAAGCTCCCTGCTCTTTTGTATGATAGATATATCTGTCAGTTCGCCTTGCAATATATCGCCAAGATGCTTATCCTTAACATCAGCTATATTAAAGCCGGTAATATTTTCGAATGCGTTGTTAACCCATTCAACCTCGCCTTCTTTATTACTTATTACAACGCCGCTTATAGTATTACTCGCCACTAACGAAAGTAATTTAAGCTCATTTTCGGCCATTTTTCGTTCGGTAACATCTAACATGGTTGTTACCTGGCGCTCTACGGCCCCGGCATCATCAAACAATGGGCTGTTTGACATAACTACCCATACCGGCGTTCCGTCTTTTCTGTAAATTAATATTTCGGCATCATATGGTCGTTTTTCCTGAACGGCTTTAACCGCGTTATTAAATACCTCCATATCGGTATCCTCTCCTATTAATATGCTGCCAAATTTTTTACCCTTCATCTCGGCCAATGTATAGCCTGTTATGCGTTCCATTGCCTCGTTCATCCATATTACCACCCCATTGGCATCACGGCTAAGCATTCCGCTTGGAGATTTACGTGCAGCAAATGATAGTATCTCCAAGTCTTTTTGCACTATCTTGCGGGCAGTTATGTCAGCAAAAAGCCGAATATATTTTTCAACCTCACCATCCTTATCATAAATAACAGAAGCTGAAACTGCTAACCATACCTGTTGCCCATCTTTTCGTGTGGCATGTATATGTACAGAATATGATTGCTTTGTTGCAATATTTGCATTATATTGCTCTACACTCTCTTTATTATTAACGTCGGGTACAAATATATCACGCAGCCGTTTTCCTTCTACATCACTAAACTCATAACCGGTTATTGTTTCAAACGCATTATTTATCCAAATAACTTTATCATTGGCATTACTTATTGCCACGCCATTAATCATTTTACTTGCAACCAGCGATAATTGCTCCAATTCTGCTAAAATTTGCTTTTGATAGGTAATATCACGTCCGCTGGCATACCACTTTTCGCTTTTGTAAATGCCACACCAACCAATCCATTTCACATTCCCATCGCGGCTAACCGTTTGGGTTTCTAATTCAAATGATTGCCCTGTTGCTATAGCTTTTTCAATAAGGGGTACAAATTGTTCGCGGCTATTACCAACAACAAAGTCCCATAAAGAGCGCCCCATGGCCTGCTTAGGATCATAGCCTAAAATCTTACTAACCGAATTATTGATTAATTCAATATTAGAATCTTTATTGGCAATGAAATGTATCTGAGGTGAGGTGTCAAATAAATTAAAAAATTCTTTATGGGCATTTAATGATTCTTCCAGTTCGCGTTTTTGTTTACGCAATAAAAAACGCGACATCACCTCATCTGCCAGTGTGCGTAAAGCATCGCGCTGCTCCTCCGTAAGCTTACGCGGAACCATGTCAATAACACATAACGAGCCTAAACGGTACCCGTCTGGATCGATAAGCGGCGCGCCGGCATAAAACCTGATATGGGTATCGCCTTTTACAAAAGGATTATCTTTAAAAGTTTTATCTTCGGCTGCATTGCTGATTTCTAATATCTCATCATTAAGAATGGTATAGTTGCAAAAAGCATCAGCACGCGAAGTTTGGGTGGCATCCAAACCAATTATTGACTTGAACCATTGCCTGTCGTTATCAACTAACGAAATAAGTGCAATCGGCACCTGGCATATATAGGAAGCCAGGCGGGTTATGGCATCATACTCCTTCTCTGGCAATGTATCCAGTACATTGTATGAACTAAGCGCGTTTAAGCGCTTAGTTTCTATATCAGATGAGGTGTCTTGTTTTTTAATCACTATTGGTGGTGCCCTTGTCACTATATAACGGAAATTTCTCCGTTAGCTTATGCACCTTTTTACGTACTTTAATTAAAGAATGTTCATTTTCAGGGTCCTTTAAAACCTCGTCAATTAATTCAACTATGGCATCCATTTGTTTTTCCTTCATGCCACGTGTTGTTACAGCAGCTGTACCTATGCGTATGCCTGAAGTAATAAAAGGTGATTTATCATCATACGGAACCATGTTTTTATTAATGGTGATATCCGCTTTAACCAAAGCGTTCTCGGCAGCTTTGCCGGTTACATTTTTATTTCTAAGATCTATCAATACCAAATGGTTATCTGTGCCTCCTGATACGATCTCATAACCGCGGTCTGTAAACGCTTTGGCAATAGCAGCGCCGTTCTTTTTTACCTGCAGTATATATTTCATATAACTATCAGACAAAGCCTCGCCAAATGCTATTGCTTTTGCTGCTATAATATGTTCTAACGGGCCGCCTTGTGTTCCGGGGAAAACTGCCATATCTAACAGGTTAGACATCATCCTGATCTCGCCTTTAGGTGTTTTAAGGCCCCATGGGTTTTCAAAATCTTTACCCATCATGATCATGCCACCACGCGGGCCACGCAAGGTTTTGTGGGTAGTAGTAGTAACTATATGGCAATGCGGCAACGGATCTGCTAATAAACCTCTTGCTATTAAGCCTGCAGGGTGCGATATATCAGCCAATACCAGCGCGCCAATTTCATCAGCAACTTTGCGGATAAACTCATAATCCCAATCGCGCGAGTAAGCAGAGGCTCCGCAGATGATCATTTTGGGTTTTTCGGCAAGGGCCACTTTTTTTAGCTGATCGTAATCAACATAACCGGTATCTTTTCTAACCCCATAAAAATGCGGCTCGTACAATTTACCCGAAAAATTCACCGCCGAGCCATGTGTTAAGTGCCCGCCGTGCGAAAGATCAAATCCTAATATTTTATCGCCGGGCTGCAAACAGGCCAGCATAACCGCTGCATTTGCCTGCGCCCCAGAGTGCGGCTGTACGTTTACCCATCCGGCATTAAACAGTTGCTTGGCACGTTCAATAGCGATGGTTTCAATTTCATCAACTATCTGGCAGCCACCATAATAACGTTTCCCCGGCAGGCCCTCGGCATATTTGTTAGTTGCTACAGATCCGGCAGCTTCCATAACCTGCTTGCTTACAAAATTTTCTGATGCTATAAGCTCCAGTCCCTCTTCCTGACGCTGTTGTTCTTCATCTAACAGCTTAAATATTAATTTGTCTCTTTTCATGTAATAAATAAAATCGCGGCTAAGTTAAGAAAGATTGGTTGATTAGTAATTAGTTGATTAGAGATTAGTTGGTTATGTGAATAATTTGGAGTTGTTAACATTTTCCAAAAGTGGCCAATATTTATAACTTTCGCTGGTGTTGTCACTATAAGTGTTGGGAAGATTCTAAAAGAGCTTTTTTGTCATTCTGAGTAACCCATATTTGCGTGCAAATAACCGCATTGAAAATAACGATAAATTATCTGTTTGATAACCATTCTTAATGCAAGCATTCGCGTGTTGTAAACTTTGGGCAACTGATATAATGGTTGCATTATATTGTCAGTGATTTTGTTTCATCTTGTTTCAAATATTTTGTTTCACCACTCCTAAATTAGCAATTTATAATTGTTTGATTATCAATGATAAAAACTTAAATTACACCCAAAAATACTGACGAATAAGTTGTTACATTTTGTTTCATCACTTTTTTATAATTAGTTTATTTACAATAGGTTAAATCGAAATCTTGTTTCACTTGTTTCACTTGTTTCACACTCGCGTGAAACAAAATTCGCTTTTGTCATTGGCAACGCAGTGAAGAACCTTGTAAATTGATAGGTACAGCAGATCGTTATAATTAACAATTCAGATTATAGCTTCATTATGCTAATGGTGAGAAAGACTTAAGTGTAAAAACTAAGTCTATTATCCATTATTTCGCACCCAATTCAAACCCCCAATCCTTACCCTTATCAACCGCAGGCACGCCCTTACTCATCCACTCGGGCATTGTCGCGCCTTTTAAAAAATGATCAAAAAATTGCTGTTCGCGGATGGATATATCTTTTCGGTTTTGGCGCTGTACCAGGTTATGAGCCTCCCCATTATACATCAGCAGCCAAACCGGTTTATTTAAGCGGCGCAGGGCGGTAAACAATTCAATACCCTGGTAATATGGCACCGCGCCATCCGCATCATTACTCATTATAGCTACCGGCGTATGCACGTTGGGTAAATGAAACAGCGGTGAATTTTCAATGTATAGGTCGGGCCTGTCCCATAGGGTTGCACCAATACGGCTCTGTGTTTTTTCGTACTGAAACTGCCTGTTTACACCCGTCTCCCAGCGGATTCCCCCATAGGCCGAGGTCATATTGGCAACCGGCGCTCCGGCCCATGCAGCAGCATACATATTAGTGGCTGTAATTAAATAGGCCACCTGGTAACCACCCCAGCTTTGGCCCTGTATACCAATGTGTTTATCATCAACCCATAGGTTTTTCTTTAATGCCTCTACGCCTGAATTAACGTATTCCACAGCCGATTTTCCGGGGTGCCCGGTTTCGTAGTTGATATCTGGTGTAAATACCAGGTATCCGTTACTTACAAAAAACGAAATAGGCAACCGCGAAGGCGTAGGCGAGGGTGCAATATAGTTGTATAATGTTTCGGATACTTTCTCATAAAAATAGGCTATCATGGGATACTTTTTCTTCGGATCAAAGTTTTCCGGTTTAAATAATATGCCGGTACCCAGATGGCCCTTAGGCGTTGTCCAGTGTATCAACTCGGCGGTGCCCCAGTTGTAGTCGGCCTGTTGCGGGTTAATAGCACTTAGACGCACTTCTTTTTTCAGGTCGGATGATACATACAAATCTGCCGGGTGCTCATAGTTAGACTTGGTATAAATAAAACTCTCGGCATTTTTTGCTTTCTGTAAACTGCTGTAGCTGTATGGCGCCATAATTACCTTTTCAGGGCCGGCGCTACTGTTTAATGCTTTTTTATAATAGCCCCATTCTTTGTTTACATCATTTTGAGTGATGAGCCAAAGCATTTTATCGGATGCGATAGCCTTTTCATCCGGATCGGTATTACGATAACGGAGGATAAACTTGTTCTTTCTACCCACATGATTGGTTAAATTTACCGAAGCCCCGATAGCCGGGTCTATTTTCCAGATATCAAACCTGTCATAAATCAACACGCTTTTATCGTCCTGCTCCCAGCCGGCAATACCGTATGGCGAGGGGTCATCGGGTACATCATTATCCTCCTCGCCCATTTTGGTTAGTATCAATGCGGTAAGGTTTGTTTTTTTGCCTGTGGCAATGGCATAGCTGTTCCAGGTTTGCTTCTTCGAATCGAACCATACTACGTAGCTACCTCCCGGCGAAATGCTGTAACGCGCCTTTAAACTGGGATTAATTAATTTACGCTCGCCTGTTTTAGTATTGATCAAAAATGCCTGCTCGCGTGATCCGCCTTCCCATTGTGATTGTATGCGAGCGCCGGTATCAGACACGCCCAATACATATTGAAAATTACCATTATCAGGCACCAGCACATTCTGTATAACCTCATTACCCAATTGCACCATTTTACTACCTTCGGCCGGATACACAACGGCCAGGTAACTGCGGCCCAGATCGCGCTTCAAGTTATGCAATTGCTGTGGCTGTAAGTAATCGTCTTTATAGTTCCATATATCCAGCTTAGCTACTTCAAAATCAACAATAGTGGTATCTATAGGTTTTGGAATAGGCGCAGTACCAAAAAACAGACTGCTGCCATCCTTGCTGAAATATACCCGGCCCTCGCCACTTACCGCCCATTTAGCAGTCATACCTACCGAACCTGGCGCGGCCATAATTTTGGCGCTATCGGCACTGGTAACATAATAATAAAGACTGTAGGGCTTAATAGGGGCTTTTTCAGGATTCTTTTCGGCAGTAAAAGCCAACTGGTTACCGGCTTCATCAAAAACTAACGTATGGTAAGTACCGCGACCGGTGCTTACCGGTTTTAAAACATCTTTTTCAATATCATAAACAAATACACCTGATTTTATAGTTGCCGACCGGCGTGGAGCGGTAACAGAAAATGCCAGTAAAGTACCGGTTTTATTCAGCTGGTAATCGCTAACATATTTAAACGATCTGGTTTTGCCGGTAGCCATTTGCCTTACCGTAAGCTCTGCACCCGGCACTGGGGGAGTTAGGGTTTTGGTGGTATCTGTACCCGGCTTTTTGGCGGTAGTAACAGCACTGCTATCCGCTGGTGCCAAATAAGCTATTACCGATGCCTTTTCGGCAGTTTTGAAGGAACGTATGGCAGGTATTTTTTCAACACCCGGCATACCAAGGGTAACTATGCATAATGTATCCTTCGGGAATTCGTTTGGTTTCTTCTTTTTGATCTTTAACTCGCGCACTTCCTTATAAAAAGGTCTTATCATCAATATCGCATATTTCGAATCGGGCGTAAAATGGCCGGTATCGGCACGGGCAATGCGCGTTTTATTGATATTGCCAACGTCGGTAATTACCAGTTCGGCATCACCGGCCTGTGGTTTAACTGCATACAATATCCATTTACCATCATTGCTGATACGGTCGCCGGTAATGCTTTGCCAACCATCATATACCGAGTGGTCAAGCGGTTTTTTATTAATTTTTTGGGCGGAGGCGTTAACAAAGGTGCAAATGATAATTGCAGGGAGTAAAAACTTCTTCATATATATATTTGACTTTTAAATATGGTGAAAATTTTTGATTAAAATTTATTTCCCGACGCTTTATTTGACAGAAATGCCAGTGACTCATGAAAATGATGGAAATTGGCAATTCTTAACTGGCGACTAATCTCCAATCAACCAATCTCTAATCACTTCCCTTCGCCGATATCCAAAAATTATTATACCCCAACCCTATTTGTATATCTATCAGCTCCTGCTGCAGCATCTCCAGCACGGCCAGGAAGTTGTATACAAAATGAACCCGGTTTTCTGATTCTTTGGCGATGGCTTTAAAGTCCATCATTTTATTAATGCGCAGCAAGTCGTCAATAGCTTTTTTCTGTTTTTCGATGGTATAAGGATATTGTGTTACCGTATGGGTAACTTCTTCGCTGCGATTATTATAATTGCGCATCAGGCGGCCATATACCATCATCAACTTATATAAACTAACATCTGATAATTCTTCGCCGGGGGTGGCAACGCGTTCGGCCTGTTCAAGGTCGTATTTAATATTACCGCGTTTTTCCTGCTTCATGCGCTCATCCTCAAACGGGCGCACCTCTTCGCATAGCTCCTTAAATTTTTTATACTCAATAAGCTTACGTATCAGTTCCTCTTTACTGTCTATCTCACTTTCGCCCTCTTCGGCATCATAGCGGGGCAGCAGCATTTTGGCTTTAATGCGCATTAATGTTGCTGCAACAAAAATAAACTCGCTGGCAAGCTCTATGTTCAGGCTCACCATTTGGTGTATATAATTTAAAAAATCGTCGGTAATGCGGGCAATGAGTATATCGTGTATATCCAGCTCATCCCTTTCAATAAAAAAAAGCAATAAGTCAAACGGTCCTTCAAACTGGGGGAGTTTTATTTCAAAGCCTTCTTCTTCCATATTTACCGGTAAAAATACACCTTATTGATTTTAAACAAATTAAAAAATGCAATATCAAACAAATAATAGCTATTATTTGTCCTTATTTACCAATTAAACTTGCTTAATTTGTAGGTTAAAATATTCTTATTAATATCAATGCAGATAAAGGCCGGTGACTTATTAGAAAAGATAAACTATCCATCTGATTTAAAGAAGCTTAGTGAAGATCAACTGGAACAGGTTTGCCAGGAGCTCCGTCAATATATTATTGATGTGGTATCGGTAAACGGGGGGCATTTTGCTGCAAGTTTGGGTGTGGTTGAGCTAACTGTTGCCTTACAATACATATTAAATACACCTTACGACCAATTAGTTTGGGACGTGGGGCACCAGGCATATGGCCATAAAATACTTACCGGGCGCCGCGAGGCCTTTCATACCAACCGGGTATATGGTGGCATCAGTGGTTTTCCAAAACGCTCAGAGAGCGAGTATGACACTTTTGGCGTTGGACACTCTTCTACCTCTATATCAGTAGCATTAGGCATGGCGGTAGCGTCGCAATATAAAGGCGAAACCGACAGGCAGCACGTAGCAGTTATTGGCGATGGCGCCATGACCGCCGGTATAGCTTTTGAAGCTTTGAACCATGCAGGTATAGAAAACTCTAACCTGCTGGTTATCCTTAATGATAATAACATGTCTATTGATCCTAACGTGGGCGCGTTAAAGGATTACTTAACTACTATTACTACCTCTAAGCCATATAACCGTTTCAGGGATGATATTGCCAACGTACTGGCTAAAATATCGTCAATAGGCCCGGACGCTTATAACATGGCGCAGAAAATAGAGAAAAGCATTAAAGGCACTTTACTTAAACGCAGCAATTTCTTTGAGGCACTTAAATTTAGATATTTTGGCCCTATAGACGGGCACGATGTAAAAAACCTGGTTAGAGTATTGCGTGATCTACGTGATATACCCGGCCCTAAAATTTTACATTGCATCACTACTAAAGGCAAAGGCTATGCCCTTGCCGAAAAGGACCAGACCAAATGGCACGCACCGGGGCTGTTTGATAAGATAACCGGCGAGATCAAGAAAACCAAGCACGAAAAACCACAGCCGCCAAAATACCAGGATGTATTTGGCCATAGTATTATTGAACTGGCAGAGAAGAATCCTAAAATAATGGGCATTACACCTGCCATGCCGTCGGGCTGCTCATTAAACCTGATGATGAAGGCCATGCCTAACCGTGCTTTTGATGTGGGTATTGCAGAACAGCATGCCGTTACATTTTCGGCAGGTTTATCTACACAGGGGTTGATACCTTTTTGCAACATCTATTCAAGCTTTATGCAACGGGCGTATGACCAGGTAATACATGATGTAGCCATACAAAAGCTAAATGTAGTGTTTTGTTTAGACCGTGCCGGTATTGCCGGTGCCGATGGGCCAACGCACCATGGCGCTTACGACCTGGCCTTTATGCGTTGTATACCTAACATGACGGTATCGGCGCCGATGAATGAGGAAGAGTTGCGTAACCTTATGTTTACCGCGCAGCAGGATGATATGGGGCCGTTTGTTATACGTTACCCGCGTGGCAATGGGGTTATGGTTGACTGGCAGCGTCCTTTTAAAGCTATACCTGTGGGTAAGGGCCGTAAAATATGTGATGGTGAAGATGCAGCTATATTAACAATAGGCCATATTGGCAATGAAGCTGTAAAAGCTGTTGCCGAGTTAAATACCGAAGGCTATTATCCTGCACATTATGATATTCGTTTTGTAAAGCCATTGGACGAAGCTTTATTACATGAGGTATTTAAGAAATTTAACAGAGTAATTACTGTTGAAGACGGTTGTATAGAAGGCGGAATGGGCAGTGCTATTCTGGAATTTATGGCCGATAATAATTACAACGCCCAGGTAATACGTTTAGGTATACCCGATCGTATTGTAGAACATGGCGAACAGCCTGAGCTTTGGGCCGAATGTGGTTATGATGCAAAAAGTATTGTTACCCAAGTAAAAAACATAGTTGTAAAACGCAACACTCATACAATTGCTTCATAAAGATTAAAGATTAGTTAATTAGAGATTAGGTCTAACTGGTAGATAATTACAATCCAGCTTAACATAATGTACTTTAACCTTTAACCTTTAACCTTTAACCTTAATGCTTCAAATAACTGGCCAAATCTGTATACATGATACGGAATGAGCTGCGCAGGCCAATTGTTAGCATAGTTGTTTTATCAGTGAACGCGGTATTTTTTTCCAATCTGTATATTCCACCTAACTCAAGTCTTAAATTATATTTAGGGTTAAGCATATAAGCTACTTTTCCTTCCAAATAGGTCATATTAGTGGTTAGCCCCTGGCCTATATAATTACCATATAAATGTACGGGGTTAATATAAAGTTTAAATATATCCTTACCATAGTTTAGTCCTCCCTCATCCAAACCATAATGGCTATAATTAATCTCTCCACTAAAATCAAACCGTTTATAGGAGTAGTTTAATAAACCCACCAGTTCTTTAAAATTGGCGCCATACGGATGAGCAAGTGGTTCGCCCTCTTCACTATAATTTTTTATTGATTCTACTTCAGAATAGGTATACGGCAACGCTCCGTTATATTCAGCCAAATAATTTAGTGCCTTTATATTGAATAGATTTGCGCCTTTTAATCCTATTTGCCAGGCATATTTATTTTTTATACTGCCTTTACCAGAGAAAAAATCCTGTGCCCTAAATTCATCTAAGTAAAACTGCCCATACGCAGTAATACCATCTGTTATTTTATATTTACTGGTAAACCCAATCATGGCATTATCCGGCGATCCAATAGATGCTTCAACAGGCCTTAAAAATATTACCGGGTTACCATAATTAAAATCAAATCCTCTTTTGTGACCTAAGCTGTCAATATCAGCCCAAATTATGGCATCAAAAAACCCTACTGATAACCGGTTATTTACGTTCCAATCCAAATAATGGAATACTCCCCATTTTTTCTTGTAGCCATTAGTATAAGAAAGCTGTTTGGAGGCCGGATCTGTCATATAGGCCCACATTACCATATACTTTACATTACCAAGATTGGCTGTAAGCTTTAAAAACGGATAAGCAGCTGCATAATCTGATAAGATTACTGAACGATAGCCATCACCAATAAATGTTTTATCATGCCCGGCGGTAATATTCAAATATTTTATTGGGGTATAAGACACTATTGCCGTTGCATCCGACCAATCCTTCGTGGCCTTACCATAACTGCGATCATAAGCCTGACCCGGTACTATCCCAACCTGGTTAATATAAGTATTCAAATATTCAGGAAAAACAGCCTGGTTCTCAAATCCGCTCGAGTAGAAATAAAAATTTTTTCCTATTGTACCACCCAATTGGTAACCACGTGTATTTAACCAGGTAGTTTTTTTGCCTGCAAAATCTCTTCCAATTGTTAAGTCGGGTAAATAATCAGCAAAAAAGGTGTACTCTTTAGTTTTTACATCAATCAAATGCTCATTAAATAATTTACGATGCAGCCAACTATGGTGCCCAATTGTATCAGCACCGTAATTCATTAATGAATCATACCGGCTTTGCAAAGCGCTATCAATAATATATGATTTTAACGAGGTGTGTATCCGGGTTTTTGTTGAATAAAGCTCGTCGTTAAATTTTTGGTAAAATTGATAAGAATAAGGCATGTACTGGGCCTGCGCTGTAGCAACTTTAGCAAATAGTAAAAGCAGTATTAAACTGCTTAATATTTTTTTCATGCGGTAGTTTTAGTAATGGTATACGCTATTCGAAATAATTAAGGGTTTTAAAGCCACCTTTTTTCAAATAATCATCTTTTTTCACCAGGTGCAGGTCAGACTCCACCATATCTTTAACAAGTGCCTGCAAATTATATTTAGGTTTCCATCCTAATTGTGTTTGTGCTTTTGTAGGATCGCCTATCAGCAGGTCCACTTCTGTTGGCCTAAAATATTTTGCATCTACCTTAATTACAGTTTGCCCTGGTTTAAGGTTTTCTATATTTAAACCTAATTCCTCAGCCTTTTGCTTATCATAATCTATAATTACTCCGCGCTCATGCTCATCTTTGCCACTAAACTCAATTTCAATACCCAACTCGCCAAATGCCATTTTTATAAAGTCTCTTACAGTTGTAGTTACACCGGTTGCTATAACGTAATCTTCGGCAGTATCTTGTTGCAGCATCAGCCACATTGCTTCAATATAATCCTTAGCGTGGCCCCAGTCCCGACGAGCAGATAAATTACCTACATACAGACAATTTTGCAACCCTAAAGCAATTTTAGCCGCCGCCCTGGTAATTTTACGCGTTACAAAAGTTTCCCCTCTTATAGGGCTCTCGTGGTTAAACAATATACCATTACAGGCATACATACCATATGCTTCGCGATAGTTAACTATTATCCAATAACCATAAAGTTTAGCAACAGCGTATGGCGAGCGTGGATAAAAAGGTGTTGTTTCGCTTTGCGGAACGGCTTGCACCAAACCATATAACTCAGACGTTGATGCCTGATAAACGCGGGTCTTTTTAGTTAGGCCCAATAATCTTACCGCCTCCAATATACGTAATGTGCCTATGCCATCGGCATTAGCGGTATATTCAGGCGTTTCAAAGCTTACCTGAACATGAGACATGGCTCCTAAATTGTAAATTTCATCTGGTTGGATCTCCTGTACAAGCCGTATTAGATTAGTGGAGTCTGTTAAATCGCCATAATGCAGTTTAAATTTAACATTAGGCTCATGCGGGTCATGGTAAAGATGATCTATACGATCTGTATTAAATAATGAGGATCTTCTTTTAACCCCATGTACCTCATAACCTTTTTTTAATAAAAACTCTGCAAGATATGCACCATCCTGTCCTGTAATACCTGTTATTAAAGCTATTTTCATTTAATATTTACTATGTAATTTTTTAAGCTGCAATAATATCCAATTTAATTGAAAAACTATCTAATTGGTTATGATTAATATTATACGGAAAGTTTGAATAAAAGGATCAGAATGAGTTATATTCCCGCTACTGCGTCTTCCAGTTCGCGGTACCACTCTTCGCCATATTTTCTTATCAGCGGGGCCTTCAAAAATTCATGTACGTGTACTTTAAGCTCATCACCAAAACTGCATGCAGGGCTGCAAATGCTCCAACGGTCATAATTCAATACATCAAACTCAGGGTATTTTGTTATCCGAATAGGATATAGGTGACAGGAGATAGGTTTTTTCCAGTTAACCGCGCCTTCTTCATAGGCTTTTTCGATGGCGCATTTGGTTATGCCGCCCTCCCATATTACATAGGCGCATTCCTTGTTAACGTCAACGCAAGGGGTGGTGTAGTCGCCTTCAAAATCGGTTACGTAGGTTCCAACTTTTTCTATGGTTGCTATGCCTTTGGCAGTCATGTATGGCTTTACTTTGGGATATATCTCGTCCAGTATATGCAGTTCATCCGTATTTAACGGCGCGCCCGAATCGCCCTCTAAGCAACAGGCGCCTTTGCACTTGTTTAAATTGCATACAAAATTTTCTTTTACTACATCTTCATGTACTAAAACGCTGCCAACTTCTATCATTTATTTTTTCGTTATATATTATCAAAAGAATTATTGTCATTTCGAACGATAGTGAGAAATCTTATACAACATATAAGCGCATTGCCTGGTGAAGATTTCTCTTCATTCCTCGTCGAAATGACATTTTTTTATTGTACTGCTACCTATTTATTTATCGGATTAAGTGGGTATTTAAGCCCTTTAGCATCTGTCAGGTCCATTGTTACGCTGCCTACAATTAGGCCTACATTGGCTTTTATAGGTATACGGTTATTATCATCAGTTATCCATAAGTATAGCTTGCTGTTTTGTTTAAAAATACGGCCCGGTATAATTGTCGGGTTAAATTTAAGACAATTAAATTTACCTAATGAACAACTAACTGCTTCTTTGCCTATATAGGTGATATTGAGGGTATAAATGCCGTCATCCAGGAAATAAGGCAAATCAAACTTGTCTCCTGCTTTGATCTTTGAAATATCTATATTTCTCGCAAAATAATACGCGGATACAAAATCAAACACCCGCCCTTTAAACTGAAAACCGCCTTTGCCGGCAGTTATTTTACCACTTTCATGATCAAAACTTACTTTGTCAGTGTGTTTCCAGCTTCCTTCGCGCCGGTTTTCCTGGTAAAGGTAGGGCAATAGCGTTTTGTGATCTACCCAGGTTTCATAGCGGTTACGTACTTTATAAAAAATATCAAATGTACCTGCCGTTTTGCCATCGGCAGTAATATGAAAAGTAGGGTGCCCATTAATCTTCTCGCCATCCTCGATACGTAAATTCGCCTCGGCTCCTGTAAAAATCCCATATTTTAAACGGTAGCTTAATTGTTCGCCAACCTTAAAAACCGGTTCATTAATACTCTTAAGCTCCTGGCTAAAAACGGCAGTAAAGCAGTTTGTAATAAGTATGATAGTAAAAAGACTCTTCTTCATTTATAACTTATTAGCCCCCTCTAATCTCCTTCGGTAAGGGGGTATCAGCATTTTAAAGCCCACTCCTTTCCGAAGGACGGTTGGGTGGGGCTCAATCCCTCTTTTTATAAATAGGTACGGTAGAGCATGGCTCGCCAAACATCAGGCTCTTTACAACCGGGGTTAGTTTTTTTCCCAGTTCAACATATGCAGAAACAGGTACATCAATATCGCCACAGCCTTTTATTACCAAACGCTGGTCGCGGTATTGCTCCACATCCAATTTAGCTATGGCCTTTATATACAAAACGGTCTCTAATACTTCTGCATCGCCAAATACCACTTCGTGGGCATAAGGCGCCATCCGGTTAGCCAATAACAAATAGGCCCATGCCGGTACAATAGCATCGGCTGTGCAGGTAACAGCAACATTTTTACCTTCGTATTGTGTCCAGTCATGTTCTTTTACAAACTCCCTGAAATCTTTCTCACGCAGTATTAATCCCTGGAACAGATTGTCTTTAATATCATAGATAACGCGTTCTCCGGGCGCATAAAACTCGGCCGGGTCAAGTGTAACCAAACCGCTTTGTGCTACCTTATTTACAAAATTTTCCTGTATTTCCATTGTTTTCAAAATAAAAAATCCGGGATGACGTATTATTAACGTTATCCCGGATACAAAATTACTTTAAAATATGTCTATAACAGCTTGGCTCTGTAATCTTTTACATTGTCCTTATCTTTCAGGGCCTCAAATATCTGCCCTTCTGATCGCTGCATCATTGCCTGGCCTATTTGTTCTTTCTCTCTTACTGCATTTGTAAGTGGTGCCGGGCTTATAAAATTATTAACCGTAAACACATAAACACCTTGCTGGCCGGCAACCGGTTTAGAAATTTTATTAATCGGCGAGCCGAAAACCGAACCTACAACTTTATACTCTGCCGATGAACCCGGAATAACAGGATTAGCAAAAACAATATTTTGTACCGGAACAACTTTTGCACCTGCCTTTTGAGCAATCTGCTCAATAGATGATGAGCCACTTATGGCTGCTGCAAATTTATCGGTTAATAATTTACCTTTTACCTGGTTCCTTACTGCCGGCTCTATTTGTTTTTTAACCAGATCAAGGGCTAAGGTTCCCTGCGGCTTAATTTGTGTTACATGTGCAACTATGTATTGGTTACCTATAGTAAATACCTGGTCAGAAATATCACCTTTGGCTGATTTAAATGCCCATCTAATTAAATCACGCGCATCATCAAGTCCGGGCAAAGTACGCGCCACACCAGTTACATCATCAGCGGTTTTAACACTTAAACTTCCTTTTTTTGCCTGAGCATCAAAGTTATCTTTTGTTAAAGAGATCAGGAACGCCTGTGCTTTACTGTATGCTGCTGATTGTGTTTTGGTGCTTGCTGATAATGGCTTATCAATAACTGCAACCTTTACTACTTTTGATGATCCTTTTTGATCTTCGATCTGGATCAAATGAGCGCCATATTGTGTGGTAACTATTTTAAGATCGCCTTTTTTACCGTTAAAAACAGCTTCTTCAAAAGCAGGTACCATCGAGCCACGACCAAACATACCCAGTTCGCCGCCTTTAGCTGCCGAGCCCTTATCAACCGAAAATGTTGAGGCAAGGTCTGCAAATGATTTTTTTCCTGATTCAATCAATTTCTTAAGTGAATCTGCTGTAGCAATTGCCTTAGGCATACCACCATCTACAGGGCTAATTAAAATATGCTTTGCTTTTACAGAATCGGGCCCGACACGCGAATCAACCAATTTTGCCAATTTAAAGCTGCCATTTGACAGGTATGGACCAAAAACAAATCCATTTGATGCTTTAAACATCACTGTATCTATTTTAGGGTCAAGCTGGCCCTTATGCTGATAAATAAGCGGTGCTTTTGTTTCGGAGTTTATTTGTACAAACAATGAATCATTAGTACTGGCTTTAAAATCAGGTATAAGTTTGCTAATTTGTTGTTTTATAGCTACCGAATCTTCTGCCGAAGGCGCGCCATTAAAGCTTACATAGCTGATGCTTCTTAATTCCTGCGGATTTTTAAATTCTGCTTTATGCTCGTCATAATAGCTGCTATAGTCCGCATCGGTTAAAGTAACTTTGCTATCTGCAACTGATGCATAATCTAATACCGCGTATTTAAAATTGGCCAGTTTGTTTTTGTTTTCGTAATTATCCTTAGCATCAAGCGAGTTTACATACAAGCCATTGGTAACCATCGACATGTATTTCTCGCCTAACTTTGCTTCAATTAACTGCGTTACAAACTCAACCCATCGTATTTTTTGCGGGTTATCATCTTTTTGGCTTTTTATATTATTAACAACACTAATTAAATTTGCGCGATCAAACCTACCGGTTTGCGGGTCGGTAAAAGCTTGTATAACCTGTCTGTCCGGGTTAGTGCCGGTAGTCATAGCTTGTGTTTCATCAGGACTAACAACCAAACCAAGTTTTTCAACTTCTTTTCTGATAATAGCCTTGCTTACAAACTGGTTCCAGGTATTATCCTGAACATAGGCAGTAATTTGAGGCGTAACACTGGATTGACCAGACTGCTGCTTAAACTGTGCCGTATTTTGGTCGACAGCTTTATTATATTCATCTAAAGGAATTTTTTCATCGCCAACAGCGCCTAATTCATTGGTATCACCTTTCAAAAAAGACCCGCCGCTTTTTATTACCTCAGTAACAATAAAAGCAAGAAGTGAAAATCCTATTAGTCCTGCGACAATTTTACCCATCCGCTCACGCAGGTAACCCATTACAGCCATATACTTATCCTATATTTAATTAAATTTAATTCTTAATTATATTTTAAAAAGAGGGCGCAAGATACAATTTTTAGTAAAATTATATAACACAAATTTTTACCTCAAATATACACTTATTGTGGGGGCATATCTGTAACATTAAATATACCTGTTGACGCTCCGAATTTAGGGTGAGTTAGCTTATCATCGCTTTTAAAATTTATCCCGTTTATTACATTACCGTCTGATGTGGTTACTTGTACCGGCTTGTTAGAATATATAATTTGTTTCACCTGATCCCATATTAACTCGTCTGATTTAAAGGTTTCGCCCTGGGCATTGGTGGCCACAACATTTTTATAAAATTCGGTTAGCTGTTCTTTATCACGCTGAACGGCAGAATCAGAAACTATAGTACCGCTTTCTGCAGCATTCTTATCATAAAAAACAACCTTAACACCTTTAGGCATTATATAATAAGATTTGGCTACAGCGTAATGAATTAACAAAGGGGTAAGCATTTTACCTTTAACTATAGCCGAGTCGCTATAAATAACTTCAACACCCCTGGTGGTATCAATTGGCTGGCTCACCAATTTTGCTGATATTTCCTGGATCTTCTTAAGATCATTTTCGCATGCCCCTAAAAGCAGCATGCTTAAAAGCAGTGCCGGCAAAAAAAAGGCTGATACCTGTTTTACCCGACTATGCATTATACTCAATTAATCAAATTTATAACGTTGAAACCATTTATCGTTAAGTGTAAAACCTAAATGCAGGTTAATATAGTTTTCTTTTACCAGGCCATTATTTAGCGTACCGCGCTGTCCTAATTCGGCCGAGAAGTTAACCTTATAAAAACTCAGGCCACGAGATGCCAACGGCAAGCCCAAACCAAAAGTAACCGCATGCGATTTTATATTTGTACTACCACTGCCGGTAGGATTGGCTATATTATAATAGGTTTGATCAAATATTAATCCTAAACGGTAATCAATAGTAGCCCAGTAATTGCCCAGCGCGTTTATATTAGGAGTGTATTGGCCACCCATATTTAATGTAGAGCTATTGGCCATACCTTGATTTACGCCACCAATGCTTAGATCAGACCAATGGCCGGTACTATAATCGGCGCCAATTAAATATTTCTGATCTTTTTGATAGGATATACCGAAGTGATTAATTTGTGGCAGCTGTATTTTAGTTGAAGCGCTTTGCGTATTTACTAACGTATCTGCAGCAACATTTTGACTGCCATTAATAATAGAATACTGGCTAACAACATGAGTGCTTTGCGCGCCAATTTTTGACTTTAATGATCCTGAATAACCCAGTACAATATGGCGCGTTGCTGAAAGATCTATTTGATATTGAGCACCATAATCAAAATTTATCCCGCCAACAGTAAGATCCTGTTCATCTCTTGAATTTAAGGTTCCCGGCGAGTCATATTCTGTAGAGCGGTAATGTTTCAGGTCGCCAAATATGTATGATGCATTAAAACCCACCATTAAACCCTTGGCTATTTTGGTACCATAACCTATATAAGCTTTTGATAAGCCGCCTTCGCCACTATAAATACTATGAACCGCTACCGTATCAGCCGGATTTTTTGTACCGAAATTTGGTGAGGTAACGGTATAATTATAACCCAGTTCGGTATAAGGCATCAAGCCAAAACTAAATGCCGAATGTGCGGCAACAGGTATGGCAAACGCTACGTGGCTTAAACGAAAATTTGAATTTCTTTGAGTGGACTGGCCGTTTTGGCTTAAATTAACAATGTTTCCATACAAGCCAATATCAATAGTTGTAAAATCAATTGCAGCGTATGAAGCAGGATTAAGCGAGTTTACTGTATTATACCCGTTTATTTTATTTATACCGGTAGCAATACCACCCATAGCGGCATTTTGAGGTAACCACTGTGGGGTAAGGTCACCTAATCCGAATTGTGAATATGGGGAGCTTGTAGTTGCCGTGGATTGCGATTTTGCCTCAAATACGATAACTGCAAGTAAAAGTGTTATAAAAAACTTAGTATATTTAATCATTATGCTTTTGTGTAGCTGCGTTTAATCCTTTAAGAACCAGGTAAGGTTCGATTTTTATATAGGGGGCAAAGATGCTATTTTTCAATAGAGTATCAAAAAAAATACTGTCGCCTCCTGTAAGTATTATGTTTAATTCCTGTTTATTTTTTGCATAGCTTTCAATAAAGCCATTAAGTTCAAATTTAATCCCGTTTTGCACGCCGGATGTTATGGCTGTTTGCGTATCATTACCACTGTTACCTTCAAAACTTTCATCTGCACTTATTACCGGCAGGTTTGAGGTGTAATGATTTAGCGCATTATAACGCATATTTAATCCGGGTGATATGCTTCCGCCAAAATAATTTCCTTCGGCATCTATCCAGTCATAAGTTATACAGGTGCCCCCATCAATTACCAGGTTGTTTTTTTGAGGATATAAATAATTGGCTCCTATAACAGCAGCCAACCGGTCAAGTCCCAGAGTTTGTGGTGTACGGTAATGATTATGGATGCCTGTGGTCATTCCGGTATTAAAATATATTAACTGTGTTTTTTCCTTCAACCCGGTTTCCCACTCTTCGCTGTTTTTTTTTACTGATGATATGATGGTTTTATCAACATGATAACCGGTTAATAAATTATCAAGTATTTTAATATCAATGGTTTTATAATGTTTTGTATAAGCTATTTCATCCTGCTCAAATATGGCTATCTTGATAAAAGTATTACCTATATCAATAACCAAATTGGCCATCAGGCTTTAACCATTGATAATATTGACTCAAAAATTGCCAGCCCGTCCTCGTTAGCTAACAATGGATCAGCCGCACGCTCCGGATGCGGCATAAAGCCAAATACATTACGGTTGGTATTGGTTATTCCCGCTATGTTTTCTATCGACCCGTTAGGGTTAGCTTCGGTAATAATGTTGCCGGCCTCGTCGCAATATCTAAACAAAACCTGGTCATTATCATTTATTGATTTTAACACATCAGCATCAGCAAAATAATTCCCCTCGCCATGAGCAATAGGTATTTTTAAGGCACGTTGCAGATCAATCTGGGCAGTAATTAATGATTGTGTTGTTTGCGCCTTCATGTAAGTGTTACGGCAAATAAACTTACGGTTGCTGTTATGTAATAAAGCACCCGGCAGTAAACCGGCTTCGGTTAATATTTGAAAACCGTTGCATATACCCATTACATAACCGCCTTTAGCGGCAAATTGTATAACCTGTTCCATTATGGGCGAAAAACGCGCTATCGCGCCAGAGCGAAGATAATCGCCGAATGAAAAGCCGCCGGGTAGTATAATAAAATCTGCACCTTGCAGATCATGGTCCTTATGCCATAGGCGAACAACCTGCTGACCCATTATTTTATCTAATACATGAATAATATCTTCATCGCAATTAGACCCCGGAAATATAACTACACCAAATTTCATCAGCTACCTGTTTTTAATAATAATTAATAGGTGTGTACAGCAACCTATAATTGTTTCATGCTACAAATCTAATATAACAGCCGAAATTTGAACGAATGTAAAAGTTAAAAAGTGTTAAACTGAAAATAAACTATGCTGATGAGCAGTATAAAAAACAAACTTTCATACAACCAGCGTGTATTGGCGTATAAAAAATAGTAGGCAAAAAACACCGCTGCAGGGATGGTGCACAATAAAAAATGGCTTAAATTAAACTCGGCCTTTACATAAAATGATAGCCCGGCTACCAAAAAAACCATAAATAGCAGTTGGAACGACTTGCGCACCTGTACATAACTCCTGAAAAATATTTGCCTGATCTTAAAAATACCCAGTATAAAAATAATAATGACCGGAATTAGCACCAGGTAATTATAATATTGAATGTTAACATGGCCCGGAAATTTAGTACCTAACGGCACCCAGATAGTATAAAATACATTTAGATTACCCTTTAGATAATAAAATACGGCCAAAAAGAAAAATATAGTTATATAACCCATTATGCCGGCTACCCACTCGCGCCAGTTAAAAGGTTTAAAAATTATTAAAGCTATCCAAATGGTTAAGAAAAAATAAATAAAAGGAAAATAAATTAATGAGCCTATCGCTACTATCATTCCCAAATCATAGGCCGTTGATTTTGCATCATCGGTCTTATAAAGGCTAAATAGTTTATACAGCATCCATATCACCAGAAAATTACATATCAGTGGCGGACTCAATATTAGGAATGGCGTAAATAAAGTGGTAAGAATAATATACATCAGTGCAGGTAAAAAACTGGGCCTGCTTAATAAACCATATTGGTTAACTACGCGGTTTATCATTAAAGCCTGCGCAAATACCAAAACACCTGCAAGGAATATATTAAGTAACGGATCTAAGGCATATTCATAAGCGCCGGGTACCCAGAGCCGGGCAAAGGGCTCGACAAAGGTAAATTGTATGGCAGCTGGCGCATGATAAACGTAACCTATACGCAGCAAAAACAATAAAATGGCCAACCATAAAATATTAAACGGGTTATAGGTTCTGAACACATTTATCATGACTGCAATATTAGCAGAAAAAGCGGTTATGTTAAAATCAATAATCCTGTATTTACTCGTATTGCGTCGTAGCGCTGTTGGCCGCTGGGCTTGCCCGGCAAATCAGGTAAAACCATGGGCTAATTCTTTTGCCCACTATTTCGCGCTAACCTGCCCTTCGGCAAAATTTACCAGTAAAAAGACTTTTACCTCGCGAACCGCTTCACCATATTATCCACAATCTGCGCGGTTTCATCGGGGAAATCAACCCATACTTTGTTATCTTCCTTTATCCAGTGATTAATGCGGGCAACAAAGCTATCATCAATAGCCTGTATAACCGGCACACCCAGTTTGGATGCGGCTAAGGCATTGCATTGCTGCTCATACTGCCCCTGCATAGGTATCATCATTAACTTTTTTTGCAGAAACAGCGCTTCGGCCGGGCCCTCAAAACCACCGCCGGTAAGCAGGCCCTCGCAACTGGCCAGGCTACTGTTAAACCCCTCATTATTTACCGGGAATATTTGAACATTACCTATTTGCGAAACTGTTTTTTGCCGTTTAGAGAAAATATGCCATTGCACATTAGTTTCATTTAAATATTTAGCCAGCTTTTTATCATCATAAGCCGGCAGGTAAACTGTATAATGGCCCAGGTTGCTGGTTTGCAGGTTACGTATCTCACTGCGTATTACCGGGGTATGTATAAAATCATCATAACGCTCAAAATGGAACCCGATATGGTGCGTTGTAGGCGAATAATATTTAAGCAGCCACTCGCCATAGTTCCATTTACCGGGCCGTGGTGTTTTAGGCGAAACAAAAGCACATTGATGACTTAATGATACCGAAGGCATTTTTTGCAGCCTGCATGCCCAGGCGCTAACAGGTTCAAAATCATTAATAATGAGGTCATACTCTTTTAAAGGCAAACTATGCATATCCCGCCATAGCTGCGGCAGATCCATTATTTTATAAGTAGCCCATTTATCAACGCCGCCATTGGTGCCAAATACAAAACTAAAACCGTGGAACTTATATTTAAGGGGTTGCGCCAGTGTAACTTCGGCCTGGGTACCGCTAACTAACAGGTCCAGCTGGCCATATTGCTGTAACAGGGGTACTATCTCGCGCGCACGGCTAATGTGTCCGTTGCCTGTTCCCTGTATGGCGTATAGAATTTTCATTCTGTTGGAATGTTGTAAGGTTGAAATGTTGCAAAATTTTAGGTTTGCAGCTTTTAAAAGTCCTAAAGTAAAAAAATTGTTTGGCGTCAACCTTAAAACATTTCAACTTTAAAATATTCCAATAAAAAGCTTACGGTGCTTCCTGTTTAAACCGTTCCAACAACAGGTTAACGTCCAGTTTAGCATCCAAATCCTCGGCATCGGTTTTATCATCCTCATCCACGTCTGTATTAAAATTGCCGGGGTCGTATTTAAATATTTCCCATTTGCCGTTATGGTATTCTAACGCGGTAAGGCTCTCTACCCAATCGCCGCTGTTTAGGTATAATACTTTGCCCCGGTTATCAGTAGCCGTCATTTCTCTTATTTCGGCATGATGAATGTGCCCGCATATTACATATTGATATTCTTTAGCTACAGCCAGGTCGGCGGCGGTTTGCTCAAACTGGTTTATAAATTTAACGGCATCTTTAAACCTTGCCTTTACCTTTTGCGAAAAGCTCATTTTTTCTTTGCCGATTGCAGTTAAAAACCAGTTGGTAATACTGTTTAGCCATATTAGCGTATCATAACCAACAGCACCCAGCTTTGCCAGCCATTTAGAGTATTGCATGGTAACATCAAACACATCGCCATGAAATATCCAAGCTTTTTTGCCATCAACGTTTAATACCAATTTATTAAGCAGTTGAAACGAGCCCAGGTTAAAATCGGCAAACTTGCGCAGCATTTCGTCGTGATTGCCGGTTAAATAGTAAACGGGCGTGCCTTCGGTAACAAATTTTAATATGCGGCGCACCACCTTCATGTGCGCTTCGGGCCAGTACGATTTGCTAAACTGCCATATATCAATAATATCGCCGTTTAGGATAAGCATTTTGGGTTTGATGCTTTTTAAATATTTAAGCAGCTCTTTGGCATGACAGCCATAGGTACCCAAATGCACATCGGATATAATTACGATATCAACTTCGCGTTTTGCCATGAAAAGTTTTGGGGGATAATGTTCTGTCCGGTAAAATTACCGGTTAAGGGATGGAATAAAATTTTAAACCGGCGGCTATTCGTCGTCGTCGTCTTTATTAACTGTAAGTTCATAGGGACTTAAATAAAATACGCCCACCAGGAGCAGTAGTCCTACTACAAAAACATACGCGTACTCAAATTGCATAATACAAGGTTTTTACAAAGGTCATCAATCAACATTATCTTAACGTTAAGACTTCATTAATTGTATAAGGTTTCATCAAATTGAAAATTTATTTTTTATCCGCTCTAATTGCGCTAAATGGTGTGTTAAATGTATCAGGATAAATTTATACCATTGCCCGGCATTCATCATACCAAAACGCGAGTGTTTAAAACGGCTTCCGGGCGGTGCATCATTAATGCGTGATGTTATGGTATCAACGCGGCTCCTGCATTTTATTAATAAATTTCGGGCTTCTTCTTTAGTAAGCTTGGTTACTTTCATTCTGGCGGCCTCGGCTGCCGGCACTTTTACCTTTATTGGTGGTAAGCTGCCGAAAAATAAAACCAGCCTGCCTAAAACAGTTAATCCTTTTTTGGTTAGCTCGCAGGTGCCATTTGCACAGCGCTCGGCCGCTATAGCAGACCCAATAGTAGCCTGCAATATATGCGAGTACACTTCGGCAAACGACCATCCGCCACCTGGCGGCGTTACGTCAAACAGGTCATCAGGAATGGTATCTAACTGGCTGCGATAGTTATCAAGCGCGGCATCAATGGCCCGGCGCTCTTTGGCTATTTTCATAAAGTGAAGTTAACTGTTTAAATCAGCAATTTAACAAGTCAGCCTGTTTTATCGTCTGAAACAGGAAAGTATTGAATTATTGTTTTTGGGATAATCGCCAGGATGCCGCTAAACTTTCTTTATAATAGTAAAGTTAACTCTTTCAAATCCATTATCTGCACCGGCACCTCATCGGGCTTTGGTGCATTAAACGGATTAAAATAAATAGCATCCATACCAAAATTTAAAGCGCCCAGTACATCAGCTTCTAAACTGTCGCCAATCATCAGGCATTCTTCTCTTTTTACGCCGGCTAAATTAATGGCATATTCAAATATGGCTTTATCGGGTTTATTAGCCCCCACAATCTCTGATATGATAACATGCGTAAAATATTTACCAATGCCGGTATTACCTATCTTAATATCCTGCGATTCTTTAAATCCATTGGATATTAAATGCAACGTATATTTTGATTGCAGATAAGCCAAAGTTTCGTGCGCGTTTGGGAAAAGGTTTGTTTTTGTTGGACACAATTTTACATAAGCATCTTCAAACCCATTAGGTATTACATCAGGGTGTACGCCCAGGTCTAAAAATGTTTGTTTAAAACGTGCCGCACGCAAAGTTTCTTTAGTGATGTTACCCACATGGTATTCGCGCCAAAGCTGGTGGTTGTTTTTAGTGTAGGTTTCAATAAAAGCATCGGCAGATGTGAGGCCGATATCATGCAGGCGATGCAAAACATAAAGCTCATGCAGCGCCTCCTCGGCATTTTTATCAAAATCCCATATGGTATGGTCAAGATCGAAAAAGATGTGGGTGTATTGTTTCATTGCGGCAGCAAAGTTAAACTTTTAGCCCTAATTATTAGCCCGGGGTTCACTCCCTACTGAGGGGCAATGACCTATCTATTTACACAATAGTTGCTATCTCAAAAGTATTTATTCAAATCAGTTGCAAATAATATTCGGCTTTGTGATCTTCGTGCCTGCTTAGCGACCTCATGTGGTTAAATTTTACCACTGAGGACGCTAAGAAGATACGCAAAGCACCACAGAGCTTTTATAATGCAAAATATAATTTTTTATCGCTCAACTTAATTTTACTTTTTGAGGCGAGCTCAATACAACTACCTAAACGAATACGTTAAACTACCACGTTGCGTATCTGGTAAGTGCGTATCACTATTAAATTTCATAGCCAGTACCGCTTCCTCTACTTTGTGTACAAATGCCTTGTCTTTGATAGTAGTAAGTTTACGATCTGCCAGTGCCGAAACTACATCGCCTTTTTTATTAATTACAATGTCGATAGTGGTTCTTCCGTTAGCGTGGCCCAGGTGGTTTAAAGACGCCTGCATCAAAATATTACGCCCTTCGGGAAGATTAACGCTTTCGCGTTTAGGCAGTTTCTGCGCGATAGTGTTTAGTGAACCTGCAATAAGCAGGGTTGTAAAAAATAGGGTTGTTGATTTTTTCATGACTGTGTGAGTTATAATGCATATAACTCATTATCAGTGCAATTGTTTAAAAATTTCCACATCATTTCCCCACCGTCCACATTATCCTGTTTATTTTCCAGCCATCGGGCTTCCTTTGTAATACCATCAGGTAGCTGCCTTTAAATTTAGCGGTTTTATGGGTGGTGTTATCTACCGTTGTTTCGTTATAGTCGCCGCTATCGCTGGCCAGATCGCCGGATACAGTTACCCCCGAACTATGAAATTTAATGCGCGCATTAAATTGCTTCATTACAGACCGGTACAACTTGGTTATGGCCTTTTTGCCCACCGCGTTCTCTTCACCAGTCGAGTAGAAAACGGCATCATCGGTATATTGGTCCGTTGCCTTGCCCAACTGTTTAGTTTGCAGGTAAACGGTCCAGTTATTACGCAATTGTCCAATGAGTTGTTTGTCTGTTTTGCCTTGTGCAAAGCACGTTACAGGCAGCAATAAAGTAATAATAAGCAGTAATTTTTTCATGACTATACTATTTATTTATCAATTATTTGGTGTCATCATTTTGCCAGTGTATATGGGTGTATATGGTGTAGGTACTTGTAGGTACCTACATCTAACTTTTCTTTCCAAACGCCAAATCACCGGCATCGCCCAAACCTGGCACTATATAGGCCTTGCTGGTCATTTCGTCATCAACGGCACAAACCCATAAGTTTACCTTAGGCAGGTTAGCGCGAACATGCTCTATACCTTCAGTGCTGGCAATTACCGTAGCAATGTGCAGATCCTTAATATCATACTGTGCCTTTAGTTGCTTGCAAACTTCCACTATACTTTGTCCGGTGGCCAACATGGTATCGCATAAAATAAATATTTTACCGTCAAGGTTTGGGGTTGATATATGGTCTACATTAATTACAAAGCTACCTCCCCGTTTAACTTTACGGTAAGCCGTAACAAATGCCGATGATGATTGATCGAAAAAATTCATGAACCCCTGGTGAAACGGCAGGCCTGCACGTAATATGGCCCCCAGCACCGGGTACTCTACCGGTAAATTTACGGTGGCGGTGCCTAATGGGGTTTGCACTTCTGTGGGGGTATACTTTAATTTCTTGCTGATCTCATAAGCCAGTATCTCGCCCAACTTTTCCTGGTTGCGCTTAAACCGTTGTTTGTCTTTCTGAATAACCGCGTCTCGCATTTCGGCCAAAAAACTATTTCCAATGGTATTGGTTTTGTTGAGAATGAAGATCATTTTTTAGAAATTAGAGGTTAGTTAATTAGAGATTAGGTTTTGCGCGTTGTTATTTGTAAATCTAATTAATTGGATTTTAAAACTAATCTTTAATCTCTAATTAACTAATCTTTACTACTGACATAAGGTTGTCATCAACAGTTATTTACTTTGATATATTTTAATCGCAATGTAAAACTAATCACTAACCTCCAATTAACTAATCACTAACCTCCAATCTCTAATCACTAAACCGTATTTTTGTTATCTGCATGGATTTTAAACTAACTTCTCAATATAAACCCACCGGCGACCAGCCCGAAGCCATCAGGCAGCTGGTTAATGGTGTAAATAACCACGACCCTTTTCAAACCCTGCTGGGTGTAACCGGCTCGGGTAAAACGTTTACTATTGCCAATGTTATACAGCAAACGCAAAAACCTACACTGGTTTTAAGCCATAATAAAACCCTGGCCGCGCAGCTGTATGGCGAGTTCAAGCAGTTTTTCCCGGAAAACGCGGTTAACTATTTTGTATCTTATTACGACTATTACCAACCCGAAGCTTTTATACCCACCACCAATACCTATATAGAAAAGGACCTGCAGATAAACGAGGAAATTGAAAAACTGCGTTTGCGCACCACATCGGCATTAATGAGTGGCCGGCGGGATGTTATTGTGGTTTCGTCCATATCCTGCATTTACGGTATGGGTAATCCTGAGGATTTTGCCAACTCCGTATTTAAATTCGCGGTGGGTACACGTATTAGCAGGAATGCTTTTTTACATCGATTAGTAGAGATACTATACTCGCGCACCACTGCCGATTTTAAGCGTGGTACTTTTAGAGTTAAGGGCGATACCGTTGATATTTTCCCGGCCTATATGGATTATGCCTATCGCATTTCCTTTTTTGGTGACGATATTGAAGAGTTAAGCACCTTTGATATCGGCACCGGTAAAACGGTTGAGAAAATGACGCACATGGTGCTTTACCCTGCCAATTTATATGTAGCGCCAAGAGAGCGTTTTACACAATCTATATGGGCCATACAGGAAGAACTGGAAACCCGAAAAAAGCAATTTATTGGCGATGGCCGTTTCCTGGAAGCCAAACGTTTGGAGGAAAGGGTTAACTATGACCTGGAGATGATACGCGAGCTGGGCTATTGTTCTGGTATCGAGAATTACTCCCGCTTTTTTGATGGCCGCGCGCCGGGTGCAAGGCCATTCTGTTTGCTTGATTATTTTCCTGATGATTACCTGATGGTGATAGATGAAAGCCACGTAACCGTGCCCCAAATACGGGCCATGTATGGCGGCGACCGTTCGCGCAAAATATCATTGGTTGATTATGGGTTCCGCTTGCCGGCAGCTATGGATAACCGCCCGCTAAACTTCCAGGAGTTTGAGCGTTTGGCACCGCAAACTATTTATGTAAGCGCTACCCCTGCCGATTTTGAATTAGAAAAATCGGGTGGTGTGGTAGTGGAGCAGGTGATACGCCCGACCGGCCTGCTTGACCCTGTAATTGAGGTAAGGCCGGTAATTAACCAGGTAGACGACCTGCTGGACGAGGTAGATAAAACCATTAAAATGGGCGACCGTATATTGGTAACCACCCTTACCAAGCGCATGGCCGAGGAGTTGGCTAAATACATGGATCGTTTAGGTATTAAATGCCGCTACATACACTCGGAAGTTAAAACCCTGCAGCGGGTAGAAATATTGAGGGGGCTGCGTTTGGGCGAGTTTGATGTGCTGATAGGTATAAACTTATTACGCGAAGGACTGGATCTGCCCGAGGTATCATTAGTAGCTATTTTGGATGCGGATAAGGAAGGCTTTTTGCGCAGCGAACGATCCCTGATACAAACCATAGGCCGAGCTGCCCGTAATGACCGTGGCCGGGTAATTATGTATGCCGATAAAATTACCGACTCTATGGCAATAACCATGAGCGAAACCACCCGCCGCCGCGAATTACAAATTGCCTACAATACAGCAAATGGCATCACCCCGTTAACTATTGGCAAAACCAGGGAAGAAATTATTGAGCAAACATCAGTAGTTGATTTTCAGGGTGGGGTGCAAAAGGCTTATGTAGAAACGGATATGATGACTATGGCCGCCGACCCGATAGTACAATATATGTCGAAAGCTGATCTTAAAAAATCAATCGACAATACAAAAAAGGATATGCTTGCCGCTGCTAAGGACATGAATTTTTTACTGGCCGCCAAACTGCGCGACGAAATGTTCGCGCTGGAAAAGATGATGGAAGAAAAGTTTTAGCAAATTCCAATGTTATTTCGAACGAGGTATGAGAAGAAATCTTATACAACCGGGCATAACGTATAAGCTCTCTGTCGTTCCGAAATGACATTATCAATACAAAAGCATTGTAACAATACTATCAGCCGCCCTGTCTTAAACACAACACTAATCATAAGCAAACAATTTTGTCGTTATAATATTATATTTGTACGCTTTATTAATAAGAATTTAACAAGATGGAAGAGTTGATCCGTTTTCTATTTATTGCAATCGCAATACTATATATACTTAGAGCCATTGTGCGCTGGGCATTGCCAATGCTTTTTCAAAGCATGGTAAACAAAGCACAGCAACAAAATCAGCAAACAAATTATAAAAGCCAGGAAAAACCAACCGGCCGCGTAAAAGTTGATTATGTTCCTGAAAATCAAAAAGGCAAATTTCCTGATAGTGAAGGCGAATTTGTAGATTACGAAGAAGTAAAGTAACCAAAATGATATCTGATGACATATTCAAGCGCAGGCGTAATCACAATAATACGCCCAAGCCTGTTTTGCTCATTATCACCAATTATATAGTATGCTGCGCCCTGTTTACGCTGGATAATAAAATAAATTGGTTTTTCGGGCTTACGCTTATCCTGTTCGCCATATATAATTATTTCAACATCCGCCGCAACCGCGAAGATTATAACAAGGTAAATATTATCGCTTACATTATCAGTCTGCTTGGCCTGGTAGCATTATACTTTCTTGCCCGCAAAGGTTTATAAAACCTTTAAAACTTATAATTCCTATTCTCACGCAAATTTCTATTTTTGAAGAATAATATATTATCTTATCCATTATAAATAACTTAGATGAGTAACTGGTTCAAGCGCAATGGCATCCACTTTGCCATAATTGGAATTTTCTTAGTGATATGCTTTCTATATTTTACACCCGCTTTCCAGGGAAAAACATTGGGGCAGGCTGATGTAACCGGGGCACAATCTACCGCTACAGAAATAAATGCCTATAAAGCAAAAGACACCACTATATTGTGGACTAACCAAATATTTGGCGGTATGCCTGTTTTCCAGCTTTGGGCACCTTATAAGGCTAATATTACTACACATGTTATACACGCGTTAAAAGTTATATTCCCTAACCCTATTGATACGGTTTTAATATTCTTGTTAGGCGCATACTTCTTATTCATTGTATTAAAGCTTAACCCGTGGTTGTCTGCCGCGGGAGCTATAGCGTTTACTTTTTCATCATACAATATAATTTTGCTGGTTGCCGGGCATGCTAACCAGGCCTATGCCATCGCGTTTTTCGCGCCTATACTGGCAAGCATAATTTTAACCCTCCGTGGTAAATATATATTGGGCGGATCGTTAACCGCGCTTTTCCTGGCAATGGAGATCAGGTCGAACCATATTCAAATGACCTACTACTTAATGCTGGCAATACTCATTTTAGCCGGAATTGAGCTTTACCATGCTGTCAAAGCAAAAAAAACATCTGCCTATTTTAAATCTTTAGCCTACCTGGGCGGCGCATTGCTATTGGCCCTGGCTGTAAATGCCTCCATACTTTGGAGCACTTATGACTATGGTAAGGATACCATCCGTGGGCAATCAAACTTAACACAACACACTACCGAGCCAAGCAACGGTTTGGCAAAAGATTATGCTTATGGCTGGAGCCAGGGCGTTGGCGAGTGCCTTACCTTTTTAGTGCCAAACGCTTACGGCGGTGGCAGCGGTACAGAAATATTAGATCAAAACTCTGCAACAGTTAAAGTATTCCTTGCTAATAACGTTCCGGAAGATAAGGCTGTACAATTAGCTAATCAAATTGGCGGTTTCCCGGGTATGGGTACTTATTGGGGCAATAAACCGGGTACCAGCGGTCCGTATTATTTTGGTGCAGTAATTTGTTTTCTGTTTATTTTCGGGTTGCTTATTGTAAAAAGCCGCCTTAAATGGTGGTTGCTGGCTACCGTAGTATTAACTATGCTGCTTTCTTTTGGCAGTAACTGGCCCTTTGTATCAGACCTGTTCTTCAATTACTTCCCGCTTTACAATAAGTTTAGAGTTGTAGAGTCTATATTGGCTGTCGCCAGTCTATGCTTTCCAATATTAGCGTTTTTAGCTATCAAAGAGATCATTGAAGCACGTGATAACAAAGAAATATTCAAGAAATTAAAGCTTTCCTTATATATTACAGGCGGTTTAACCTTAATATTAATTGCCCTGCCAGACCTTTTATTAAGCTTTAGAGCTACAGACCAGGCAACCGGCATAGCCCAGCTTACGCAAGCTTTTAAGCTAAATGATAACACATTGGCTACAAGCATATCTAACGCGTTGGTTAAGGACAGGATAAGCCTCGAACGCGCCGATGCTATACGTACTTTGATATTTATATTGATAACCTTTGGCATATTATGGGCCTTTATTAAGCATAAGATCAATGTCACCATTTTATCAGTTGCCTTCCTTGCATTGATATTGGCTGATATGTGGCAAATAGATAAGCGTTATCTAAAGGATGAAAACTTTACTGAAAAACAAGATTCTTATCAGCCACAGGAACGCGTGGTAGATCAGTTTATAAAACGCGACCAGGACCCGGACTTCCGCGTGTTTGATATGACCGTGCCGATGAAATCTGATACATTTAACCCATTTTTTCATAAATCATTCGGAGGATATTCTGCAGCAAGATTAAAACGTTATGAAGAGTTAATAGATAACCAGTTTACCAAAAGCATTAACCATGATGTTTTAGATATGATGAACGTTAAATACATCATTACGCAGGACCCTAAATCAGAAAATGTTAGTATGCAGGTAAACCCAACCGCTTGCGGTCATGTATGGTTTGTAAAAAGCATTAAATATGCAAAAAATGCCGATGAGGAAATGGTAGCTATAAGCAGTTTTGCACCTAAAGATGTTGCAATTGTTGATCAACAATATAGCAGCTTAATAGATACTAAATCTGTAAAAAACGGAGTTGACACCAGCGCAACCATAAAACTAACCAGCTATAACCCCGATCATATGATCTATGAGAGTGGTTCTACCACATCGCAAATTGCGGTATTCTCTGAAGTATATTATAACAAGGGCTGGAAAATGCTGATAGACGGCAAGGAAACTCCTTATTTCCGTGCTAATTACCTTTTACGCGCGGCGCAGATCCCGGTAGGTAACCATAAAATAGAGTTTATATTTCACCCGGTATCTTATTACGCAGGCGAAACCATTTCTTTTGCGGGATCAGTTCTGTTAATACTTGCATTAGGATTTGCAGGATATATTGAAAACAAAAAGAAGCCGACGGGTAAGAAAGCTTAATCTTTTATTGAGACTTACGAAGTCTTTTATAGAAAAAGGCGATGAATTTACTCATCGCCTTTTTTATTTCCTCGCAATGACGTGATTGTAAGTTATTGATTATCAATATAATTAAAATTGTCATCTCCTTTAGATTAGCTTCAGCAAAATAAACAGGTTATTATTATTGTTGAAGCTTTCTTTTTGCTTCTTTTTCTTTGTTAATAACCTC